>APFI01000280.1 GCA_000403945.1 Desulfovibrio sp. Dsv1
CTTCCTCCGGAATGCTTTCTTCCGGGACGTTTTTCTCCGCAAGGGGCGAGGGTGGCCCGGTTTCGGCCTGAACTTTCCCTGCGGCAGGGGCAGAGGAAGGCGTGGGAGCTTCCTCCGGAACAAAGCTTTCAACGGGAGGCGGCGCGGCCTGCCGGGTCGCTTCCTCAGCACTTGGGTCCGGTGCGGCTTCCGCTTCCAACGGCATGCCTGGCTCTTCGTCGGACACGGGAACAGCCCCGTCAGCGGGCAGCAGTTCCGCTTCGAGAATTTCAGACGCGATCCCCGGTTCGGTTTCCGGCGTAAGGTCGGGAGCGGCTTCCACCGGATGCTCCGGCTCGGGAGCCAGTGCCGCGATCTTTTCCACCTCGCGCTCCACCAGTTCATGCACGGCGGAAGCGGATGCCTCCTCGCCCTCACGGACTGGCAGGGCCAGATGGACCAGAATGCCGTCCACCAGTTCCCGGAAATGCTCACGGCGGCAGTCCACGCTGCCGCTGACGCTTTCCGCCACCAGGCCGCCGCGCTCCACGGCCGCGTCGCCGTTGACGATCCACTGCTTGAGCTCGGGCGCGCGCTCACGCGCGATCATGAACATGTCGCCGACCGTCGCCTCGTCTTCCGGATTGACGCGCACCGTCACAGTGCCCCGGTCTTCCAGCAGGCTCAAAGCCTCCAGCACCAAGGAATGCAAAACAGCGTCGTGTTCCTTGTCCAGCAGCCAGCCCGTGCCCGCAGCAACAGCCGTCCGCACCAGTTCCGCCAGTTCCCCGCGCCAGGAATCGCAGATGGCCTCCCGCTGGGCGTCAACGGCGCGCAGCACCACGGCCAGGGACTGCCCCAGTTCCGCGCGGAATTCCTTGAGTTCGGCTTCGGCCTGCTCCATTCCGGCCTGAAAGCCTTCGCCGTGGGCCGCTTCGCGGATGCGTTCGGCCTCCTCGCGCTCGGCCTCGGCCTTGGCCAGCTCGGCGGCGGCCTGCTCATGGGCGGCCGTTCCGGCGGCCTTGAGGGCTTCACCTTCGCGGACCAGCTTCTGGCGTTCGGCCTCGGCCTCGGCCTTGGCCTCTTCCAGCACTTTCTGCCGTTCGGCATAGGCCGCACCGAGAATCTCGCGCGCCCGCTCCGCCGCCTTGGCCCGCACCCGATCCAGATAGTTTTCCTGCTGCTCCCGCTTGAGCTGCTCGCGGCGCATGGGCTCCTGCATGGCGTCCAGTTGCTCCACAGTGGCTTCGCGCTCCCCCATGAAGATGGTGCCCCATTTTTTGCGCAATTCTTCTGACGCCATGGTCGCTTCCCGAAATTATACAGATTGAGCCCGCCCATGCGGACAAGAGCGGATGGACGCTGAAACCGCCAGCCCGCCCCAAGGTCTGTTAACACTATAAAATTTTTGTTTACCTGCGGGGAGTGTACTCATCTGGTATTCGACCAAAAAAGCGGGCGCAATCCAACGCGGCATGCGGGCAAAAAGGCATAGTGTCTGCATTCCCTAAACAAAAACTTCGTCCGCTCTCCGACTGATCACCACCTTGTTTTCGGCTTCCAGGCGGCGCACGATCTTGACGATGTTCTGCTGGGCGGCTTCCACGTCGGAGAGTTTGGTGGGCCCCATGAACTCCAGTTCCTCGCGGAGAATGTTGCCCGCGCGTTCGGACATGTTCTTGAAGAACTTTTCCTTGAGGTCGTCGCTGGCGCCGCGCAGGGCCAGGGTGAGAGCCTCATTGGAAACCTCCTTGAGCAGCTCGCGCACGCCGCGGTCGTCGATATGCTTGCAGTCTTCGAAGACGAACATGAGGTTGCGGATGTCCTCGGCCATCTGGGCGGAGTCTTCCTCGATCTCGGAGAGCACTTCCTCTTCCGTGGCGCGGTCCACGGCATTGAGAATTTCGGCCACGGACTGCACGCCGCCCACCTTCTTGCCTTCTTTGCCGCCCATGGCGATAAGCTGGCTGGTGAGCACCTTGTCCACTTCCATGAGCATGTCTTCGGGCACGGATTCCAGTTTGGCCAAGCGGGTGAGCACCTCGGCGCGCACCCCGGCGGGCAGGCTTGTCAACAATTTGGCGGCCTGATCCGGGTTGAGGTGGCCCATGATCAGCGCCAGGGTCTGGGGATGCTCGTTGCGCAGGATCTGCGAGAGCAGGCGGGGGCTGACCGATTCCAGTTCCCGGAAGGGCGCGGGGCCGGTATTCAGACTCAGAGAGTCCATGACGTACTTGGCGGTTTCCGGGTCCAAATTCTTGACCAGCAGGCTCTTCGCGGCGTCGCTGCCGCCCGCGATCATGTCCACGCCGTCCACCAGGGATTCATGGAACTCGCGCAACACTTCCTCCACGGTTTCCCTGGGCACGGGCTCCAGTTCCACGATGGCTCTGGAAACGTCGGCTATTTCCTGCCGCTCCATGCGCTTGAAGACAGCGGCCGTAAACTTGTCGCCCATGGCGAGCAGCAGCACGGCAATACGCTGATGGCCGGTCAACTCCATCCCCTCTACTCCTTGCTCGAACGCGCCCGCGCCGGGGCGATCGCGCGGTTTCTTTTATTTTTTGTCTGTCAGCCAGCGCCGGATCAAATGGACGGCCTGGTCCATATGCTGTTCTGTAAAATGATAGAGGCGCAGTTTCAGCTCTTCCACCCGCTGGTTGGTTTCCTTTTGGGCGTGCCGCAGGGCCTTGAGTTCAGTCAGGGAAGGAAGGCGGGAATTGTCCCCGCCCCCGGACGGCAGCGCCGTAAGATCAGACCTTCGCTGTTTCATCGCTTTTCATCCAGCCGCGCACCAAGGTCACCACCTGTTCCATATGATTGTCGGACAGGGTGAAGATATGCGCTTTCAGGGCTTCAATATCCTTGAATGCCAGTTCGTCGTCTTCTTCCTGCTCGGGCACTTCCTCGTCGGCCTTGGCCGCTTCCTCCAGGGCCTCATACAGGGCGATCTGTTCTTCGGCGGCGGGCAGACCTTCCAGCCCTTCCACCATTTCCCCGGCTTCAACCTTGGGCCGGATCAGGGCGAGCACCACAGGCCGCACGATCAGCATCAGGAAGAGGAAGGCCAGCAGCGCATTGAGCAGTGGTTTGCCCAGGCGTTCGGCGTAATCAGCCAGCAGATCGGCGAAATTGGGATCCTTGGGCGGTTCCGAATCGGTGAAGGGGGCGGAACTCACCTCCAGCAAGTCGCCACGCCCCTTGTCCAGACCCACGGCATTGGAAACCAGCTGCCGCACGCGCTCCAACTCTTCCGTCTTGCGGGGCACGAAAGACCATGCCCCGTCAACCTTTTCATACGTCCCATCAATGATAACGGCAACGGTCAGACGGCGCAAATCCCCTACATTGGCGACGATCTGCTGCTCTTCCTTGTTGATTTCGTAGTTGGTGGTGCGGGTTTCACGGGTGCCGTTCTGGTCCGACACCGAACCGGTGATGCCGTCGCCGCGGAAGTTGGCGTCCGGCGCGCCCGCCTCAAGGTTGGCGCGACCTTGCTGGCTTTCTTCGCTGCGCTGTTCGCTGCGCACGGCGGTTTTTTCAGGATCGAAAAATTCCCGGCGGATGGTCTTCTGGCTGAAGTCCATATCCGCATTGACCTTGGCGATGACCCGACCCGGCCCAAAAAGGGGCTGCAGCATTTCCTCGATGCGCCGCTCCAGATTGCGCTGCACCTGAAGACGGTGCTCCATCTGGGTGCTGCTGGCCCCTGCCAAGCTGTCCTCTTCCGGTTGGTAGAGCACCTTGCCGCCGTTGTCCGTAATGGAGACGTGGCTCTTGTCCAGGCCTTCCACGGCCATGAGCATCATGTTGAGGATGGCGTTGATTTCTTTCTGGTCGGGCTTGCTGTTGGGATTGGTCAGCTTGAGCACCACGGAGGCCGAGGGGGATTGACGCTCCTCCACAAAAAGGCTGCGCTGAGGGATGACCAAGTGTACGCGGGCGCTCTCCACGCTGGGGAATTCGCTGATGGTGCGTGAAAGTTCGCCCTGAAGCGCGCGGGTGTAGTTGATTTTCTGCACAAAGTCGGTCTGGCCCACCTTGACCTTGTCGAAAATTTCAAAGCCGATGCCCTGTCCCACCAAGCCGCCTTCGCCGGCGATCTTGATGCGCTGGTCGTAAACCACTTCCCTGGGCACCATGATGGTGGCTCCGTTGTCGGCCAGCTGATAAGGAACCTTGTCGGTTTGCAGCGCCTTGATCACATGGCTGGCGTCTTCCGCGCCCAGATTGGAATAGAGCACGCGGTATTCCGGCCGGCTCAGCCAGACCGAGAGGCCGATGACGGCGGACAGCAGCGCCACCGCGCCGCCAGCCACGGCCACGCGCTGAATCATGCTCATTCTGCTCCAGAATTCCTTGATGCTGTCCACAAAATTCGTAAAGAAAGCGGGCATGACGTTTCCCCTGGTCTTGTCTCTGTCTTGCTGGCGAAAGGCCGAATGCCGCACTCAGCTAGCAATTGCCATGCCATTTTATAATATATTGAAATATAATATTATTTGCTTAAATAAAACTTGCCTTGTGCCGCGCGTTCAAATTTGTGACGCAGCCTGAAAGCAGTGAACCCCGCGTCCGTGTCCGGCGCGGAGTTCACTATTGTGCGGAAAAGAATCAGCGGCGGACTATTTACCCGCGTTGCAAGCTAGGGGTAGTACGCTTATGGCACAGATTTGGGCCGCAACCGACTGTTGACACAGTCCAGGGGACAAATTCACTTTTTGGAGACAGTTTCTAGGCTCATCCCTCATTAATCCTCCCGCTGCAAGGTTGCCTTTTCCTATACAGCGGCATTGCAAAACGGAAGTTGAGCTTGCGGTGCGCTATGCCAATACAGCTTCAGCCAATTCCCGCTTTGCGCCCTGCTGTCTGAAAAAATCAGCTGTTCGCGGTCGGCGGTTTACTGAAGGTAGAGCCTGGATAGTGTAGTCACGAGATTGAAGTCCACAAAAAAATGCATCCAATCCAAATAGCGGCCAGGAATGAGGCCGCATTTTCGCGTATCGGGTCGCAATGCCGCGCCAGTGCTTCAAATGAGGGAACGCGTTCCCTATCGGGTGCCGGGCCCTCTGCAAGGCTCCCCGTCGCAATCGCGCCGCTCCCTGCGGCTTTTTTTTCGGGGGAATGACCGCTTCCATCTGTTTTTCAGCCCGGGCGAGAGTCTCGTCCGTGTCGCGGCCCTTGTCCGCCAAAAATCTTTCCGCCGCAAATCCGTCAATCGGA
>APFI01000281.1 GCA_000403945.1 Desulfovibrio sp. Dsv1
CGGGTTGCGCCTCCTGACGGACGGGCGGTCACCGTTTCTCTTTGCGACGCATGTTCAACCGCGGCTGTCGATAAATCCGGTGGACGCGTTTGTGGTTCCATGCATGCCCCTCACGACGCGACACGGCAAGGCATTTGGCAAGTCCGCATCGTGGGTGGTGGTCCGCCAGCCCAACAAGGCTGCCGTCACGCGGCGTCGGCTTGCAGGCGAACCCACTTCGACTCATATATGCAATGCCGCGCATGCCCTGTTGACAGAAAGTCCATGCCCCGTTGTGAACGAAAAGCGCGACTTCACGCTTCTCGGTGTCGGCTTCAGAGCTTTCTTTCAATTACATCCTTCAAGGCCCGATTTTTCAGGTTCGGGTCCGCATACATTTGCTTGAGACGGGCATTTTCATACTCCGGGTCGCGCATACGCTCAATGTCCGAAGCTTCCATCCCCCCCGAATTCGCTCTTCCATGCGTGGAATGCGCCACTGCTGATGCCGCGCTCGCGGCATACATCCCTGGCGGTCCGACCCGC
>APFI01000282.1 GCA_000403945.1 Desulfovibrio sp. Dsv1
TCATGCATGCCCCTCACGACGCGACACGGCAAGGCATTTGGCAAGTCCGCATCGTGGGTGGCGGTCCGCCAGCCCAGGAAGCGCCGTTATGACAAGGCTGTCGTCACGCGGCGTCGACTTGCAGGCGAACACGCTTCGACTGCTTGAGACGGGCATTTTCATACTTCAAGGTCCCGCATACGCTCAATGTCAGAAGCTTCCATCCCCCGAATTCGCTCTTCCAGGCGTGGAATGCGCCACTGCTGATGCCGCGCTCGCGGCATACATCCCTGGCGGTCCGACCCGCTTCGACAGATTCAAGGATTGCGATGATCTGGCGCTCGGAAAACCGTGACTTCTTCATGGCTCCCCCCAGGGAGGGTTTACCAGAAGTCTCCGATTTCGATCTGAACTATATTTAGGGGAGGGTTACACATGAATTATCAGCAGCGGTTCAGTCTTTGCGGGTTGGGCCGCTGTTTTATAGTTCGTTGAAATACCGACAATGGCGGTACGGGTATCTTGCCTTCCCGTTCCGTCGGTGGCATATTTACAAAATGAACAATTTTGACTCCGCATCCAGCGCGACTAATCCTTTCAACCATCCCCTGTCTGGGCTACCGGAGCTTCCGGGGCTGGCGACATCCGCTTCCGCTCCGCCGCCGGACGACCAAGCCTGTTTCGCCCTCTGGCGCAAGTATGACATGCTGCCCAATGTGCGGTGCCATTCGCGGATTGTGGCCCATATCGCCACACTCTTGGCCCGGCGCGCGGCGGAAAAAGGCTTTGCGGTCCATGTGCCGGAAGTGCGCGCCAGCGCCCTGCTGCACGACCTCGCCAAAACCTACTGCCTACGCCATGGAGGTAGTCATGCGCAGTTGGGCGGCGCGTGGGCCGTTGCCGAAACCCGTAACTACGCGTTGGCGCAAGGAGTCATGCTGCATGTACACTGGCCTTGGCCCGTACCGGAAGGAGCGGGGATCTGCGCGTTGCCGTTTTTTGTGATCTATGCCGACAAACGGGTCAGGCACGACGCCTGCGTTTCGCTTGAGGACCGTTACGAGGACCTACTCACGCGTTATGGCCGCAATGACGCCGCGCGCACAGGTATCCGGAGTTCCTACGAACAGGGAAAAACTATTGAGGGCGCCTTGTCGGCGCAGTTGGGATGGGCGTTGCATGAAAATTCTTTTGATTGCGGGCGGCTGGTCCAGTGAACGTGAAGTCTCTCTAAACGGTGCGCGCGGCATGGCCGAAGCCCTGCGCGCGCGGGGCCACAGTGTGACTTTTTTCGATTTGCTGACGGAATTCGACACATTGCTGCCTCAGGCCCGCAAGCACGATTTCGCCCTGATCAACCTGCACGGCGCGCCAGGTGAGGACGGTCTGGTGCAGGCCATGCTTGACCGGGTGGGCTGCCCCTATCAGGGGGCGGGCCCAGCGGGCTCCTTCTTGGCCCTGAACAAGGCGGCGGCCAAGCAGATTTTTCGGCATGTGGGCCTGCCCACAGCCGACTGGGAATTTTTGCCGTCCACGCCGCCCGCTGGCTGGCGGCCGCGCCTGCCCTATCCGCTCTTTGTCAAAAGCAATACCGGCGGATCCTCCCTGCGTCTGGGCAGGGCGCGTAACCGCGCCGAGCTGGACACTGTGCTGGCCGAGATTTTTGCCGCCGGGGACGAGGCCCTTATGGAGCCGGAACTCAAGGGTCGCGAAGTTACCTGCGGCATTCTGGGGGAAGAAGCTCTGCCGCCCATTCTCATCGAACCCGTGGCCGGAGATTTTTTTGACTACGAAAGTAAGTACGCCAAGGGCGGCGCACGCGAGATCTGCCCCGCGCCCATCGCGCCGGGGGTGACCGCGCGAGTCCGGGATCTGGCCTTGGCGGCCCATAAGGCCCTAGGGCTCAGAGGCTACAGCCGCGCCGACTTTATCCTGGACGCGCAGCAGAACTTGACCCTGCTGGAAGTCAACACCCTGCCGGGCATGACCGCCACCAGCCTGGTACCGCAGGAAGCCAAGATCATCGGTCTTGAGTTCGGCCAGTTGCTGGAACGGCTCATGGAACTGGGCATGGCGCGGCGCAAGAGCTGAACATGGCGGACGGAACGGACGCGGGCGAGGGGATGCGCGCCAGCCCGTTTCACGCATGTGGACCCGAAAACCTGGCCGCGCCGGGAAAGTATATTTTCACTTGGGTCATGACTAGAAGTCATTTCATGATTCCCTGATGACTCTTCTGAGTAAAATCATGGAAAATGCC
>APFI01000283.1 GCA_000403945.1 Desulfovibrio sp. Dsv1
GCTCACTGAACCGGATGACCCCGGAAGGATGCCGTGAAAAGAATAAACCCTTTTACCCAGCAGGAAATGCTAACCTAAACATAGCATCCTCCTGACGAGGTAGGGTCAACCCATGGTGCCTCTTTTGTTTTGTCTGCTTGCGGTTGCCCTTTTTTAACGGATCAAAAGGAGCTTTGCTCGCATATGTATAGCTGAAAGCTTTCTGGAACCTCCCGCCAGGCGGGAGGTTTTCTTAGACAAAAACGCGGCACCCGTTTTCCGGACGCCGCGCGACATACCTGCAGTTGCTGAAAATGGTCCGTTCTCAGGCAGATTACCTTTAAGGCGGTCGAGCGAAATGGCTCTATTGCCCCAACTCGCTTTTCAGCCAATCCTTGATTTTCGGCGTGGGTTCGCTGATGCCGCGCCATGTGCCGTGGGCCTGCCGATAATCCGACAGCAGATCGTCCGGCAAAGGCACGCTGATCAGGTCGTCGGCCCGCTCGGAATTGCGCCGCACCAGACGCACCACTGGAGGATCCTGCCAGCTGTCCACCACAAAATAATGGGCCACGTCCTCCTTGGAGCGCACCGGCGGATATTCGGCATGCCAGTCATTGTTCCCCCATTCCAGGTACATGGTGACCGCGTGCTCCGGCGTGAGATTCCAATCTATATCATAGAGCGCAAAATCCTTCAGATTCGGCATGGCTACCTCCAGCGACGAGTGTCTATTTATCAATAATTCTTATTGATAAATCTGGCAAGTCCCCCGCCGGGGCGCTCAATCCTTGCTGCGCTCCTTGAGCTGTCGCCGCACCTCGCGCTCGTTTTCGGCCTGCTGAGCGCGACGGGTCTTTTCCGCCTCAGCCGCGCGCTGCCTGCGGATGCGCTCCAGTCGCATCTGCTGGGCCTTTTCCCGCTGCTCACGGGCCTGCTCCAGAAGTTTTTCCCGCTTGCGGTCAAAGACCAGAGTGGTGTGCAACGCCCCGACGCCAATGGCGATAATGGTGATGATAACCGCCAGAACCTTTTGTATGGACCACTGGTTTTCGCCCAGCAGGTTTTTGAGCCAGCCCAAGTGCAGGCTGTCACCCCAGAAAACCACAATGGGCACGCCGAGGAAACAGAGCAGCAGACCCACGATTTCCACCCAGATGAAGGTCTTGACCATGGTCAGGCCGAAAAGCGTGCCGTCGCGCACCATACGCAGAAACTTGAGGCGCTTTTTCAGATTGCGCAGCAATTCGTTGATCCGGGGCATGATGGACTGGGCGCGCTTGAAAGTTTCAGCCTCATTGAAATTGCAGGCGAAAGCCCAGTTGATGATGCCCGCGCTCTCGTTGAAATCGCTGCTGAAGTCGCGCAACACCGAAGGGAAGGGAAACCAGGAGGCTTCGTCGCGAATTTCCTGAAGCACGTCCAGATAATACCTGTAGCGGTTTCTCAGTTCCTCCACCTCGCGCTCGATGCTCTCTTCCAGTTCCTTTTCCAGAAGAGGACGCTGTTCCACCACATGAAGAAAAGCCAGATAGTTGTTGATGTTGCTCAGCGCCTCCAGTGTGTGAATCTTGCGCCCGAGGTTCAACTGCGCCGGATGGTCCGCCGGGAACCAGTCGTTGAGCCGCGCCTCCATGCCGTTGATCTTGGCCCGCTCGTCCTCGGCGTTCTTCTTAGCCTCGGCCCAGAGAGCATAGAGCGAGGAAAGAATCAGCAGTCGTCCACGCTCCAAGGCCGGGTCGATGAGCACGCGGTTGAAATAGGGCGGATTCTCGCGGACCAGATTGGTGATCTGCTCCAGCACCTGCTCGGCGAAACCCATTTTGACCCGGCAGACAATGCCCCGGTACTGCACGTCACGCCACTGGGGCATGACCCGCCAGACCTGGGAGTACTGTTCGATGGCCGTGCTATACTGGCCCTGCTCTTCCGAAAGCCGGGCCTGAAGGTATTCGTTCCAAGCCTGAAGCGAGGGGGTCGGGGTCAGGCTAGCCGCTTCGCGAAAGCAGACCGAGGCATGGCTGAAATCATTCCGCTGGATGAACAGAAAGGCCTGCACCATGCGCAAACGCGGATCGCGCTGATGACGCGTGATGCTCTGAGCCACTTTTTTCCCCAGATCAGGCAGTTCGTCGGGCGTGGCCCTAGACAGCTGGTCCAGCAAATCCCATGCCGGGCTGTCATCGCGGGTGTTTTTTTCCTCGTCCGGGTCCGGTTCGCGCAGGCGATAGAGCCAGTGCCGGGGGACATTGCGCAACTGGCTCGGCCCGTTGATGTCCAGCACGGCCTGCATCAATACGGCCGCGTCGTCCTTGCCCTCCAGCAGTTTCTCGTAGCCGTCCGTCCCCTTCTGCCCCAGCACCATCTCAATGTGGCGGAAGGCGTCGTTGATGTTCTCCAAGTCCAGGCTCGCCACTTCTTCCCAGGTTTCCGGCCGGCTGGGGAAATAGGTGCGCGTGGGGCACTCCGCCGCCGTATGGCTGGGAATGCCACAATAAAAGCACCCCCCGGCCCCGGTGCTGCCCGCCGTAAGCTGCCCGGCCATGAGCAAAGGAATGGAGCGGACGCTGATGCTGTTTTCGTCCAGCAGCACGTTGCACCAGCTGTCCATGCTGGTCTGTTCGCCGCTAAAGCGCAGATCGCGCACTGTGAAGCCCTCGCCCAGCAGATAAGCGTTGCGGTAGCTGATGTACGGAAAATCCGGCATCAGATTGTCCCACTGCAGGCCGATTTTTTTGGGCAGGTCCGTGTTGAAATTGAGATTGTTGCGGTTGGCCACCACGCAGACGCAGGGCCAGCAGGTACCGGGCTCGTTGTTCTCCTTGTCGAAGCTGCGCAGATAGTCGCGCAGAAAGGTGCGCAGCATCAGCAGATTGTCCACGGATACCATGACAAAGGTTTCGTGCGCGATGGACTTGATCTTGTGTTTTTGCAGCATCACCTCGATGCGCTTGAACATAGCGCTCCAACCGCTCTGAAAGGCCTTGTCCAGAGGGCTGCCCAGAGGATGCAGAATGGCAAACCATGCCTGGGTGGAGGAATACGGCATGCGCACGTCCACCATCGGCGTGGCCCAGTCCACAGAGGCCATGCCCTGACGGGGCGGACGGCTTTCAAAGGAAATGCCTGGCAGGGCGTTCCGTCCTTCCCGGCTCTTGGGATGCACCCAGACTTCCAGACTGTCCCGGACCAGCATCTGCTGGGCCTGCAACGCGCCGTCCAAGGAAAGACTGGCTGTACGCTTGCTGCTCAGTTGCAGACGGCCCGGAAAAAGTTCAATGCTGACGGCCAGTTCATTAAAATTGCCCCAAACCATAAGCCGGGCCAGGGCCAGAAAGACGTCATCGGTAAAAAAAAACCAGAGCGCCTGTTCGTGCTCCTCGCCCACCAGCATGCCGCCGTAGTTGAGCAGGGTCTGGCTTACCGCCGGGGTAAGATTGTTGTGCCAGCAGACCCAGAGCACATGGCCCATGGTGCTCATGTGCACATCTTTGCCCTCAGGCAGGCGGGACAGAAGCTGCGATAACTGCGCCATCAATCAATAAAGTCCTTTATGAGCGGAAGGTCTGCATATATACTGAGCAAGCCAATATTCTTTCAACCAAGGCGGTCCCTATGGATATTAACAAAACTCTCCAGGAACTCAAAGCCCGCCCCGGCTTCACCGAGCATGTGGGCATGATGCTCGTGCACAACGGCGTGGTGCGCGGCTGGTCCCGCAAGGACCATGCGCCAGTCAGCGCCGTGCGCGTCAGCCACGACAACGCGAAAATGTGCGAAATCTGCCGTGAGATGGAACAGCGCCCCGGCATTTTCGCCATTGTGGCCCAGACGGAGGAGGGCATGCTCAAGCCCGGCGACGATATGCTCTTTCTGGTGGTGGCCGGGGACATCCGCGAGCACGTCACGGCGACCTTAGCCGAACTGCTGAACCGGATCAAGGCCGAAGCCGTCATCAAGCAGGAGTGCCACGATGCCTGAGGTCGAGCATTTTTCCCTCTTCTTGCCTTATCGGCCGCTTGCGCCTGGGTTATTAGCCGGATGGGCCGATTTTCGGTCTTTATCCTGATGAGAGAAGCCGTCGCTCCTGGCCGCAAACCGATAATAAAGCACGATGACAAGCGCCGCGCCGGGTTAACTTGCGATTGAAAGAACATACATTTCATACGGTATGTTTTTTGACGCGCTCCGTAATAAACAGCGGAGCGCGTTTTTTGGGATAAAAAACGGCCGCCGGAGGTTGTCCTACGACTTTGGCTTCCAGGCATTCGATTGTGTTCGCAGACAAGGCAAAAAGCGGCCCGGCACGGAAGCGTAGCCATCTACGCGACCGAACCGGGCCGCACGGTTTAACGCCGCCAGCGGGCAAAAGGCCGGATGCCTACAGTTCGGGCGGCAGCTCCTGCAGCTCCTTCCAGGTAAACACCGGCCCGTCCACGCAGACATAGCGGCCGCCGATATTGCAGCGTCCGCAGATGCCGATGCCGCATTTCATGCGTTTTTCCAGAGTGGTGACGACGTTCTCCGGAGCGAAGTTCAGCTTTTGCAGCGCCTGCACCGTGAACTTGATCATCACCGGAGGCCCGCAGAGTACGGCCACGCAATTGGCCGGATCGGGATTTAGCTCCAGCAGCACGTTGGGGATCAGGCCCACCTTGTGCTCCCAGCCCTCAAAGGGGGCGTCGATGCACAGGATGCAGTCCAGATCGGGGCGGCGCAGCCAGTCCTCCAGCTCATAGCTGAAGGCCATGTCGCGGGGCGTACGCGCGCCGTAGAGCAGGCTGATCTTGCCGTAATCCGCCTTGCGTTCCAGCAGATGCAGCATGATGGTGCGGATGGGGGCCATGCCGATGCCGCCGCCCACAAAGAAGACGTCCTTGCCCTTCCAGTCGTTGTAGGGGAAGAAGTTGCCCAAGGGGGCGCGCACGCCCACCTTGTCGCCGGGCGACAGACGGTGGATGGCGGCGGTCACTTCACCGGCCTGCATGACCGAGAATTGCAGATAGTCCTTCATGGACGGCGGGGAATTGATGACAAAGGTGGCTTCGCCCGCGCCGAACACCGAAAGCTGGCCGACTTGGCCCGGCTCGTGGCTGAAGGATTTCATATCCCCGGCGTTGTCCAGGATCACCCGCAGGGTCGTGATGTTTCCGGTTTCCCGGATGACCTCGGCCACGGTGGCGGGCATGGGTTTGTAGGGATTGCCCCGAGGCATGGGCCGGGGCGAGATTTCCCGCAGCATGCCCTTGCCCTTGGCGGCTTTGGGAGCTGCGGCGGGTTTAGTCTCAATCTTGGGGGCCTCGGGATCCGGATCCGCGCCGGGCGTTTTCACTGTGGCGGGCGCGGCGCTTTCCCTGACGGCCAGTTTGCCTTCTTCCCGGATCACGGGAGCGTGCTCCTCATGCGCCACAAGCTCCGCGTCCGGGCGCACGGCCGGTGAAACCGCCTGGGCGGCCACGGGCACTTCGGCGGCCCGGGGCTTGGGCGCAACGTCCTTTTTGGGCGCGGCGGCCTTGGGAGCTTGCTTGGGCGCGGTTTGGGGAGCGGCCTTGGGGGCCGCCTTGGATGCGGTTTTGGTTTTGCCGGAAGTTTTCTTGGTAGCCATGCGTCAGCTCCTCTACTCGGCGGTGGCCTGGTCTGCGTTGAGCGCGGCGAGCACTATGGCGCGGATATCCAGGCAAACGGGGCAGTTGCTGATGCAGCGGCCGCAGCCGTTGCAGGAGAACGCCCCCCAGTTTTCAGGATAGGTGGAGAACTTGTGCGACACGCGGTTGCGCATGCGGAAAGCCTTGAGCATGCGCGGGTTGTGGCCGCTGGCCTCGCGGGTGAACAACGAGGACATGCAGTTGTCCCAGCTGCGCAGGCGGCGTCCGCCTTTTTCGCTCAGGCCCTCACCTTCGTCCGTGATGCTGAAGCAGTAACAGGTGGGGCAGAAGTAGGTGCATGCCCCGCAGGACAGGCAACGGTCGGTCCAGCTCTGCCAGAACTCCGTGTCGGTGAACAGGGCCGCCAGTTTTTTCGGCGCGCCCTTGATGTTCGGCGCGGGCTCCAGCGTGACCCAGGCGGCCTTGCGCGCGGCTTCGGCCAGGGGGAACTGTTCCGCGCCGTCGGGCAGGCTGGAGGCCGCCAGCAGTTCCTCGCCCTTGGGCGTCACGGCCTGGAGCACGTAGCCGCCTTCCACTTCGGTCATCAGCACGTCCGACCCCTCGGGGGAAGAGGGGCCGCCGCCCATCCAGTGGCAGAAACAGGTGTTGCAGCCGCTAGGGCAGGTGATGGTGACCACCGTGAGCGCCTCGCGCCGGGCTTTGTAATAGGGGTCGGCAAAGGGGCCTTCCAGATAGGGCCGGTCCAGCACGGAAAAGCCGCGCGCGTCGCAGGGGCGGCAGGCAAAGACCACCGTGGGCTGGACCTCAATGCCGTCGTCCAGGCTCATGGTCACGCGCTCGGGATTTTCCGGGTCCTTGCTTTTTTTATAGCGCACCAGGGTTTCACACTGGGGCAGCACTGCGGCCTTGGGCGGCACGGTGGCTTTTTCCAGGGTGAAGGGCATGCCCTGGCTCCACGGCTCGAAGACCACGGAGCGCTTGTTGGCCGGTTTTTCCACCGGCACAAGCACGCGCCGACCGTTTTGCGAGAGGAAGGCCAGAAGGCCGGGCAAGCCGTCGGATGTGACAAAGCGGGTCATGCTCATTTCCAGTCCCTCTCATGGATGTTCTTTTCTTCCAGTTCATAGCCCAGCAGCGGCGGCACGGCGGCCGGGTCAAGACCGGCCTTGTAGTCGTCAAAGAGCTGCCCCACGGCGCGGGCGATCTGCTGGCGCATGGCCAGAATCGGAATGCCCACCGGGCAGGCCCGCTGGCATTCGCCGCAGCCCGTGCAGCGCCCGGCCAGATGCAGGGCGTGAATGGTCTGGAAAAAGAGTTTCTCGCGCGTGCTGTCCTCCTGGCTCATCCAGTGCGGGTCACGGCTGTCGGAGACGCAGAAGTCGCGGCAGACGCACATGGGACAGGCGTTGCGGCAGGCGTAGCAGCGCAGGCAGCGCTCCATCTGGCCGCGCCAGAAGGCCATGCGCTCTTCAAGGCTCATGGAATCCAGCAGGGCCAGCTCCGGCGGTGTGTAGGCGCCGGGTTTCACCTTGACCGGCTCGCCCGCGCGGGTGTCGGCCAGCACGGCCATGGGCGTGGTGCAGCCGTAGCATTTGCCCTGGGCGCAGTCGGTCATGCAGAAGCGGTGTTCCTTGCCGTCGGCCGTGATAGTCACCCCGGCCTCGTCATAGGTCACGCTGTCGATTTTGCTGTAGCGGCCGAGTTCCTGATTGACTCGGGCCATGTCCAGCGTGCCTTCGCAGGGCAGGGCAAAAATGGTCACGTCCTCGCGTTTGATCAGGTCTTCCTGCAGCAGTTCCACTACCGAGCGCGAATCGCAGCCCTTGACCACGATGCCCACCTTCTTGCCCTTGAAGGAGGGCAGATAGACGGCGGGATTGTTGACGTTGAAAGGACCCCAGACCAGTTTGTCCACGTCTTCCGGGGTCTTCATGAACAGGGGCACGGTGTGCGCGGCGTCATAGCCCCGCTGCCAGCCGATGACGCAGTCCAGTTCCGGCAGTTTGGCCTTGATGTCTTCCTTGATCTGGTCCAGGGCGGCATTCTGGCCCGTGCCCAGGGGACGCAGGGAGGTCAGGGCCATGTCCGCGATTTTCAGCAGGGGCTCGGCGTCCTCCAGGCGGGGCGCGGGGCCCAGCTTGTGGATGCGGTCGGTAAAGACCGTGACCACCTGCTGCCAGCGCTGGCCTTCGGAGGCCGAAACCCAGGTATATTCGAAGCGCCGGTCGTCGATGCCCAGCACGGGCAGAAACTGTTTGAGCACTTCAAGGCGGCGGCGGGCGTAAAAGTTGCCCGCAGCGTAATGGCAGTCGCGCGGGTGACAGCCGGAAACCAGCACGCCGTCCGCGCCGTTGAGCAGGGCCTTGACGATAAAGAGCGGGTCAATGCGGCCCGAGCAGGGCACGCGGATAATCCGCAGGTCCGTGGGCTGCCCGGCGCGGGCGACCCCGGCCGTGTCGGCGCCGCCGTAGGAGCACCAGTTGCAGAGAAAACCCACAATCCGCAGTTCTTTGCCTTTCAGCACTGGCATAGCGCGTTCACCTCCGCAAGAATCTGGTTGTCGGTGGCGTGTGAGAGCTGGATGGCGCCCTGCGGGCAGGTGGCCGTGCACAGGCCGCAGCCCTGGCAGACAGTCTCAATAACCTGGGCCTTGCCTTCGCCCCGGATCTCCACTTCCTTGATGGCCCCGAAGGGGCAGCAGCGGATGCACTTGCCGCAGTTCACGCAGCGGCGGATGTCCACCTGGGCGATCTGCGGATCGCTCTCCAGTTTGTCGCGGGCGAAGAGCGCCAGCACCTTGGCCGCCGCCGCCGAACCCTGCGCCACGGAGGCCGGGATGTCCTTGGCCCCCTGGCAGACGCCGGCCAGGAATACACCGGCGGTATTGGTCTCCACGGGCTTGAGCTTCACATGGCTTTCCATGAAGAAGCCGTAGTGGTCGTAGGAGATGCGCAGCTTTTCGGCCAGTTGGGGCGAGCCTTTGCTGGCTTCGATGCCCACAGCCAGAACCACCAGGTCGGCCCTGATCTCCACAGGTTCGCCCAGCAGGGTGTCCACGCCCATGACCACGTACTGGCCGTTGCCGTCGGGATAGATGCTTGAAACGCGGCCGCGGATGTACTCCGTGCCGTATTCCTCCATGGCCCGGCGGGTGAACTCGTCGTACATCTTGCCCGGCGCGCGGATGTCCATATAAAAGACGTAAGACTGGGACGTGGGGATGTGGTCCTTGGTCAGCACGGCCTGTTTGGCCGTGTACATGCAGCAGAAGCCCGAGCAGTAGGGACGGCCGATGGACCTGTCGCGCGAGCCCACGCACTGGATGAAGACCACCTTTTGCGGTTCGCGACCGTCCGAGGGGCGCACGATGTGCCCGCCTGTGGGGCCGGATGCCGACAAAAGGCGCTCGTACTGGAGCGAGGTGATCACGTCGGGGTATTTGCCGCCACCGTATTCCTCGTACACGGTCCAGTCCATGAGATCGTAACCCGTGGCCGCCACGATGGAACCCACGTCCTCGGTGACGATCTCATCCTGCATGTTGTACTGGATGGCGCCCGTGGGGCAGACCTTGGAGCAGACCCCACACTTGCCCTTGACGAACTGGCGGCAGTGCGCGGCGTTGATGACCGCCTTCTTGGGGATGGCCTGAGGGAAGGCGATGGTGATGGCCGTGGTGGGGCCAGTGAATTCATTGAAGGCGTCGGGTGTCTTCTTGCTGGGGCATTTTTCGGTGCAGGCCCCGCAGCCGGTGCATTTGCTCCAGTCCACGTAGGCGGCCTTCTTGCGGATTTTCACCGTGAAGTTGCCCACGTAGCCCGAGATGTCCTCCACTTCCGAGTAGGCGTAGAGGGTGATGTTGGGGTGCTGGGCCACATCCACCATCTTGGGGCCCAGGATGCAGGCCGAGCAGTCCACAGTGGGGAAGGTCTTGTCCAGCTTGGCCATCTTGCCGCCGATGGTGGCTTCGCGTTCCACCAGCACCACGGGCACGCCGCCGTCGGCGCAGTCCAGCGCGGCCTGGATGCCCGCCACGCCGCCGCCGATGACCAGCACCTTCTTGGTCACGTCAAAGGACTTGGCCACCAGGGGCTTGTCGTTGCGCAGCTTTTCCACGGCCAGGCGCACCAGTTCGGCGGCCTTGTTGGTGTTGGCTTCCTTGTCCTTGCCGATCCAGGAGACGTGCTCGCGGATGTTGGCCATCTCGAACATGTAGCGGTTGAGTCCGGCCCGTTCCACAGTGCGGCGGAAAGTGGGCTCGTGCATGCGGGGCGTACAGGATGCCACCACCACGCCGTCCAGCTTGTGCTCGTGGATGGCCGCCTCAATGGCGGCCTGGCCCGGCTCGGCGCAGGTGTACATGGGGTCGTCGGCGTAAACCACGTCCGGGAAGCCGCGGGCGATTTCAGCCACTTTCGCGCAGTCCACGGTGCCGCCGATGTTGCTGCCGCAATGGCAGATAAAGACGCCTATTCTCATTATCTGTCTCCTTCGCCGGCATGCGCGCCGTCAATCTTGCGCAGCAGTTCGTCGGCGCTGACGCGGAGTTTTTCAAGCCCGAGATGCTCGGGCGCGATGCCGAAGGCCAGGCCCATCATCTGCGTGAAGTAAAGCACGGGCATGCGGAAGAAGGCGTCAGCCTCCTTGGCGGCCTGTTTCTGGCGCAGGTCAAGATTCATCTGGCAGAGCGGACAGGCCACCACAATGGCGTCCACGCCCATCTGTGTGGCCAGCTCCAGAATGCGGCCCGAATTGCGCGCGGTCATGGCCCGTTCCGGGATGCCGAAGGACGCGCCGCAGCAGACGGTCTTGAGCGGAAAATCCACCATTTCCGCGCCACAGGCGGAAAGCAGGCTTTCCATGAGCGTGGGGTTTTCCGGATCGCCGAAGTCCATGATTTCGGGCGGGCGGCTCATCAGACATCCGTAATAGGCGGCCAGCTTGATGCCTTTGAGGCTCTTTTTCACCTGTGCGGCAATGGCCTCGGCGTCGTAAACCCGGGCGATGCCCTGCATCACCGAGGTGACCTCGGGAAACTGCGCCGCCGCCGGGGTGTCCAGCAATTCGTCCACGCGCGCGTGGAACGCCGGATCTTCCATGCGCTTGGCCGCGTGACGCAGGTTGGAAAGACAGCTGGGACAGGGCGTCAGCACGGTTTCGGCATGCTGGCGGGCCGCGATGTCCAGGTTGCGCACGCAGAGCGCGGTGGAAAGCTCGGTATCCACGGCGTGGGCCGGGGTGGAACCGCAGCAGTTCCAGCCCGGCAGTTCCTCAAGGTAGATGCCCAGAGCCGCGCACACGGCCTGAGTGGATTTTTCGTAATCCGCCGAGGAGCCTTTGGCCGAGCATCCGGGATAGTAGGAAAACTTCATGGCCGCACCCCCTCGCGTTTGGCGCGCTCCTTATAGCGCTGCATGATCCGGGCCACGGCGTCGGCCCCGCCGCCGGAGATGACGTGGGGCTTGAAGCCCAGCTTTTTCTTTTTCAGCGCCTCGGGCGCGAGGTCCAGATCGGTGAACAGGCGCATGGAGCGCATCATGTACAGCGCCATGGTGCCGATTTCGTAGGTGCGGCCAAAGGCGCGCACGGTGTCGAGAAAGGAGAACCAGAATTTTTCCACCTTGGGCACGGTCACCCGGCCTTCCTTGCGGGCCATGTGGCGCAGGGTCTCCATGACCGCCGCCACGTCGATATTGTTGGGGCAGCGCAGGGAACAGGTGGAACAGGACAGGCACATCCAGATGGAGCGCGAATTGAGCACCTCGTCTTTCAGGCCGAGCTGCACGCCGCGCATGATCTGGTTGACCTGCCGGTCATAGACAAAGCCTGCCGGACATCCGGCGGTGCAATTGCCGCACTGGTAGCAGGTGGACACGTTTTGGCCGCTTTGCGCCTCCACTTCCGCCGTAAAGGCGGCGTCGCGCATCCGGCTCAGGTTGATGGCGTCGTTCATGACAACTCTCTGGTTAGAAGCTGAAGGACAGGAGCGGATGAAAGTCAAATTTTTTTGTATCTACAGGAGGAGATAGGAAAAATCTAGGTGCTGACGGGAGAAAGTCAAATATAAAATCTTTTCTTTCACAACCTCTTGGTATCACGTGCGTTTTACGCCATACCGCAGGCGACCCGCAGACCCAGAAGATAGCTGTTCACGCCGAATCCCGCGATGCTGCCCGCGCAGACCGGGGCCAGCACGGAGTTGTGCCGGAAGGCTTCGCGCGCGTGCACGTTGGACATGTGCACCTCCACCACAGGCACGGCCAGAATGGCCAGAGCGTCCGCAATGGCGTAGCTGTAGTGGGTCCAGGCTCCGGCGTTGATGACCACGGCCTGGATGTCTTCCCCCGGGACGCGGTGGATGCGCTCCACCATCTCCCCTTCGTGGTTGGTCTGAAAGGTGATGAGGCCCGCGCCCAGCTCCCGGGCCAGGGCCGCCAGGGCCGCGTCGATGTCCGCGAGCGTGGCTGTGCCGTAATGGGCCGGATCGCGCTTGCCGAATATGTTCAGATTGACGCCGTGCAGGATCAGAATGTTCATGGTGTATCCGTCGTGTGACTATGCATCATTGCGCGCCGTAGAGCGCCTTTTCTAGGTTTTGCCGGGCTTCGGGGGGCAGGGACCTGCCGGTCCAGAGCCGGAACTGGGCGTCGCCCTGGTCGAAAAACATGTCCAGCCCCGTGACGCATCGCCGCCCGGCCCGCCGCGCCTCGCGCAGAAAACGGGTTTCCAGCGGATTATACACAATGTCGTAGGCTATGCTGGCCGTAGCAGCATAGGTCTTTCCGTCGGCCGCGTCTGTCGCGTCCGCGACATGGGCGGTGGCGGACAGGCTGAAGTCGTAGGGGCTTTCGCCGTCATGCTTGCCGCGCATGCCCAGAGGCGTGGTGTTGATGATCAGCCCGGCGGGCACGTCGTGGCGCTGCTCCCAGGGCACGGGCGTAAAACCGAAGCGCTCGGCCAGTGGCAGATGGCTGCGGTTGGAAGGCGTGGTCACAAAGACCTTGCGGCAGCGCCGCAGGCGCAGTCCGGCGGCCACGGCGTGGGCGGCGCCGCCCGCGCCCAGCAGCAGGGCGTCCGTGTTTTCCAGGGGCGCGTCCGCTAGGGGCATCAGAAAGCCGCTCACGTCGGTATTGTCGCCGCAGAGGGTTTGGCCGTCCCAATAGATGGTGTTGGCCGCCCCGGCCAGTTCCGCCTGCTCGCTGATCCGGTCCAGCAGGGGCAGCAGGGCCATTTTGTGCGGTATGGTCACCGAACAGCCCCGGATGCCCAGCAGGCGCACGCTGTCCACAAAGGCGGGCAGGCGTTCCGGCGGCACTTCCCAGTGCAGATAGACCGCCGGAATGTCCAGGGTCTGAAAGCCGGTGTTGTGCAGCAGGGGGGAAAGGCTCTGGGCCAGATGCCAGCCGGTCACGCCGTAGAGGTCGGCGGGCAGAAAGAGTTTCGGCGGATACTGCGGCATGGAGTGCATCTGTTCACGATAGCTCATCGCGCTTCCACGGGCAAGCAGGCTCCGGGCGTGCACGCTGGGCGGGCGCAGCCAATTTCAGTTTTGCTGGCCTCTTATTTGTCAGGATTATCCGTCAAAACCAGCCTTCCCGACGCGGGCGGCGTCATCTGGCGCTTTTGGTTGTTCACATACCTGAGTATGCTCCGCGCAAAAAACGTCATTTTCCTGTGAGGAAAACGGAGATTCCCCACCCTGCGGCGCTTGCGCCATGCCGGTGGAAATATCCCTGAAGAACTAGCAGGCATGGGAAGCATGGGTCAGTCTGGACGGTCTGGGACGTGATATTGACGGCATGAGCGGCTTTCCCCTGTCGCCCCGCATCGAGGCTGTGGAACATGAGTGCGCGCCATGACGACCCGGAAGGCATTCGTTGGCGGTTACTGCTTAATTGAGGAGCGCGCCCTGCGTGTCCGGTGAGAAGAATACCGCAAAAAAATCAAAGGGGCCAGACCACCAGGATAGCATCTGACAAGCTAGAAAAATGCTTGGAAACAGCAAGTCAATTTGCTCCTGAAACAAAAAGACCGTGACAGGTATTTTCTGGTTTTCAGGCGTTTGGGTTATCTCCATCAGGCATCTCGAAAGGAACAGATATTCGGCGTGGTTAAGATTGATGAAAGTTTTTTGGGCGCCTCTCGGGTTCGCGGACGCCCCGGACCTCTAAAAAAGGGCCGGGGCACGCTTAAACATCCGGTTTCCGGCACCTATGAGCGTGACGGCGCGGTTTGTGCCGAACCGGTCACGGGACTGCCCGGCCAGGACGCTTCAAGCCATCATAAGGGGCGGGGTTTCTCCCGGGAGCATTGTCCATTCTGAC
>APFI01000284.1 GCA_000403945.1 Desulfovibrio sp. Dsv1
AGCGCGACAGGCATTTTCGCATCAGCAAATCCGAACACCTTGCGGGAAACCGGATCATAGCAACGGCGTCGAGGCGTTCCGGAGCTTTATAAAACGTCGTCTGGCAAAGTTTAATGGCGTGAAGCAAAAGTTCGAACCCACCTCAAAGAGCGCAAACGGCGCTATAACCGGGCGTTGCCCCATCTTATCGCCGGGCTCAACCTCTTGGTGGCAAAAAACAAAAAACTGATAGACTAGTTGTTTAGTCCCTTTGAGTACTGGTATACGTTATAGCCAACTCAGGAGGGAAGATTTA
>APFI01000285.1 GCA_000403945.1 Desulfovibrio sp. Dsv1
CGCTTCTCGGTCAAGTTCTATCTGGTCGCCATCATTTTTGTCCTCTTTGACGTGGAGGCCATCTATCTCTATCCCTGGGCCATCACCTACGATTTTCTGGGGATTTTTGCCCTGGTTGAGATGCTGCTTTTCATTTTTCTGCTTTTGGTCGGCTATGTGTATGCCTGGAGAAAGGGGGCACTTGAATGGATGAAGTAAAAGACATGGGGCTGGGGGGGATGATCCGGCAGCGGGCCGCCCACCTGCCTGAGGGCATGCGGATTTTCCCCGGGGCAGGCGCGATATTGGGCACAATTGATGCCTTCGTCAATCTGAGCCGCGCCAATTCCATCTGGCCTGTGACCTTTGGCCTGGCCTGCTGCGCCATTGAAATGATGGACACGGGCGCGTCCACCAACGATCTGGACCGATTCGGCATCATCTTCCGCGCCAGTCCCCGCCAGGCGGACTGCATGGTGGTGGCGGGCACGGTCACCAAGAAGATGGCGCCGCTGATGCGCCGTCTCTACGACCAGATGCCCGAGCCCCGCTATGTCATCGCCATGGGGAGCTGCGCGTGCAGCGGCGGTGTGTTCGACACCTATGCGGTGACCCAGGGCGCCGATCAGGTTGTGCCGGTTGATGTTTACGTTCCTGGCTGCCCCCCACGGCCCGAGGCTTTGCTGGATGGCTTTCTCAAATTGAAAAAAATCATACTTGCCGAGGAATACCGATGGAGCAAGGCGAGATAGCGGAAAAGATTCGAGACAGATTTCCGGACGACGTGCTGGGCGTAGTCGCCCACGGCGGGCAGTTGGGCGTTGTGCTCAAAGCCGACAACAGCGCGGCCATTCTGGCTTGGCTGCAGCAGGACCCCGACATGCAGATGGATCATCTGCGCGGCCTCTGCGGGGTTGACAACAGTAAACGGGAAACTGGTTTCGACGGTCGTTTTGAAGTGGTGTACCAGTTGTATTCCATCAGTCTTCGCCATGGCATTCGCCTGCGTGTGCCCCTGCCGGCAGACAATCCCCGCGTGGCCACCGTGACGTCGCTCTGGGCTGGAGCGGACTGGCTGGAGCGAGAGGTCTTCGACATGTTCGGCATTCTCTTCGACGGTCATCCCAATTTGAGTCGTGTCCTTATGCCGGAAGATTGGGAGGGCCATCCGCTCCAGAAGGAGTATCCCCTGAAGGGCCCGGCCGAATGGTCAGGGTTGGTGGAAACGCAGGAAAAGGCAAAAATGCTCGATGAGCGCTACGGCTTTCATCCGCAGGCTGAACCAGGCGGTCAGGCAGAGACAACAGCCGCGGGCACGCAGGAAGGCAAACTATGAATGCAGCAGGCAGACAGACATTGGATGTGCCGGTTCCACGGGGGGACGAGGACCGTTACCGTTTGCGCTTGGGACCGCAGCATCCGGCCACGCATGGCGTTTTGCGGCTGGATGTGGAGTTGGACGGTGAGACCATTGTGGTATGCGAGCCCAAGGTCGGTTATCTGCATCGGGGCATCGAAAAGCTGGCGGAAAACCGGACCTATATTCAGGATCTGGTCCTGACCGACCGGCTTGACTATATCGCGGCCATGGCCAACAACTGCGGTTTCTGTGTCGCGGCGGAGGGGCTTTTGGGCATCGAAACGCCCATTCGGGCCAAATACATCCGCACCATGGTCAGCGAGATGTCTCGTTTGGCCTCTCACCTGCTGTGGCTGGCCTCGCACGCGCTGGACATCGGCGCCATGACGGTCTTTCTCTACTGCTTCCGCGAGCGCGAGATCCTGCTGGAGCTGTTCGAGGAACTCTGCGGTGCACGCCTGACCTTTTCCTACGCGCGCATAGGCGGGGTGCGGCAGGATGTGAGCACGTCCTTCATCAGCAAGCTGCAGGACTTCGTCGATATTTTTCCGGACAAAATTCCGGAGTATGAAACCCTGATCGATACGAACCGCATCTGGCTGAAGCGCACGGTTGGCGTGGGGGTGCTGAGCCGGGAGCAGGCGCTTTCCCTTGGCATGACCGGGGCCTGTCTGCGCGCCTCCGGGGTGGATTACGATGTCCGCAAACACCATCCCTACGATGCCTACGATCAGGTGGATTTCGAGGTGCCCATTGCCACGGAGGGCGATTCCTACGCCCGCTACCGTTGCCGCATGGAAGAGATGCACCAGTCGGTGCGGATTCTCCAGCAGTGCATCGACCAATTGCCCCCTGGCCCGATTTTGAGCGAGGATGCGCCCGATCTCCTGATGAAGCCGGCAAGCCGCGCGGCCAAGGCCGGCGAAGACGGAGAGGCGGAAAAGGCGAAAACCCCCTTCCCCGAGGGCGATTTTTATTCCTCCACCGAGGTGCCCAAGGGCGAGCTCGGCTTCTACTTCATTTCCGATGGCTCGGGAAAACCCTACCGGATGCATGTCCGCTCGCCTTCCTTCATTCATATCAGCGCGTTGAAGGCCATGTCCGAAGGCGGCCTGATCGCGGACCTCATTACCAATATCGGCAGCATCGACATCGTGTTGGGAGAATCCGACCGGTAATCCAGGAGAAACATCATGCATGCTCTGGTTCTGTTGCTCTATATCATTCTGCTCTTTGTGGTGGTGCTCTTGCATGTTGCCTATGCCACCTACTTTGAGCGCAAGATCATTGGTCACATGCAGGTCCGCATGGGGCCGATGGAGGCCTGCTGGCACGGGATCCTGCAGCCCTTTGCCGATGGCATCAAGTGCTTTTTCAAGGAAGATGTGGTGCCCGATCAGGTGGACCGGCTGTGCTTCCGCCTGGCTCCGATCGTGAGCTTCACCGCCATGACCGCCTCCCTGGCCGTGCTGCCCTTTGCGCCCGGCTGGGTCGTTGCGGATATCGACATTGGCCTCCTGTTCATCTTTGCCATGAGCGGCCTGGGCAGCTACGGTGTCGTGCTCGCCGGCTGGGGCTCCAATTCCAAATTCAGCTTTTTGGGCGGTCTGCGCTCCATGGCCCAGGTCATCAGCTATGAAATTGCCATGGGTCTCAGCCTGGTGGGGGTGATGCTCATGGCGGGCACGCTGAACTTAAGCGCCATTGTGGCCGCCCAGGGTTCCACCTTTACCGGGATGTACATCTTCCCGCAGATTATCGGCTTCGGCGTGTTCTTTGTGGCCATGCTGGCCGAGACCAACCGCGTGCCTTTCGACCTGCCCGAGGCGGAGAGCGAACTGGTGTCCGGTTACTCCACCGAGTACAGCGGCTTTCGCTACGCCATGTTCTTCATGGCCGAATATATTGGCATGTTCGTCATGTCCGCCATCGGCACGGTCTGTTTCTTCGGCGGCTGGAGCGGCCCTTTTGCCGTGCCCTTCTTTCCCGCCTTCTGGTTCGTGCTCAAGGTCTATGCCTTCATGTTCGTCTTCATCTGGATTCGGGCGACCATGCCGCGTTACCGCTACGATCAGCTCATGACGCTGGGCTGGAAATGGCTCATTCCCCTTGCACTCGCCAATGTGGTGCTGACGGCCCTGTGCAAGGCTATCTTCTGAGGGGCTGACTATGCGGATTCAGTATAAGAAAAAACGCAACCTGCTGCAAAATCTCCTCCTGGTCGAGCTGATGCAGGGTATGTGGCTGACCCTGAAGCGGCTGTTCTCGAAACCCATAACCCTGCAGTATCCCCACGAAATGCCTGTGGTGCGGCGGGGCTTCCGCGGCCAGCATGCCATGGTGCGCAATCCCAAGACGGGCCAGGCCCGCTGCATCGGCTGCATGAAATGTGTTTCCGTGTGCCCCTCCCGCTGTATTCATGTGCATGCGGGCAAAGACCCGGAGACCAACCGCCGCGTGGTCGATCGATACGACGTGGATGCGCTGCGCTGTGTGTACTGTGGTTTTTGTGCCGAGATCTGCCCGGTCAACGCCATCATTCTGACCGAAGTTTTCGCCTACTCGGCCCAGAACCGGGAAGCGCTCCACTGGGATTTGCCCCATCTTCTGGAGAACTGGGACCAGTATCTGACCTCGACCGGCGAAAGCCTGGAGCATTATGTGAATCCCACGTGGCGGCCACGCGGATTTGCCGACAAACTTCTGCCTCCGGGCAAGCGTTTGCCCGTGGATGAGGAATGGAAGGGTGAAAAGCAGGTGACCGGCCGCTTGTGGCAGCAATCCGTTTCGGAACAAGGCAGGTAATCCCATGTTTCTCTCCATTTTTTTCTGGTATTGCGCGCTGGTGATCGTGAGCTGTGGCCTGCTGGCTATCAGCCTGCGCAACCCGGTGCACAGTGTGTTGTCGGTCCTGGTGCTGTTTTTCCATCTGGCCGGTTTATACCTGATCTTACAGGCCGAATTCCTGGCGGCCGTGCAGATCATTGTTTATGCCGGGGCCATTCTGGTGCTGTACCTCTTTGTCCTCTTCCTCATCAACAGGAAGGAGGAACTTCGTCTGGACAGCCTGGTGCCTGACGCCTGGATGGGCCGGCTCGCAGCCCTGGGCCTGTGCGCCTTCCTGTTCTGGGGACTGCGCTCTTTCAAACCAGGCATTCACGGTTCCTGGGCCGCGGACAGCATCGCCCAGGGCAGCCAGGCCCGCGCCCTGGGGCTGGAACTCTTCACCAAGTATCTGATTCCCTTTGAAATAGCGGGTGTCATTTTGCTGATGGCCCTGATCGGCGGCCTGGTGCTGGCGAAGAAAATCGACCGCTCGGCAGCCCCGCAGGAAGCAGATGCGCTTTTGCTTGAACAGGAGAAGGAGAACACGCCATGATTCCTCTGGGATGGTATCTGATGCTCTCGGCCGCGCTGTTTTGCATCGGGGTATGCGGCTTTCTGACGCGGCGCAACTTTATCATGATGCTGCTCTCCGCCGAGCTGATGCTCAACGCCGTTAACCTGAATCTGGTGGCCATGAGCCATTATCTGGAATCGCTGCGCGGTCAGGCCTTCACCTTTTTTATCATCACCGTGGCCGCAGCGGAGGCTGTGATCGGTCTGGGCATTGCCGTTGCCCTG
>APFI01000286.1 GCA_000403945.1 Desulfovibrio sp. Dsv1
TCTCGTCGTCGTCGTAGTCGCGGTCGCCGTCGTCGCGGCCGCTATCGCTCAGGCGTATTTGCACGTCGTGCGGGTATTAGAATGTGAAGCTAACATAATTATCATTCGCCGCCCTTGACGCGCCCCCTTTTCTTCAGCACCATGCCCTCAGTAGGATCCGTCATGCCGGAAAAACCAGGACCACGCGGCACAAAGTCACGGCAAAACACCGACAAGTTCGACGCGCCCGGCGGCGTGCGCCTGAACAAGGCCATTGCCGCCGCCGGTTTGTGTTCGCGGCGCAAGGCCGACGAATTGATTCTTGCGGGCAAGGTGCTTGTCAACGGTGTTCTGGAGGCAAATCCGGCCCGGCATGTGCTGCCGGATGACCGCATCGCCGTCAACAAACGGGAACTTACTGCGACACAGGAATACTGCTATCTGTTGTTGCACAAGCCCGTGCAGACAGTCTGCACGGGCAGCGATCCCGAGGGACGGCCCACGGTTATGGAATACCTCCCGGCCGGATTGCGGCATCTGCGGCTTTATCCGGTAGGACGGCTGGACTATTTTTCGGAGGGTCTGCTGTTGTTGACCAATGATGGCGAATTGGCTCAGCGGCTGACCCACCCTCGTTACCATCAGCCCAAGGTCTATGAAGTGCTGGTGCGCGGTCCCGTGCCGGAAACGGCGCTGACGGCCATGCGCCAAGGCATGCGCCTTGCCGAGGGGCAGGAATTGCTGCCTGTGGATGTGGAACGAAAAACGGCGAACAGCGGCAACACCTTGCTGCGTATGGTGCTGCGCCAAGGCGTCAACCGGCAGATCCGTCGTATGTGCCGGGATCTGGGGTTGACTATTTTGCGCCTGCGCCGCGTGGCTCAGGGGCAGCTGGATTTGGGCGAACTCAAATCCGGGCAGGTGCGGCAACTGACCGCCCAGGAAGTGGCCGCCCTCAAAAGCGGCACCGGTCTTTTACCCTCTTCCGCTTAACATGGTTATCTTAGCGAAGCGAGGCCCCGGCTGAGACGTGAAATTTGCCGGTAATGTTAATCCACGGCACTCTCCAGAGTTCAGAAAAAACCGGTCTATTCCCCTTTCAGCAGACGTTCCAGAAAGTCTATGGCATCCTTTTGCAGGGCGCAGAGCTGCGCTTCGCCCTTGAAGCTCTCGGTGTAGACCTTGCAGATGGTTTCCGTGCCCGATGGGCGCACGGCAAACCAGCCGTCCTCGCTGACGACCTTGATCCCGCCGATGGGCGCGTCATTGCCCGGCGCGTGGGTTTGCACGGCGGTCACCGGCGAGCCGCCCAGGGTTTGCAGATTCACGCTTTCCGGCGTCAGCTCCTTGAGCAGCGACCGGGTGCGGTCGTCGGCTGGCGCGTCCAGGCGCTGGTAGACCGGCGCGCCGAGCCTGTCGGTCAGCCTTTGGTAGATTTCGCTGGGTGAAGCCTGTTCCTTGGCCATAATCTCGGCGGCCAGCAGGCACATCAACGGGCCGTCCTTGTCCGTGCTCCAGGGGGAGCCGTCAAAACAGAGGAAGGAAGCCCCGGCGCTCTCCTCGCAGCCCAGACCGCAACTCCGGTTGAGCAGATAGGGTACAAACCATTTGAAGCCCACGGGCACTTCCACCACAGGACGGCCCAAGTCCTTCCCCACTCTGTCCAGCATGGCGCTGGTCACCAGTGTTTTGCCGATGCCGCACTCGACTGGCCAGTCCGTTCGGGTGCGGAACAGATGCCAGGCCGCCACCGTCAGATAATGATTGGGATTCATCAGTTCCTGGCGAGTCACAATGCCGTGGCGGTCGGAATCCGGATCGCAGGCAAAGGCCAAGTCAAAGTCGTTGCGTATCTTCAGAATGTGGCTCATGGCATAGGGCGAGGAACAATCCATGCGGATCAGGCCGTCTTTGTCGCAGGGCACAAAGCGGAAGGTGGGGTCCACCTCCTTGTTGACCACAGTCAGGTCAATGCCATAGGCATCGGCAATGGGTTCCCAGAGCGACAGACTGGCCCCGCCCAGCGGATCCGCGCCCAGCCTGATACCCGAAGCGGCGATGGCTTTCATGTCCAGCACCTTGGGCAGGTCCTCCACATAGGCACGGATAAAGTCGTACTCTTCCACCAAGGGGGAAGCCTGGGCCGCGCGCAAGTGCATAAGCTGAACATTGCGGTTGCCGCTGTCTAGATAGGCATTGGCGCTTTTTTCAATCCAACCGGTGACTTCGGTTTCAGCCGGGCCGCCGTGAGGAGGATTGTATTTGAAGCCGCCGTCGCGCGGAGGATTGTGCGAAGGTGTAATGATGATGCCGTCGGCCAGACCGCCGCTTCGCCCGGCGTTCCAGCGCAATATGGCGTGCGAAACGGCGGGCGTGGCGGTAAACGTCCCGTCTTTGGCGATGCGCACGCTGACGTCGTTGGCCACCAGCACTTCCAGGGCGGAACGGAAGGCCGCCTCGGACAGGGCGTGTGTGTCCCCACCCAGAAAAAGCGGGCCGTCAATGCCTTTGGCCTTGCGGTAATCACAGACGGCCTGGGTAATGGCATAGATATGTTCTTCATTGAAGGTATGCAGCACAGATGATCCGCGATGCCCGGAAGTACCGAACGATACCCGCTGGGCCGGAATTTTGGGGTTTGGGAATTCGGTGTAATAGGCGCTCATCAGCGAGGGGATGCGCTCCAGCTTCTCAGGCGCGGGCAGGTGCCCCGCATCACAATGGACGATGGCCATAAAAAACCTCCAGCGTAGATGGCTCCAGTCTACGCCGGAACAGAACGCGCCGCAATCCTTGGGCGGACGTTCAGTGCGTCGCCAGATTATGGAAAAAAGCCCGATGCCTCTCCCAGCGCGGGCCACACAGCTCACTGGCGATCATGCCGAAAGCCGTGCGGACAAAAATCCGGCGCAGATCTGCCTGCCCAAGGCGCATCCGGTGTGCCGAAGTTGCCCGCAATTGGCGGCAGTGCTCCGTCAGGCGCTGCGCCCGGACCATGCTTGTATGTCTTTGAGCCACAAGGCGGTGTCCGTTTTCGGCGATTTCCGCCAGTTGCCGGGGCCGGGCGAGATAGGAGGACGCGATGCGGGCGGCTTCAGCCGCATTGTTTTTCGGATATGGGGGCAGAATGCTTTCATCCGGCGTGAACAATTCACCCAGGCCGTTATCGCAGCGCTCCATAAGCAGAACTGAACCGCAGCCCATGGCCTCAAAACAGCGGAAATTGAGTTCGGAAAAGGCGGTCTGATTTAGCACGATACGGCTGCGCCGGAAGACAGGAAAAAAGTCGCCCGAGCGTATCACCAAAGGGTGCAAGGCGCGGAAATTCCGTAAAAAAGGTTCCCGTCCAAGGTTGTTCTTATGCCCCAGCGTGCCCACAAACGCCACAGGAATATCCCGCATGTCAAAAGGAGCGGTCTCGTCCGCAGAGCGGCAGAACAGGGGAAACCACTGCGCGGGTAAGCCCTCGCCGGTAAACAGGGACAGAAAGTCCTTTTGGGCCACCAGCACCAGATCAAAACCCCGCGCGTACGGCAGATGCCACGGGTTGCAGTAGGTATCAATGGAATAATAAAGCGAAGGGCACGGCGCGGATTCAGGATCAATCAGCAACGGCAGGTTGCCGTCATCAGCATAAAACAGCATGTCCGGGGTAAAGCCCCGTCCCGCTGCCTGTTCGAGCAGGTTGCGCACTGTTCCCGGGTGCGACAGTGGGATATCCGCCTCCGGGTTCGGGCAGACCGACAACACAGCATGGCCAAGTTGACGCAGAGACTGCGCCAGGTACTGACCGCCCACGTAAAGGATGCATAGCCTCATCTTCAATAATAACTATAGTCCGGCAAAGCCGGGGTTTTTCATATGTATTCTTGAATTCCTGTCATCTTCATTGCGATATTTAAACTTCATGTCGCTGAATTGCCCATGCAGCATCAACCTGTTTTTACCCTCCAGGTAGCCCATAAAATCCGGCACGCTCATTTCAGTGGATATTTCGAGCAGCATGCGGATATGATCAGGGCAACAAACACCCGCCCCCGGGTATCTTTACGTCCTTCCATTCCATTCACATAACTTGTGGAAAACCTGACGGCGATATTTATAGGCGCAGAGACTTATGTTTTTTGCGGGAGGTTTCTTAGACAAAAAGGGCCGTCCCAGAGGAGGGACAGCCCTGACACAGTTGGAACGGCGTTTACTTGCCGAGGGGTATGGTGCGGAAATAGACATCCCCGCGCCGTTCAATCTGCAGCATGACTGCCCCGCGCTTCACGCCTTCTTCCTTGACGATCCTGGAAAGGGCTTCGCCGCTGTTCACGGGCTTCAGATTGGCCTTGAGAATCACGTCGCCAGGACGCAGGTCGGCTTCAGCGGCGGGCTTGTCGGGATCGACATCGACGATCATCAGGCCTTCGTCCTTGTTGAGCTTCAGCTCGCGGCGTTCCTCAGTCTTGAGGGGGCGCACGGAGAGGCCCAGCAAGCCTTCGTCCTGCTTCTTCTGGCCCATGCCGGGCCGCCCATCGCTCTGGCCGCTCTTGCGTTCGCCCAAAGTGACCTTGAGGTCGAAGTTCTTGCCGTCGCGCCAGACGGTCAGCACGGCGTCGCTGCCGGGGGCCTTGTCGGCAATGGAGCGCAACAGGGCCGAGGCGTCTTCGATATCTTTCTTGTCTACAGCGATGATGACGTCGCCGTCCTTCATACCGGCCTTGGCCGCAGGTTCATTTTCAATAACGCTGCCCACCAGGGCGCCCCTGGATTCTTTCATGCCCAAGGCCTTGGCGGTGTTTTCATCCACGTCCTGGATGCTCACGCCGATCCATCCGCGGCTGATTTTTTTGCCGCTCTTGATCTGGTCAATGATTTTGGCGGTCATGTTGCTGGGAATGGCAAAGCCGATGCCCTGACCACTGGCGATGATGGCCGTGTTGATGCCCACCACCTGACCGGCCATGTTCAGCAGCGGGCCGCCGCTGTTGCCGGGGTTGATGGATGCGTCGGTCTGAAGGAAGTTGTCGAACGGCCCGGAGCGGATGTTACGGCCCTTGGCCGAAAGAATACCGGCGGTCACCGTGTGGTCCAGACCAAAGGGATTGCCGATGGCCAGCAACCATTCGCCCACCTTGAGCGCGTCGGAATCGCCGAATGTCAAGAACGGCAGGGATTTTTTGGCATCCACCTTCAGCAGGGCCAGGTCGATTTCCTCATCGGAACCGATCAGCTTGGCCTTGAGCGTCTCGCTCTTGCCGTTGTTTTCGTCCAGGGTGACGTGAATCACGTCGGCGTCGGCCACCACGTGATTGTTGGTCACGATGTAGCCGTCAGCGGACACCAGAAAACCGGAGCCCAGCGACTTTTGCTTCTGCTGGGGACGTTTTCCGCCGCGCCCCTTGCTGCCGCCGAACTGGTCAAAAAACTTTTCAAAACCGGGGGGCATGTTACGGAACATCTCGTCGAAGAAATCTTCAGGCCCGCCCCCGGAAGTCTTGCGTTCCGTGCTGATGTTGATCACAGCCGGGCCGCTTTTTGCCGCCAGTTCGCTGAAGTCAGGCAAATCCGCCGCCTGCGAAAGCTGGGCCGAGGCCAGAAAGGTCACGGCCAGCAGGGCGGCGAGGTGTTTTTTTAGAGTCATGGAACCACTCCTCATTACTTGTTTTGCAGAGCTTTTTGCAACGCCTGTGCCATAATGCCCATTCCGTTGCCGGAAGAGAATGCACCGGCTGCGGCATGCTGTTTCCAGGCTTTGTCGTCGGCGGCCGAGACAGCTTCGGAACCTTCCGGGGCCAAACTGATGCGCCGGGCGACACTGTCCAGATTTTGAACAATCAGGGTCACGCTGTCACCCTTGTCCAGCTTGCTGAGCTGAGCAGCGTTTTTGGCGTTCCTGATCACGCCAGCAGGCAGCAGCCCCGTGATACCGGGAGCCAGGCTCACAAACAGGCCGTGTCGGGTACGGCTTTCAATAGTGCCGGTTACCGCGGAACCCATGGCAAAGCGCTGGGCCGCGTCCTGCCAGGGGTCGCCCTCGGCATCGCGCAGGCTCAGGGCGATGCGCCGGGTTTCCGCGTTGACGTTCTTGATCTTGACGGAAACCGTCTCATCCGCGCTGAGCACTTCCTCAGGCTTCATGATCCGCTTGGCCCAGGACATTTCGGAAATATGGATCAGGCCTTCCACGCCGGGCAGCAGTTCAACAAACGCGCCGAAAGGCGCTAGGCGCACCACCCTGCCCTGCACCACGTCACCGGGGTTCAGGAGCGCGGGCGCGTCCTGCCAGGGATCGCCCTCGGCCTGTTTGCGCGAAAGGGAAATGCGGATCTGGCCTTTGTCGTTTTTACTGATGCCGATCACCTTGACCCGGACCATATCGCCGGGGGATACGGCTTCGTCCGCCGAACCCACGCGGGACCAGGATAGCTCGGAGAGATGGATCATGCCTTCCACCGCCGGAGCCAGTTCCATAAACGCGCCAAAGGGCGCCAGACGGGTGATCCGCCCTTCCACGGTGTCGCCCTCCTTGAGGGTTTCCAGCAGCTTGTCCAGATTTTCCTGGCGTTCGCGGTCCAGCAGGGCGCGGCGAGAGACCACGATATTGCGGCCCCGGTTTTCCACGCGGATGATCAGGAATTGCATGCCCCGACCCACCATGGACTCGGCGTCGCTCGGCGCGGCGTCCATCTGGCTGCCGGGACAGAAGGCGGTTTTGCCCAGCACTTCCACCGCATAACCGCCCTTGCGCACGGCGGTCACGCGGCCGTCTACCGGCAGGGCGGCGTCGCGTGCCTCTTCCAGCGCGGCCACGCCACTGCCGCTCATGGAGCGGGAAAGACGGATTTCCTGCGAAGAAACAGCAATGACCCAAGCTTCCACGCTGTCGCCGGGCCCCGCGCTTTCCTTGCCTTCGGCATTCAGAATGTCCTTGCGGTCCATGATGCCGTCCACCTTTATACCTACATCCACAAAGACGCTGTCCCCGGTGATGGCAATGACGGTGCCGCTGACCTTCTGGCCCGGCTGCAAATGGCCGGAAGAAGCACTGTGGGCCGCCAGCATGGCGGCAAAATCTTCAGTGTCTTCTTCCTGCGCGGGGCTTTCTGTTTTTTCCTCAGTCATATTTCCTGCTCCTCCGAACTGAGCGTTTTGTTCAAGTTGATAATCATAGCCTATCCTTTTACAGAAGACAATGAATGGCCGGGGGGCCGCTTTTGGGACGGATCACGGCCTTGGCATATGGCTTCCGGCATGCATGGGGCGTCCGCGCGGATCATGAAGACTGGTTGAATTTATACGCTGTATAATTTTTATGCAGAACGATGCCGCGGAGTTCTGATTCCGCCCGGCTTTTTTCAGCGGCACAGGTGCGAATTTTGATTTTTAACACAACATTCTTCATCTGATACATGAAATATTCTTTACAACCACACCTTGAAAACCGGATTACCCCGGCGGTGTCAGCATATTAGTTATCAACCCGCGCAGAAAGGAATTGATGAGGAACACGTCCCCGCAGGTTGAAGCCTCGCGCGCCGGCTCAGCGATAATAGCCTGGATGAAGGATCCAATGGGGGCCGAGCCTAGTTTGTCTGGCGTACCTAGCCGACGCTACAAAATATACTGACTCAGCTCCTGAGCCTTACGTACATCCTGCAAGTGTTCGCAGACGTACTCCCTGTTGACGACGATCTGCGCGCCGGGCATGTCCGGCGCGTCAAAGGAAATGTCGGCCAAAATCTTTTCCATGATGGTGTACAGACGGCGCGCACCTATGTTTTCCGTGCGGGAATTGGTGTCCTCGGCAAAAGCCGCCACTTCCTCCAGCCCGTCCCTGGTGAAGCGCAGGCGGATCTGCTCCGTGCCCAGCAGGGCTTCATACTGTTTGGTCAGGGCATTGTCCGGCTCTGTGAGGATGCGCAGGAATTCCTCCTTGCCCAAAGGCTGCAATTCCACCCGCAGGGGAAATCGCCCCTGCAATTCTGGAATCATATCCGCAGGCTTGCTGAAGTGGAACGCGCCCGCGGCGATAAACAGGATATGGTCCGTGCGGACCATGCCGTACTTGGTATTCACCGAGCTGCCTTCCACAATGGGCAGCAGGTCGCGCTGCACGCCTTCGCGGGAAATGTCCGAGGTGCGGTTCTGCGAACAGCTGGCGATCTTGTCGATCTCGTCAATAAAGATGATGCCGCTCTGCTCCACCCGCTCCTTGGCCCGCTCGGCCAGAGCCTCCTGATCCACCAGCTTGCCCGATTCCTCCTGCACCAGCACATTGAAGGCGTCGCGGATTTTCATCTTGCGGCGGCTGCGGCGCGGTGGGAAAGCCTTGCTGAACATGTCCTTGACCTGGCCGCCCATCTGCTCCATGCCGGGGATGGCAAAAATGTCGATCCCCTGTCCGCCCTTTTCGGTCACTTCCATTTCCACTTCCCGCGAGTCAAGAAAACCCAGGCGGAACTGCTGAAGCAGCTTTTCACGCGTGGAGTTGCGCTCTTCCTGACCAAAGGAATTGGGCAGCAACAAATCCATCAGGCGCAACTCGGCTGCGGCCTCGGCGGCTTTGCACACACGGGCGTTTTCCTCCTCCCGCACGAGATTGATACCGATTTCCATAAGGTCGCGCACCATGGATTCCACATCGCGGCCCACATAGCCTACCTCTGTGAACTTGGTTGCCTCCACCTTGGTGAAGGGCGCGCCGGACAGTTTGGCCAGACGGCGGGCAATTTCAGTTTTTCCCACGCCGGTAGGACCCATCATAATGATGTTCTTGGGGGCCACTTCGTCGCGCAGTTCCGGTGAAAGGTGTTGCCGCCGCCAGCGGTTGCGCACGGCCACGGCCACCATGCGCTTGGCCTGTTCCTGGCCCACCACGAATTTGTCCAGTTCCGTCACTATCTCACGGGGTGTCAAGGCGCTCATCAAGTGCTCCTGCTGATTAAGGATGCGTATCGCCAAGATATAGGCATTGCCAGCGATCTGGCAATGGCGCGGCAGCCGATTTGCCCGGACAAAAATTTGCGCATAAGCTGCCGCAATGGATACCAGCCTCATCACGCGTGCTATGCGCATCATTCGGGACGGGGAAGAGGCAAGCCGGGCCGCAACGATTTTTCTGGCCGATCCTCTGCCGCTCTGGCTCTTCCCCGCGTTTTTTCTGGGCGGCCTGCTATTGCAGGCGGCGGCGCTTTTTCTGCATCGCCGCCTGTGGCTGGCGGCGGGCACCGGTTTTGTACTGGCCGCGGCCGCAATGGACAGGGACATCACCCTGGCTGTGGGGCAGACGCTGGCCTTCATCGGACTGTTATTGTGCGACAGGCGAAAATCCTGACGCCTTGCCCCGCATCCCGCGCCAGAACGCAAAAACCCCGGCATAATGCCGGGGTTTTTGCGTTCTCAACAGATCGGCTTACTTGAAGGCTTTTTCAAAATTGGGCACAACCTGCTTTTTACGGCTCATGACGCCCGGCAGCCACACGGAGCTGCCTTCGGACTTCACGCCAAAGGCTTTTTCCACCACGCTGGGATCGTCGGAAACGATCAGCATTTCCGAGCCTTCCTTCATGATGTCCGTGAGCAGCAGGAACACGCTGTGACGTCCTTCTCCCTTCACCTTGGCGATTTCATCCTGCAGACCGGCCTTGACCTTGTCCAGAATGGAGAGGTCCACCACTTCCAGCTGGCCGATGCCCACCTTGTTGCCGTTCATGTCAAAATCTTTGTAGTCGCGGAAGACCAGATCGTGCATGGAGGTGCCTTCCACAGCGCTCTTGACCTTGAACATTTCCATGCCCAGAGCCGTCACGTCGCTCACACCGGCGATTTTCGCCAAGGCTTCCACGGCTTTTCTGTCGGCTTCGGTACAGGTCGGGGATTTGAAAATGACCGTGTCGGAAAGAATGGCGCAGAGCATGCCTCCAGCGATGTTTTTGGGAATCTCCACGCCGTAGAAGTCATACATGTTCTTGAGCACGGTGCCGGTGCAGCCCACGGGCCAGATCCAAGCTTCCAGCGGGGCGGAGGTGGTCACGTCGCCCAACTTGTGGTGGTCAACAATACCCAGCACTGTGGCGGAATCCATGCCCTGAGGGGCCTGAGCCAGATCGGAGTAGTCCACCAGATATAGGTTCTTCCCGGCCACGTCGCTGACGACCTGGGGAGCGCTGAGACCGAATTTTTTCAGCACGAATTCGGTTTCAGGAGTCGGCGCGCCCTGAGCGGCCGGGGTGACGTCAAAGCCGCGTTTGCTGTACAGATCAGCGGCGGCGATGGCGGCAACGATGCTGTCGGTATCGGGATTCATGTGACCAAGAACTAATGCGGACATGACAGTCTCTCCTCCGGTAGGTTCTTTGTTATGATGCGGCCCCAGATGCACCGCTTTGTACCCTTTAGCACAAAGTCCGGGCCATGCCAAGGTCCTTACCGTAAATTTCCCGGCTCTGCCAGGGTGAAAAGCCGGACTGAGAGCGGAATCGCCTGAAAAAATATGGAAAAAATATTCCGTGATTTTTTTACTTTTTCCCGGAACGCGGATGGGCATGATCGTAGGCGCGGATCAGATGCTCCAGACTGACTTGGGTATAACGCTGTGTGGTGGTCAGCCTCTGGTGGCCCAGCAATTCCTGTACGCTGCGCAGGTCCGCGCCTGCGGCCAGCAAGTGAGTGGCAAAGGAGTGGCGCAGACTGTGCGGCGACACAGTAAAATCCAGACCGGACCGGCGACAGAGACTGGCGATAATCCGGGCCGCCTCGCGCCGGTTCAGCCTCGCGCCGCGCGCGCCCACAAAAAGCGCTTCCTCTCCGGGCGAGGCCATATAGGGACGCTCACACAGCCAGGCGGACAAGGCAGCACAGGAGGTGTCGGATAGCGGAGCCAGACGTTCGCGCGAACCTTTGCCCATGACCCGCAACACACGGGAATTCACTTGCACGTCATCCAGATCCAGTCCCAGGGCTTCGGAAATGCGCAGCCCCGAACCGTACAGCAGTTCGGCCATGGCCAGATCCCGGCAGAGCAGACGCGCGGCGTGGGCATCGGACGGCGGCGCGGCTTTGGGCGCGTCCAGCAGGGCAAAGGTTTCATCCACATTGAGGGCGCGCGGGTAGTGTTTTTCCTGGCGTGGATTGCGCACCTGCGCCGCCACGTTTTCGCTGACCTTACCGCTGCGCAACAGAAAACGGAAAAAAGAGCGCACGGCGGCCAGCTTGCGGGCCATGGAGCTTTTCGCCTCACCCCGGCGGAAGAGCCATGCCAGAAAGGCTTGAATATGCCTGCGGTTCACCTCGCGCGGCCGGGCCAGATCAACGCCCTGCTCACGCAAAAAGGCGGCCAGTTGGGCCAGATCCGTGCCATAAGCCTTTTGCGTGGCTTCCGAGGCTCCTTTCTGCACCGCCAGCCAGACCAGAAAAGCGCCGATCAGCAGTCCGGCCCTATCCTCTTTACCCGCGTTACTTATGTTGATCGCACCGCTTGCGACACACGCCATGTCCGGATGTTCCGTTTTTTCCGCTTTGGACGCCTTCCCTCCCCTGCCGCCGATCATGCCGGGACCTCATACCGCGCGCCGGGCAGACGCCTGACCTGCGCCAGCAGTTCAAGGCCGATGAGCAGTGCGTTGAGCTCATGCACCGGCATATTCAGTGCGGACGCCAGGGCGTCGGCCTGCATGGGACCCTGCGCGCGCAGGCAATGCAACAATCGCGCCCGGCGATCAGTCGGGGCCAGGGATTCAGCTTCGGCGCACACGCGTTCAGAGAAAGTTTTTGTCTGTTCCACTCGCTCTTCCCGCGCCGTTGGCACAGGCAGATTCAAGGCCTTTTCCGCCTCGGGCAGACTGGCCTCGCTGATGCCGAAAGGCCGTAACTGGTCGGACAGATCGCGCAGCACATCCTCGGCGCTGAACACGGGACGCGCGCCCTGGCGCACCAGTTCCTGACAGCCCAGATAATGGGAATCCAGGGCCGGGCCGGGCACGGCGTAGACGTCACGATTCTGCTCTACGGCCAGACGGGCGGTGATCAGACTGCCCGAACGACTGGTCGCCTCCGCCACAAGGACGCCCAAGGCAAGGCCGCTGATGATCCGGTTGCGGATGGGGAAATGTTCGGCCAGCGGCGGCGCGCCGGGCGGAAATTCCGAAAGCAGCAGGCCCCGCTCCCCCATAGCCTGAAAAAGCTTTCCGCCGGAACGGGGGTAAATCTGGTTAATGCCTGTGCCCAGAACGCCGATGCTGCGTCCCACACGGGCCAGCGCGGCCTCGTGCACCACACTGTCGATGCCCCGGGCCATGCCGGAAACAACGGCAATGCCGCAGGCCGCGAGGCAGCGCGCCATATAGGCAGCCACAGCCAACCCCTGGTTCGTGGGCCGGCGCGATCCCACAATGGCGAAGGCGGGCGAATGCAGCAGGGAAAAATCTCCCCGACAATACAGCAGCACGGGAGCGTCTGACAGTTCGCGCAGGCGTTGGGGATAGCAAGGGCTTGTCCAGAGCAGGATGCCCGCATTCAGATGGCGGGCCTGATCCCATTCCGTCCGCGCGTTGACCCGCCAGGAACCGGTGGCTATTTCCGCAGTCTGCCGCCGGTTCAAACCGGCCTCGGCCCAGCGCTGCTTAGCCTGCAAGGTCTGATAGGCGGAACCGAAGGCACGCAACAGGCGCGCGCAGGAGCGCGCTCCCAGCCCGCGGCAGTGCCGCAGGGCCAGAGCGGCCCAGTATTCCGTGCGAGCGGCCTCATCCATGTCCGCCCATGTGGGGACGCCCACTTCCGGCGCGGATGAAACAATGTTCGCTCCGGCGGGCATGTTTTCCCCTGTCCGCATGGTCTCAGCGGGCCAGTCCCCGCGAACGGGCCAGACGCGCCGCCTCGGAATTGGGGAAACCGGCCAGCAAGGCCTTGTATTTCTCGGCTGCGCCCGGCTTGTCGCCCAGACGGTTCAGGCTCATCCCGGCCTTAAGCAGGGCGTCGGCATTCTTATGATGGCGCGGATAGGAGGCGTTGACAGCCTGGAATTGCGCCAGAGCTTCCTTGTAGTTGCCCTGGGCGTAGAAACATTCGCCGATCCAGTATTCGGCGTTGGCCGCGTAACGGCCCTGCGGATACTGCTGCAAAAACTCTCGGAAGCGGCTGATTCCCTCCGCCGAACGGCCTGAAAGCGCCGCCTTGAGGGCCGCCTTGTACGCGGCATCCTCTCCCTTGGCTACCACAATGGGCCTGGAAGGGGCGGCGGGCTGATTTTGTGTTACTGCCGGAGCAGGCGCGGCATTTGCCGACGGCGTAGCTGAAGCGGCTAGGGGTGTGGGAGCGCCCACAGGCGGCAAGTCAGGGTGTTCCGGCGGCAAGGCCAATCCGGAAGGAGGTAGCGCGGGCACCGGCACGGATGCGGCGCCGGACGGAGTAGATTCAACAACGCCCTTACCGCCGGAAGACATCGCTGGAACGGGGTTAGCCGCCGGGGCGGCCGGAACTTCGGTGGGCGGCAAGGCCAGACTGCCCGTGGCGGGAGCGGCGGCCGTCAACTGGCCGGAAGGTCCGGCCACGGTTTCTGGACGCCCCACCTGACCGGAGGGACCAGCGGATTTTACCTTGCTTTTTCCCGCCTTTGAAGCGGGCGTGGCGGCGGGAAAAGACGCGGGCGGCGCGGCGGGATCAATCATTTTGGCCGAAACCCCAGCCGGAGTGCCCTGTGCGGCGGGCAGCATTTTCTCGCCGCCCCGGCCGTTGCCCGGCGCAACTGCGGGTTGCGCCGAAGTCGAAGGAACCGGCTGATTCGCACTCTGATCCGCCGTCGGCGCTGGCCGCGGAGGAATGATGGGCACAACGGTCATGCTGGTTTTATGGCCATTGCGGGTGCGTACTTCATAGACGCGGTTGTTGAGCAGCGCCACCTGGCTGTTCAGCGCGGTCACGCTGTTTTCCAGATTGCGCAGACGCTGGTCCGTTTCGCGCAAAACCCGCTGATTTGTCTCGCCGGCAGCTTCCACCTTCCGCATCTGTCCGGTGGACGCGCAGCCGCCGACCGCCAGAACAAGGCAGGCCGCCGGAATCACAAAAACTTTTTTCATGCCGTTCTCCTTAAGCCGCTTTATATTTCAAGAAGTCTTGCGGCTGCCGCGTTTTTCAGGCAAGTACAGGCCTGTACAACGCCCGGTGAGCATAGCGCATGCTCCCCGGGCAGCGCAAGATTGCAAGGAGTCAGCATGAACACGCCCGATCCGGCCCTTTCTCAGACACAAGGCGGCGCGCTATGAACGCCATCCATGAAATCCTGCTCGCCAATCCGCTGTTGCGGACGGGTCTTGATATCATCAGCGTGACTATCCCGCTGGCCGCGTTGCTGGCCTTCGCCGGCATGGGTTTCATTTCCGGAACGGCCCGCGTCCTCTCCCTCACGCGTCGGCGTTCCTCATACGACAAGTGCGCCCGCCAGCTTGCCCTGCTCGGCCTGATTCTGGGCTGGCTGTTGCTGATCGGCGGCCGGGTCTGGATTTTTTTTACCCAGGCCGGCTGCACACCTGACTCCCTGCCCAGTTTTCTGGTGGAAATGGGCTGGATCCTGCTGAGTCTGGCCGTACTGATCAGCAGCCTGTATTACATGCTCTGGAAAGCCTTGGGGAATATGCCCGTCCTGCACGTTACCCTAGGCATGCTCAGCGGCGTGCAAGGCTGCGTGGCCGTTGTGGCCACACTGGCCGCCGCGCGTTTTCTCGCCGCCTTCGCCCGTCCCGACGCGGCCGCCATGACGTTTGCCGATATCTTTCCCGCCGCTTGGAGCGCGCCGCTCTGGAGCGCCCTCTGCTACACCCTGCCGCTAATCCTGGCCATGCCCGCCGCGTTCGGCGCGCTCTGGCTGCCCCTGCGGCGCAAGCGCGACGATTTCGGCCGGGATCATTACAACGCCATGATCCCCTGGTGCGCGGGCTGGGCCCGCAACGCCTGGTGCCTGCTCTGGCTGCTGCTGCTCGTTTCCAGCGGCCTGCGGATCTGGCTGCACTGGCAGGGTGGAGTTTTCAGCGCGCGGGACGCCATTGTCGAAAGCTCACGCCTGCTGCTCTGGCTGGTTCCCGTGCCGCTCTGGAGCATGGTGCGCCGCAGCGCCATCGCCCTGCGCCACAAGCTGACCCTGCTGGCCGCGCTGCTCATCGCCGTGGGTTTCATGCTGCCCTACTATCTGGAGGCCACGAGCATGTAGGGGCGGCCGTCCCACGCTCTGCCGGAATTATTCTTTCAGATATTGGCCGCGCCATTCGTCCAAAAAAAGCAGACTGGTTTCCAGTTCGCTCAGCGCGCCGCTCTGTCCCCGCAAATGGACCAGCACGTCGTCAAACGAGGCGTGCGGCCCCAGCCCCAGCTTTTGCGTCAGCTGCGCCAGCTCTTCCCGCAATTGCGGATCAAGCTCCGGCGGCGCGTCCCGCGCGGACTCGTCCTTGTGCGGCCAGAACCCCAGTTCCGCCTCCAGATAAGCCAGCAGATCGCTCATGCGCCGTTCATAGGTATGGTCGCGCAACGTCCGTTCCCGGGCGCGCCGGGCGTAGGCCTCGCGTTTCTCGGGATGGGCCAGAAAATAGTCGATCTTGGCGTAACATTCATTCATGGATGTGAAAGTAGCCAGTTCATCTGGCGCGAAAAGCTCCCCCAGCAGACCTCGCTGGTCCACCAGTTGAAAGGCCCCCATGGCGGCCAGTTCAAAGGTGCGCGGATTGACGAAATCCCCGTGGCTGACCAGATCCCCCCCCTGCAAGCTGGAGTGCAGATTGAGATTCACCTTGGCGGCATTGTAGACTTTGATGCTTTCCTCTTCGCTGATGCGCGCGCCCTGACGCTGGATGTTCCCGCTCAGCAGGCCCTCGCCTTCCCAGTCCGAACCCCATATCTTGAAATCTCGTCCGGCCAGAAGCCGGAAAGCCAGACGCCGGTTGGGATAGCCCGCGCCCAGAAAGGCGATGTCCGAACCGTATTCTTTTTGCTCGGTCGGGCTCAGTTCCAGTGCCTTGTGAAATTCCGGCAGGGCCGCCAGGGGCAGATACATGGCGCGCGTCTGGCCGATTTGGGCCAGTTCCGACAGAAAGGGCTCTTTCTGGATAACCGCGAATGCGTCATACAGCGGCGCGTAGGTCCGCCAATAACCGAATATCCGGTAGTCCTCCACAAACCACATGGCCGTGCGCACCCCGGCGCGCCGCAAGCGCATCAAGAGGCTCCGGCTCATGGGAGCCTGGGCCAGCGCCAGCACGAGGTGAGGCTCCAGCGACTGGACATGGGTCCAGATAGCCTGAGACACCACCTGGAAAAAGGCGTTTTCCAACGGTACGGTCCGCGTGGGCGTCAGCCCCAGCCCCTTGAGGCCGGTAAAGGCCGGATAGAGCATGGGGGCTTCAAAAAGCCGCACCGTATGCCCCAGCGCGCGCAGGGCTGCGGCGCAGTACCGGCCTATGGGCAGCGAACCGCCGTACATGGGCAGAATTACCAGAATACGCAGGGAAGTGGCGGGCATCAGCAATACCTCCCGGGCGGCAACATCCAATCCGCGTCATGGCACAACCAGTCGCGCAGGGCGGCCTGTTCCGCCGGATCAGCCGGTTCCGGCGATTCCGCCCGTCCGGTGGCGACCGCTTCGCCATTTTCCGGCAGATGCAGAAATTCCGCCAGCAGCGCGCGTGTGAAAGCCCGTTGCGGGGCGTGGGGATCCCGGCCGCCGTCCAAGCGAAGCACGCCGCCCAGTGCGTCCAGATCGCTGCGCCAGAATTGCAGACCGTCCGGCAATTCGGCCCTGATTCGCGCCTCGGGTCGCACGGCCAACGCCAGTGAGCGCAGCAATTCCTTGCCTTGCAGGGCTTCCAGGCAGGCGACCCGATGAAGGCAGGGAGCGGATTCCAGGCAGGGTGCACAGGAGCGCACAGACTGCCAGACCGCATGCCCCCGGCCATACGGGCCGGTTTCATGGCACCATGCCGAGGAAAGAAAAAAAGCCAGCGCCGGCACGCCCAGATGGGCGGCCAGATGCATTATACCCGTGTCCGGCGTGAGCAGCGCGTCAAGGCCCTCCACCGCATGGATTAAACCGGGCCAGTCTGTTTTGCCGCTGAGATCTTCAACTTTTCCCTGAACTTTGGCGGGCAAGAGACGTTGCAGTTTGTGCGCGACCGGCTGCTCCGCCCCGGAGCCCAGCAGACGCACCTTGGGGCCGTCCAACAGGCCGAAAAGCGTCTGCAGTATCGAGGCCAGCAGGGGCAGGGGCAGGGAACGGCGGGATTCACGCCCCGCCAGCACCACGCCCAGGCCCTGGCCGCCGGGCCGTGCCGATGGGTTGATATGTTCCGCCGCCAGCGGCGACGAGGTGAAATGTCCCCAGAAATCCACCAGATTCAGCGGAGAGAAAACCCGCCTCTCGCTCAGACGGAAAGCCAGCCGCGCCCAAGCCGAACGCGTGATGCCGCCCTCCGGGGTTCGCGCGGGGCGGTAGCCCATAACGATTTCCGGATCGAACAGGCGGCAGACGGCGGCGGTGACAGGGGAAAAATTGCAGTTGTAGACAGCCTGGAAGGCCATCTCCCGCCACTGGCGGAAGACAGCCCTGTTTTCAGCCAGAGCGGCGGCACCCGGCTGACCGTGCAGGCGCAGTCCGTGCACTTCCGCGCCGGGATAGAGCAGGCGCGCCAGAGTCGCAAGGCCGACGTCCACGCCAAGGTGTACCTGGCCCCGCTCCTGCAATGTCCGGATCAGGCGCTTGCTCTGCACCAGATCGCCGAAACGGGCCGCCTGTAAGACCAGAAATGTCGCCATCACCTGTCCTTGAAATCTACTGTAACGATTTGGATTTAGCCCATTCATCCGCCTGAGGCAAGCAAAGGCCTTTGCAAAAACAGGCCCGGTCCTGTAGGCTGAAAGCCGATGCGCCCGCCGCGCCCAACCTCGCAACAAAAGCCGAAACAGATGCCATCCGCCGTGCCACGCCCACTCTTATATCCTCTCTTCCTTTCGCTGGAAGGACGCAGCTGCCTAGTGGCCGGCCTGGGAGACGTGGGCCGACGCAAGCTGGCCGGTCTACTGGCCTGTGGTCCGGCCTCGGTGCTGGCGCTGGATACGCTGCGGGCGAAGGAATTACCCGCCGATGCCGCAGCGCTGCTTGCGGATGCGCGCGTTTTCTTTGAATGCCGCTCCTGCGTTCCCGCTGACGTGCGGGAACGCGCCCTGGTTTTCGCGGCCACCGGCAACGCCGAGGAAAACGCCCGTATCGCCGCTCTGTGCCGTGAGGCGGGCGTCTTGTGCAATTGCGCCAGCGCGCCTGAGCTGGGCGCGTTCAGCGTGCCCGCCGTGGCCCGGCGGGACGGGCTCGCGGCGGCTTTGTCCACCGGCGGAGCCAGTCCGGCTCTGGCCCGGCGCTGGCGGCGCGAACTGGAGGCCTGGCTGGCCCCTCGCGCCCGCATGGTCCGGCTGATGGGCCGCCTGCGTCCACTGGTTCTTGCCTTGCACGCCGAGACAGGGCAGAATACGCGACTGTTCCGCGCATTGGCGTCGTCACCCCTGCAGTCCTGGCTGGCCGAGGGCGATCTTGAGAGTTGCCGCCAGTGGCTTCTGGCGGAGCTGCCCCCGGTTTTGCATGTTCACCTAACGGAGTTGCTTGATGATCTCGCCTGAAGCCTCAACGCTGATGACATTGAGCTTGTACGCACTGGCCAGCGTGGCCGGACTGGCGGGAATGACCATGCGCGCCCCTCTCTGGCGTCGTACGGGCTGCTGGCTGGCCCTGGCGGGTTTTGCCTGCCAGACCCTGATGCTGGCGCTGGGCTTCCATAAAGCTTTGCCAGGCGGCCTGAGCCTGGGCGCGTACCTGCAAATGCTGGCATGGTTCGTGCTGCTTTGCGGACTGGCCGTGTGGCTCAAACTGCGGCAGGAGGCTGCCCTGCTGTTCGCCGCGCCGCTGGCTTTGATGCTTTTCGCCATGTCCGCCCCCTATCTCAGCGCTCTGGTGCAGGTGCCGCCCTCATTCAAAGCACCCTTCTACGCCCTGCACATCGGCGCGCTGTTCCTGAGTCTGGGTCTGCTGACCCTCTCGTTTGCGACGGGCGCGCTCTTTCTCTTTCTGGAAGGACGGATCAAGAGCAAGCAGCGCATGAAAGGCTTCTGGCAGGACATGCCCGCCCTTTCCATGCTGGATAGAATCAATGCCTTCACCACCCTGACGGCTTTCCCGCTCTACACGCTGGGCATCGTGACCGGGCTGATCTGGGCCAAGCCCGTATTCGGCGCCACAGTCACCGGCGACCCCAAGGAAGTCATCAGCATTGCGGTCTGGCTGCTGTTCGCTGTGCTCTTCCACAACCGTCTGGCCAACGGATGGAAAGGTCGCAAACCGGCGCAACTGGCTGTTTTCATTTTTCTTCTCTGTCTGTTTTCAATTCTTGTGGTGAACGCCTTCATGGAGACGCACCACGCTTTCATCCGGAGCTGACCTGGGATTGCCATGGACTGTGATATTTTTCTTGTCGGCCTCAATCACCGCACGGCGGGTGTGGATGTGCGCGAACGCTTTGCACTGGTCAACCACTGCGATGAGGAGCACTGGGCGCTGCCCTGTGTTGGCGCGGTGAGCGAGGCCATGATTCTTTCCACCTGTAATCGCGTGGAACTGCTGGCCGCCGGTACGGGCGACGTATCCGGCCAGGTGCTGGACTGCTGGGCGAAGGAGCGCGGGGCGCATGCCGACGAACTCAGGCCTTACGTCTACATCCATAAAAATCTGGAAGCCGTGCGACATCTCTTTTCCGTGGCCTCCAGCCTGGATTCCATGGTGCTGGGCGAACCCCAGATCCTGGGCCAGTTGAAGACCGCCTACCGCAAGGCCGTGGACAGCCACGCCACAGGCGTGATTCTCAACCGTCTGCTGCACAAGGCCTTTTCCGTGGCCAAACGGGTCCGTACCGAAACGGCCGTGGCCTCCAGCGCGGTTTCCATCAGTTATGCGGCTGTGGAGCTGGCCAAGCGGATCTTTGGGGACATGCATTCCCACAAGGCCCTGTTGGTGGGCGCGGGTGAAATGGCGGAACTGGCAGCCACGCATCTTTTGCAGGCCGGCATCGACGAAATTCTGGTGGCCAACCGCACCCTGGCGCGGGGTCAGGAACTGGCCGAGCAGTTTCACGGCCGGGCAATCCCCTTTGAACAGCTGGCCGGGCACCTCACGGAAGTGGACATTATCATCACTTCCACCGGTTCGCCGGAACCCATCATCCGCGCTCGGGACATCCGGAGCGTGCTCAAGGCGCGCAAGAACCGGCCCATGTTCTTCATCGACATTGCCGTACCCCGCGATATCGACCCGGACGTCAATGGCCTGGATAATGTCTATCTTTACGACATTGACGATCTTAAGGAAATAGTTGAAGAAAATCTGGCCAACCGCCGGGACGAGGCCGCCAAGGCTGCGGAAATCGTCGACGAGGAAGTGGAATTCTTCGCCCACTGGCTCAGCAGCCTGGACGTCCAGCCCACCATTGTGGAACTGATCCAGCGCGGCGAGCGCGCGGCTCAGGAGGAACTGGCCCGGACCCTGAAGCATCTGGGCCCCCTGGACGAACAGATCCGCGCGGATCTGGAAACCATGGTCACCGCGTTGGTGCGCAAGCTGAACCATGACCCCATCATGTTTCTCAAGGGCGGCGATATGTCTCGCGAGGGCGGCGCGGCGCGCATCAGCCTGGTGCGGCGTATATTCAACCTGGACAAAACCATCTGTAGCTGTAGCGGGAAAAACTGATGCGCTGGTATGCCGTTGACGACCTCAGCGCCGAGGAGACGGCGCGACTGGCTCAGACCCTGCGAGATATGGAATTCAGCTCCGGCATGGACGGCCTCTACTGGCTGCCCGTGCCTGAAGCCATGCTCTCGCCGGTGCAGCGCGAGCACGCGGCCGACTGCGGTCCCTATGCGCTGGGACTGGAATTGGAAGAACACAGTCTGTGCCTGGAGCTGCTGGTGAGGGCTCGGGGACGTCTGCGCTGCGATTGCGTGCACTACGCGGGACCGGAACTGCGCGCTCATATGCTCGCCTGTCTGGATCAGCTGCTGGCTGACCTACGGATTGCCGGCTAGCTTTCATCTTTTACATGAACTCTTTGCCGGATCTGCGCAGCCTGTCGCCGGCCTCGGCCCGGATATGCCTCGCGGTGGAACGTTTCTGCCTGCGCCGTCTGGCCTTGCCGCATGGCATGCGGCTGTTGATGGCGCTTTCCGGCGGGGCCGACTCCACAGCTCTGGCCTGCATTCTGCGTGTTCTTTCTCCTCGTCTGGAACTTGAACTCTTTGCGCTGACCGTGGATCACGGCCTGCGGCCCGAAGCTGACGCGGACGCCCGTTGCGCCCAGGAGTTCTGCGCGCGGCTCGGCATACCCTGCGCGTGCCGCAGCGCGGATGTGCTTGGCTTGGCCGCCGCCAACGACTGGGGCTTGGAGGAAGCCGGACGCCACGCGCGTTACGCCTTGCTGGAAGAAGAACGCCGGGCGCAAAAGGCGAATTTTGTGGTTCTGGGGCACCATGCCGGAGACTTGAGCGAGGACGTGCTGCTGCGTCTGACGCGCGGCACGGGCTGGCCTGCCCTGGGCGGCATGGCGGCCCGCGACGATGCCCGTCGCCTGTTACGCCCCCTGCTCTTCACCAAACCTCAGGACCTCAGGGATCTGCTGGCCGAATGCGGCGTCTCTTGGCGGGAGGACGCCAGTAACGCCAGTCAGGACTTCATGCGCAACCGGCTGCGCCACACTGTGCTTCCCCTGCTGCGCGGGGAAAATCCGGCTCTGGACAGAGGCATGGCCGCGCTCTGGCAGTTGGCCCAGTGGGATGCGGACTACTGGGAAACACTTCTGGCCGAAGCGCTGGCCGCGCATCCCTGGCATGAGGAAAATCAGGACGGGCTTCCCGCTCTGTTTCTGCCGCGTGAGCTGCTGGCCGGGCTGCACCCGGCTGCCCGGCTGCGACTGTATCTCAAGGCCGTGCGCCTCCTGGCCCGGCAGGACACAGGTCAGGCGGGCGAGCGGCCCAAGGGCGGCTGTCAGGCCCGGGCACACACGCTGCTGGAACTGGACACGGCATTACGCGAAGGACGCGGCAATACCCGCTTTCAACTGCCCGGCGGCATTGAAGCCCGCCTCAAAAGCGGCGCGATGCGCTTTGTCCGGACAATGAGCCTGGAGAAACGGGCTGT
>APFI01000287.1 GCA_000403945.1 Desulfovibrio sp. Dsv1
GAATGTCCGTGATGCGGTGGACGACGCCCTGGTAGACAAATTCCGCCTCGTCCTCCGGGCCAATGACGGCCCAGGCGCGCAAGAATTCTTGCACCTGCTCGTATCGCCCGGCCTCGCCGCCCATTTGGGTTTCGACGAGCCCCATCCGATCTTTGCTTGTGATGGTATGGAGAGGATCGGTTACAGGTACTCCTCCCCGCTCATTGCCGTAGTATTTGACCATACAGGCCGACACGAGCGAATGCTTATTGTGTCCCGCTATGGTGGATAAAGGCGCTTCGACCTGCTGTCCGATGGTAGTTCCATAATGCTTGGCGAGACAGGCCGACACCAAAGAATGATGGTCAATGCTGGTCACGGTCCCCAAGGGCTGCTGCATCCCGTGCCCGACAACCCCGCCATAATGCTTTGCGATACACGCGGCCTCGACCAAGGCGTGGTGCTGGCCTTGGGCCGACACTGTGCGCAACGGTTCATCCACGGGCGCGCCAATATTCGTGCCGCGCATTTTGATGAGATTCGCGGTTATCAGCGCGTCATGGTTGCACTGAGTGATTGTCGGGTGAGGGGCGTCCACGCTCTGGCCAATGGAATTGCCGAACTGACGGGAAAGCACAGGAGCCAAATGGGCAGTCGCCAGAGCAAACCCCGGCGACTGCGTGATGGTCCGGAGGGGTTCCGCCACATCCTGCCCCCGGAATGGGGTATAGTCCGCAGCAACATGGTTCTGGCACACGATGGCCCCGGCCAACATCTGTTGTCCGCCCGTGGTGAGGGTCGGCATGGGCATGTCCACGGGTGTCGGCGCATGGCCGGTTGTGTTCGTCACCATGACAGGCGAAATCAGGCCAAAACGGTTTTCCGTGGTCTGCGTGGACAGAGGCTTGGTCAAGTCCTGGCCGCGAAAATCGCCGGGCTTCTTGGCACCGTAGTAAGTTACGATGAACGGCTCAGCCGCCCGGAGGACATACCGCCGCAACCCCTCGGCAATACGACGCTGGGTATTGAGCGCCAGAGGTTTCTTGCGGTCGAAAATGCTCCGGCTTTTGATATTCCAATCAATGCACTCGGCTGCGGTACGCCAGGGCAGTAATTTTCCGGATCGCACAGCCGCGGACTTGGGGTCGCCATGCGTGGGTTTGGGCCAGATGATGGGCCGTTTGTCCCGGCGCGCTACAACAAACAGCCGCCGCCGCGTGGTGGGAGCGCCATAGTCACAGGCTCTCAAAAGTCGCCATTCCACCAGGTAGCCCAGCCGCACAAGCCGTTTCCGCCACGCCGCAAACGTGGTGCCGGCTTGCTCTTTGATGGGCTGGCCGTTTTTGTCCAACGGCCCCCACGTCAAAAATTCCTCCACGTTCTCCAACGTGATCAGGTTCGGGTGCGTGTCTTCCGCCCAACGAATGACTACCCAAGCCAGATCACGAATATACTGTGACTTGGGCTTGCCGCCCTTGGCCTTGGAAAAATGCGTGCAGTCCGGCGAGGCGTGCAGAATCGCCACGGGCTGTCCGCCGGTGGCTTCCAGCGGCAAAACCCTCGTGATGTCGTTTTGCATGTGCCGGGTGCGCGGATGGTTGGCCCGGTGCATGGCCAGGGCCTCGGCGTCGTGGTTGATGGCAATGTCCGGGTCACGCCCCAGCGCCCAGGCAAGGCCGGTTGAGGCCCCGCCGCCGCCAGCAAAGAGATCGACGATCAAACCCATGTTCATTGGGCGCCACCGTTGTCGCCTGTTACCCTCCGCATGTCCCGCGTGTAGTCGCGCGCCTCTTCCGCGTTGCGCAGCCCTAGATCATTCGGGTCCGTCCCGGTGGCGCGCATGAAATACTCCATCCATGCGGTGGAGTGGATTGGGCTTTTGAGCATTTTCCCGTCAGGCGTGGCGGACGGCCAATGCTGGCGTCCGTCATGCTCATAGCGTTGAGGCGTTATGCCCGCCCTCCAGGCTCCCCGGTAATCGTAATCGGCATGGGGACCGATCAAATCTTCCAGTAAGTCGGCGTCGCTTATCTGTTCTCCGGAAAAATCCACGTCATTGGCTATTTCGCGGTACCAATCACTCGCGGCAATCCACTGGCGGAACTGCTGCTCTTCTTCCGGAGAAAGCTGTGTGGGCTGCCAACTGGAAGCTGTGTGGGCCTGATATTCGTCATACCAATCGGGCATCACCAAAACCTCCACCAGCGTTTTTTGACCGGCCGCAGGCTCGCCAGGGGCATGCACTCCGTGATGTCGGCATGGCTTGCCTGTTCCGCCAGCATGGCTCGGGCATAGCGGCAATCCTCAATCACGTCCTGAATCAGACTGCGCACATCTCGCGCACAGGCCGGGTCAATGCCGCCGCTCTCGCTGTCGGCCAAGCGCCGCTGTACGTCGCCCAGGGACGCGGCCACACGCGCCACGGCGGTCAACACCTCCGCCCGACTCCGGGCCGGGGGAACGTCTTCCGGCTGCCGCTCAAGCTTGGCCTCAATCCATTGCAAAATGACTGTGTTCCGCATGGCCCGGCACAGGTCAGGAATGCGGTCGAGGCCCGGCGCATAGCCGTCGTCGCGTTGGAGGTAGCGCCGCACCACGGCTGCACTTATCCCCGCCGCCGCCCCGATTTCCTCCGCCGTCAGGCCGGACACGGCCCTTGCGTGGCGCATGGCCTCTGTGGCCGTCATGTTTTCGTAGTCTGGCATGGCGTTTTCTCTTTCTTCTGATCCGCCGGGGGCGTCATGGTTTGCCCCCGGCGGGTTTCCTCCTGTATGGTTGGTTCACCACAAACAAACCCGTCACAGGGAGGAAATGTTATGGAACTTAAAAACTATTTAAGACCTCTGTCCCCTTAGGGATTCAAAGCCCAGCCGACCAGCATGGAGGCTACTAATCCTCAAACCACCTTAAGGCGTTCGCCTCCTTGCTCAGGCGCGACTTCAGGGCCAAAAAATACAACATGGGCCATATTCAGAATGGCAATCGTTTTTCCGGCATTCTGAAACCGCAAAATCCCTTCGCGGATCTTGAATCCGTCTGCTGTAATGGTATCGCATGTTCCATCCGCGAATTTGACGCCGTACAGCACGGATTCACCGGTCTGTTGCAGCTCGTCCCCGTCGCTGAAACCACGTTTCATCTTGCGCCCGCACATGGGGCATAACGCAGTGTCTTTCGGCATGATTTAATCCCTCGCATCTTTGCACGGTTACAGGCTTTGAGCCTGGGTGCATGCTTCTCTCCAAAGGAGCTGTGCCATGCCCGCCCCTCTCTCCATCCATGCCCACGTTACCCGGCGTCCTGACGGTCGCCTGCTGGTCCGCCTTATCATTCCAGGCCAGGGCAAGCCGCTCTGGCGCTGTTATGCCGCGACCGACGATTCCGAGGCTGTCCGCCGGGCAACACGCCACGCTACGCCACAGGCTGGGCAGCCTGACTGTCCTCGCACTCTGCGGGTGGCGTGGTGGGGCTGGCTGTAGGCGGCCAGAGATCAGGGCGAAGTTCGGAAAGTGGGATGCCGAGGGCACGGGAATATTTCAAGGCGGATTCCGCTGAAATCGTGCGGCTTCCTCGGCAATGCTGAAAAACTGAAGAGCACGAGCGAAATCCAGCGGCAAAAGCAATTTCACGTAAGGTCATCCCACTTTCTTCGCGGTATTTTTCAAGGGCGTTTTTCATGCCCAAATGTTCACACATAGAAACAAAAAGGGCAAGCCTTCTCAAAACGTTTCTTGCCGCGAACCGTGTGAACAGCCTAGGAATAATTTTATGACTGACAAATGGGAAAAAACTGCACAAGTGGCGTGGGAAGCGATTCTGCAAAAAGTAAAGGCTCTCAAACAAGAAGGCCGCACGCTCCAGGAAATTGCCGAGTTAGTTGGCGCTGGAAACCGTGCGCTTATTGGAGAATGGATAAATGGCAACCGTGAGGCCGTAAATGCTTCGTTCGCCAACCTCATGAACTATCTGGAGCGCCTTGGTTATAACTACATGGATTTTTTTCCAAAAGAAGCTGCCAGTATCCATAGGGTTGCCTCTCATGCTCCTGTGGAAAAAGTAACCGGCCCAGGGCTTAAAACTATCAACGTATATAATGTGGCAGGCGCTGGGCCTGCGGTGTCGGTTGGAGAGCTTGAACCTCTCTTTCAGGTCACGGCCCCGCCCGATTACTTTCGACGCTCCGATTACGCCATTGTGGTGGACGGACACAGCATGGAGCCGCTCATTGCCCACGGCTCTATCGTGGGCGTCAAACTGCATGCGCCCTTTGTCGCCAATGAATTGTACGCGGCCCGCATTCCCTATGAAGGGCTTGTGATTAAGCGTGTGGGTGTGGACCGGACTGCCAACGAGTTTGTCTTCAAGTCGGAAAACCCAAACAAGGAAAACTACCCGGACTTTCGGCTCAATATTGATGAGGCAGAAGGTATCATTGTTGGGCGTGTCGTGTGGGTTATGTGGGGATATTAACTATTCTGGAGAAGCCATGAAAGTTATTATCGCAATAGCAATCTATTTTATGTCTCTTTCTACATTTGCCCTGGCGTCATGCCTTGATGAAGGGCTGGTGGGGAAGATGGATAAAACCTCTCCTGAAGTCTCTGTTCTGGCTTTTCCACAATGTGTTATGTTGAATCAGTGTAAAATAGCACGAAATGAGCTTGAGAAAGTTAAAAATTATGATGACGTAAAGTATTCGTTTCTAAAAGGGTGTGCATTGGCAAATGGTGATTGCTTTAAACAGGATTTAAAAGAGGCAGAAAAACTTCTTCTTTCATGCTCAAAGCATAGCCGTGCATGCAAGATCAACCTTTTCAATCTGTATTCCATTTATGGTGATGATCTTGAAAAATATGAGCAGTTTGCTCTCGATCTTGCTGATAGCAATTACATTATAGCAATAGGTTTTCTTGCAGATTTATATGCAAATAAAGGTACGCTGGAGGGCCATGCGAAGAGTTTATTTTGGGCAAAACTTCTACTTTACGCTTTTGAAACTCAATTAAAGAATCAAGAACGCTTTGAATATGAAAATAGATCTTATATTTCTCCTGATGTAAAACTCAGAAAGCAACGTATTGCAGATATCGAGAATGTATCATCTCTCCTGAAAAAAATCGAATACCAGCTTCCAAAGGAACTTGTAAACAAGATTGACAGAATTTTTTTAAAATATTTATCACAGGTGCAGACCGAAGCTGGCGCTGCAACTCCCCCTGACTCCCTTTCTGACGTTATGAATTTCTATGGAGTCTCCGGACGAAGTCTAAAAGGTGCCTTCAAGAAAAAACAGAAAATAAATTTAACACCACCAAAAATCCAAAAGCCGGACAGAATCCGCGAATATGAAGAATCTATAATGGCTTTGCTTGGCTAATCTGACAAGGCTGAACGACTCAGGATCATGGAAGAATGTTAAAACCTTCTATATGAAGGATATTGGCTAGCATCCTCCTTATAGCTTGCTGGCAGTTTGGGGCATCCTATTTCACACCAGAAGGCGGCGAGCTTTGATGAAAGCTCGTACCATTGTTGGGAGCATTCTTTCAGATTTTCCTGATTAAGATGCAAGCTTATACCCATCCGGGCTGATGCTTTGCATATGGCACCCTTCACAGCCTGCCCTTCTCGTTCCAAATCTACAGTTGAGCCGTCGTCATACACTAGTTTTACCACTCTGCTCATTAGTCAGTCCTCTCATATTTATTACTTTTATTCTTCCCACGCCTTGATTCCATAAGGCGTGTACGCCGCATCTTCCATGCGGCAGCCGCGCGGTTCTCCCAACCGTCCAGAAACAGGACGACGGCACAGCCCGTCAGAATCTGAAGCGACCTCCAGCGCCGTGTCACGGTACTGACCCGGTTTGTCTCAACCTGCCCCCGCGTCAACCCCTTCATGGGCTGTGAAATCATTACTTACATAAAATCTCCCTGCGTCTCATAAAGGGGCTTTTCATGTCTGTCATCCGTGAGTTTTTTATATCCGAAGTGTTTCCTTGTGAGAACTTATTTCTTGACAATGTTCACAGCAGAGAACAAAATATTTTCACGAACGGCAGGGAACCACAGCGAACACGGCCCACGGGCCAGAAAGTTGAAAGGCCCCGCCGAACGTGGCCCCACAAGTACCGGGTGCAG
>APFI01000288.1 GCA_000403945.1 Desulfovibrio sp. Dsv1
TCAGAAAAGGAGAGCTGGCCCGGCAGGAAGGGGCACCCGCACAAATGGCCCGATAATGTAGGGCAGGCCGAAAGGCGGCGGGCGGTGGCGTCGAGAGCGCCGCACGGGTGGACGCCAGTTGCGAGCAGCCCGTGAAATCAAAACGCTTTCTGACTTCACACCAGCCTGGAGCCATCCGGGCTGGAAATGAGGCCGGAAAATGTGGACGAATCCCCGGCAAGCGGGTACTGTGGAGGCAAGGGGTAGGTATGAAATACTGGGTCACAACATTTCAGGCGACAGGAATCGCCTTGTTTGCCGGGGCGATTGTCGCCACTCCAACGGCGGATATCGCTATTTTCTGGGGCGCTTGGCTGATCCTGATAGGATTCTTTTTCCATCGCCTCACAGGAGGTAAATAATGAGCACTGCAACGATCATCGGTATCACCATGACTGTCGTGGCTGGGGCCGTATACATCAGCTACAAGTGCGGCTGGATCAAGTAGGATTCCTGATCTACCCAATATCTTACAGGCCCTCGTTCACCGGGGGCCTTTTTTGTTGCCTATGTGGCAGGTTTCGCGCCCTGGTCCAAATGCCGTCCAGGCGCGGCCCGGTCGTTTCCGGGCGTACCCTCGCAC
>APFI01000289.1 GCA_000403945.1 Desulfovibrio sp. Dsv1
CTGATTGTCAATGAGCAGGCAACTGTCGAAAGGGCGAGCGGTTGCCGTTGACTTCCATCTACTTACGTTTTAAGAAAGTGTCAAGCGTGTGAAACAAGAAAGCTGCCCCAAGCTTCTCTTTCGGATAAAGTAAGCAAACATGGAGGGCAGCATGACCGCAAAGAATTTGGAGCAATCCTTGATTGAATATCTGCTAGAGAAGGTCAGAGTTGAAAAAGGCAAATCTCTTGATGAGATCGCTTCAAGCGTTTACGGGAGCGAGAATTTGCCCCAATCGCGCCTACGCCTATACAGGTTGCGGAAGGCAAACGAGAATGGCAAGGTAAAAAAACTAACCTTGGAAGACTTCGTTTCCATCTGTAAGGCTCTTGATGTAGACCCTGTTCGGGTGCTTGCCAGCAATCTGGATAAGCTCAACGGCTAATGCCCCACAAAAACCACCGTAGCCGCTTACGTTTTTAGGCGGCTTCTTTAATCAAAGAAAACTTACGAAAATCGAAAATATTTCTTGACCTATGCTTACGTTTTTCGTAAACTGTTTTCAACGACACGGGGAAGGCGTAGCCGCCCCGGCGTTGAAGGCAGAACCCGGCCTCAA
>APFI01000290.1 GCA_000403945.1 Desulfovibrio sp. Dsv1
GCCGAAGCCAGTGTGGATTACGAGCACCTGCTGGAAATGGACACGGTCAACCCCATGTTCGCTGATGCGGACCTGGTCATCATCGTGGGGGCCAACGACGTGGTCAATCCGGCGGCCAACACCGCCGAGGGCACACCCATTTACGGCATGCCCATTCTGGAAGCGGACAGGGCCAGGGCCGTGATCGTCTGCAACTATGACGAAAAGCCCGGCTACGCGGGCGTGGATAACCCCCTGTATACCAGGCCCGGTGTCACGCTGTTGCTGGGCGACGCCGGAGCCAGCCTGGACAAGCTGCTCCTCAGCCTCGCTTCCGGACCGTCTCCGGCGGACGGCGAAGCCCCCAAGCAGGAAAGCGCCCGGGACGGTCTGCAGGCGCTCAAGACCGCCAGGAACGTGATCATCGTGCCCGGTTACGGCATGGCCCTGGCCCAGGCCCAGCACAAGGTCAAACAGCTGGCTGACGCGCTGGAAGCCAGGGGAGCCACGGTCAACTACGCCATCCATCCCGTGGCCGGACGCATGCCCGGACACATGAACGTGCTCCTGGCCGAAGCCAGTGTGGATTACGAGCACCTGCTGGAAATGGACACGGTCAACCCCATGTTCGCGGACGCGGACCTGGTCATCATCGTGGGGGCCAACGACGTGGTCAATCCGGCGGCCAACACCGCCGA
>APFI01000291.1 GCA_000403945.1 Desulfovibrio sp. Dsv1
CGGTCAGACGCGTGCCCGCCACATGGGCCACGTCTTCGTCCGTGGGCAGGGGCAGCTCCATCAGCGCGATTTTGTAATGCCCGGCGATGCGCTCCAGCTCCATGCGCTGCATCACGTCCACCAGGGAAATGACCGTGCCCGCGGCCCCGGCGCGGCCGGTGCGCCCGGCGCGGTGGATGTAGCTTTCATGATCTTCCGGCGGCTCGTACAGGAAAACGTGCGACAGGGCCGGAATGTCGATGCCCCGCGCGGCCACGTCCGTGGCCACCAGATATTGCAGGCGGCCCTTGCGGATCCTGTCCAGCACGGCTTCACGCCGGTTCTGCGAAAGGTCCGCCGAAAGCTCGTCGGCGCTGTAGCCGAAGCCCTGAAGCACGCCGGCCACATAACGCACGTTGGCCCTGGTATTGCAGAAAATGAGGGCCGAGGCCGGATTTTCCGTTTCCAGCAGGCGCACCAGGGCCCTGTCCTTGTCCATGGGCTTGACCTCGCAGAAGAGGTGCTGCACTTCGGCCACATGGACCTCTTTCTGCGAAAGGGAAAGCAGGGACGGCTCGGCCATGAACTCGGCGGCCAGCCTGAGCACATGCGGCGGATAGGTGGCGGAGAACAGACAGGTGTGGATGCGCGTTCCGGGCAGATAGCGCTGCACTTCCTTCATGTCCGGATAAAAACCGATGGAAAGCATGCGGTCGGCCTCGTCAAAGACCAGCACGCGCAGATCCTTGAGGTCCAGCGTGCGGCGCAGCAAATGGTCCAGCACGCGGCCCGGCGTGCCCACAATGACCTGCGCGCCGTCGCGCAGGGCGTCCATCTGCTTCTTGTAGCCCACGCCGCCGTACACGGCCACGGTCCGAATGCCCGTGCCCGCGAAAATCACAGCCGCCTCGCGCTCCACCTGCACGGCCAGTTCGCGCGTGGGGGCCAGCACCAGCGCCTGCGGCGCCCTGAACGCCGGGTCCAGACGGGGCAGCATGGGCAGCAGGTAGCAGCCGGTCTTGCCGCTGCCCGTGCGCGACTGGACCATGATGTCCCGCCCCTCCAGCAGATAGGGCAGGGCCAGGGACTGCACGGGCATCAGGTTTTGCCAGCCAGCGCGGGCGCAGGCCGCGCGCACGGCTTCCGGCAGGCCGGACAGACCGACTTTGGGCAGGGCGTTTTCAGGTTCGCTGACGGAAAGCCCCTCCGGGGCAGGCGCGTCCGCGCCGGGAATCATCACGGGGGAAATCTCTTCTGGCATGTGGCATCCTGGCGGCATGGAACCGCCGCGGTAGTTAAAAATGCTGCTGGCTGAAACTTATGCCACAAGCCCTATTTTTCCGCAAGTTTTGTCCGTGCGGAATATGGCGGGGCGGCTTGCCACCGCCGCCGATTGCGGATAGATTTGGCCTCCCGCGCGGGAAGAGCCCGCCCCTCCCGCCGTCAAGGAGAACTCTCATGCCCAGCCAGCCGATCCGCCAGTCGGAAAAAGCCGTTCCCCGGGATTTCGCCCCCGATTTCGGCAAGGGCCTGATACCGGCCATCGCCCAGGATCAGGACACGGGCGAGGTGCTCATGCTGGCCTATATGAACGAAGACGCCTGGCGCAAAACCCTGGAGACCGGCGAGGCCCACTACTGGAGCCGCAGCCGCCGGGAGCTCTGGCACAAGGGCGGCACTTCCGGCCATGTCCAGAAGGTGCGCGCCCTGCGCCTGGACTGCGACAACGACGCCATACTGCTGCTTGTTGAACAGGCGGGCGGCGCGGCCTGCCACAGCGGACGGCGTTCCTGCTTTTACCGGGAATGGAAGGACGGATCCGTGACCGCCTGTTCCCCCCGGGTCTTTGATCCCGAAAAAGTTTACGGCGGAGAAAGGAAATCCCCATGAGCGCGCAGACGCAGCCGATCATCAAACTGGGCGTGCCCAAGGGCTCGCTGGAAGAAGCCACCATCAGTCTTTTCGAACGCGCGGGCTGGAAAATCCGCAAGCACACCCGCAATTACTTTCCGGAAATCAACGATCCGGAAATCACGGCATCGCTCTGCCGCGTGCAGGAAATCGGCGGCTACATCGAAGCCGGAGTGCTGGACGCGGGCATCACCGGCCTGGACTGGCTGAGCGAACGCGGGCACGAGGACAAGGTGGAACGCATCGCGGATCTGGTCTACTCCAAGACCTCCAGCCGGCCCTGCCGCTGGGTGCTGGCCGTGGCCGGGGATTCCCCCTATGACCGCGCCGCCGACCTGGCGGGCAAACGCATCGCCACCGAACTGGAGGGCCTGACCCGCCGCTATTTTT
>APFI01000292.1 GCA_000403945.1 Desulfovibrio sp. Dsv1
TGGACGTGGACGTCTTCTACTCCTGGGGGGCCACCGAGGCCAAGGTGGTGGAAGGACTGGCCGACGGCATTGTGGAAGTGACGGAAACCGGCACCACCATCCGCGCGCACGGCCTCAGGATCATCGACGAGGTCATGGTTTCCTATCCCGTGCTCGTCGCCAACAGGGATGCCTGGCGGGATCCGCGCAAACGGGCCAAGATCGAGCAGCTGACCCTGCTGCTGCGGGGCGCGTTGCGCGCCGAAAATCTGGTGGCCGTCAAGATGAACGCCCCGGCGGCCCATCTTGACGCCATTCTGGAAATGCTGCCCTCGCTCAATTCGCCCACAGTCTCCCCCCTGCGCGACGGGCGCTGGCTGTCCGTGGAAACCGTGGTGGAGGTCGGCATTGTGCGCGACCTCATCCCGCGCCTGCGCGAGGCCGGGGCCGAGGGCATCATCGAATACGCCCTGAACAAAGTCATTTAGGGCCTTTTCATGGCGAAAAGCCCTTGGCGGCAAGCGCTGACGCCCGTCGCCTTGAAACCGGCCGCAATTTCAAGGCAACTCCATATTGCCGTCCGGGCCGCCGGGCCGCGCGCAAGGGATACCGCATGGATATCGACGACAGCCGCGAATTTCTGGAAAGCCTGCCCGAGCTCAAGGCGGACGAAACCTTCTGTTTTGACTGCAACCCCCAGGTGCCCTGCTTCAACCGCTGCTGCGCGGAACTGGCCCTGCCGCTCACCCCCTACGATGTGGCGCGTCTGCGCCGCCATCTGGGCATCGGCAGCGAGGAATTCCTGAGCGCCTTCGCCGTCATGCGTTCCTTCCCGGACACGGGCTTTCCCCTGCCCATGCTGCGCATGCTGCAAGGCCCCGGCGAACCCTGTCCCTTCGTGGGCCCGGCGGGCTGCTCGGTCTATGAGGACCGTCCCGGCGCCTGCCGCTGCTATCCGCTGGGGCGCGGCGCCAGAATGGCCGAGGACGGCGTGTCCGAACGCTTTTTCGTGGTGCGCGAAGACCATTGCCGCGGCTTTGACCAGGGCACGGCGCGTACGCCCCGCCAGTGGTTCGCGAATCAGGATCTTGTGGACTACAACACGGCCAATGACCGCTACATGCGGCTCACGGCCATGGTGCGGGCCACGGGCAAGCCGCTTGATGCGCGGATGGCGACCATGAGCGTGCTCTGCCTCTACCAGTTGGACAAATTCCGCGAGCTCATCACCCATATGCGCATTTTTGAACATGTGGATGCCGACGCCGCGCGGCGGGCCCTTGTCATGGAGGACAGCCCGGCCGGAGACACGGCCGCGCTGGATTTCGGCCTGGATTGGATGGAACTGGCGATCTTCGGGAAAAGCCGGGGGCTGACCAAAAAATAACGGCCCTCCCCACGCCGGACCGGGCTTGCATGAAAAACCGCCAGGCCTCTAGCCCGGCGGCTTTTTACGCCTTCCGGCCCTGCGCGCCCGGTGGATTGTCATTTTCCTTGCCATGTTCGTGATAAATTTCTTTTACAAAACAGGAAAAACCTGCTACTCGGAGGTTGCGCGGACAGGTTCATGCTGTTTATTTATGTATTTTTTAATTATTACAAAATGTTATCGCATGATCCCCTCTAAAAACGCACGTCTGGGGCAACGCTGTTTTTTTTTCGTTCCGCACGGTCCTGTTTGGCTGTGCCCACATTCCCGGCCGCCGGCCGCAATCGCACGGGAGGAGCGTATGAGTTTTGGCAGGCAAGTGTATGACTTTTTACTGAGCGGTTCACGGGCGTACGCCAGGTGGGATCTGGAGGTTTCGACCTCCATCCTTAGAAACCGCAAAAAACTGCTCCTTCTGCTGGCGCTGGCCGCGCCCATCCTGGCCGGCTGTCTGGCCGAAGCCTACGAATACCATGAAATGCTGGGCGGCAAAACCGCCTATGCTCCGGCATTCTACACCACCACCATTTTTCTGGCCTCCATCGCCGTGGGCCTGGCCGCCGGCCTGATCACCGGATGTATCGGCGCGGGCGGCGGCTTCATCATCACCCCGGCCCTGATGGCCGTGGGCGTCAAGGGCATTCTGGCCGTGGGCACGGACCTCTTCCATATTTTTGCCAAGGCCATCATGGGCACCACAGTGCACAAAAAGCTGGGCAATGTCTCGGCCAAGCTGGCCGTCGCCTTTCTGGCGGGTTCCATTGTGGGCACCTTTATCGGCGGCGCCATCAACAAGGGCCTGTACAACGCCGACCCACTGCTCTCCGAGCTGTTCATCAGCACCATTTACGCCATACTGCTGGGCTTTCTGGGCTTCTACGCCCTGTTCGACTTCCTGCGGGCCTCGCGCGGAACCAAAGGCACGGCCAGCCAGGGCGGCCACGGCGCCGCCGCCGGTCTGACCAGCCTTTCGGTCAGGATGCAGAGCCTCACCGTGCCGCCCATGATCATCTTCGACGAGGATCTGGTGCCCGGCGGGCGGCGGATCTCCGGCTGGATCGTGGCCGCCGGCGGCGTGGCGGTGGGCCTGCTGGCCGCCATCATGGGCGTGGGCGGCGGCTTCGTGACCTTCCCCATGTTCGTCTATATCTTCGGCGTGTCCTCCATGACCACGGTGGGCACGGACATTCTCCAGATCATCTTCACCGCGGGCTTTGCCGCCGTTGGCCAATACGCCATTTACGGCTACGTGTTCTACACCCTGGCCATCGGCATGCTGCTGGGCTCCCTGCTGGGCATCCAGATCGGCGCGCTGACCACCAAGGTGGTCAGGGGCATCCATATCCGCGGCTTTTACGCCATTTCAATCATTGCCGGTTTCATCAACCGCGCGGCCACCCTGCCCAAGAAGCTTGTGGAGATGGAGGCGCTCCACTGGTCGCCGGGCGTGGTGGGCATCATCGAGGAAGTGGGCAACGTGGTTTTCTGGGCTGTGGTGGCCTTCTTCGGCGTCTGGGTCTTCAGCAAATTCTTCCTTAACCTCGGCAAACTCAGAGGGGAGGCCTGATAATGCTTATCCATGAAAAAGCCCCCTTTATCCGGGGCAGTCTGCTGCTGATTTCGTTCCTTGCGCTGTTCGGCGTGCTGCTCACACCCGTCATGCGTGATGAAAACGGCAATCATATGACCGGCCTGCAATACGCGGACAATGTCTTCAACGAACTTTCCAAGGGATCGTCCTATTTCATCCCCGGCGTGCGTGAAAGCATCGGGAAAGTGGACGGCAGGCAGGTTCAGGCGACGGTAACCCTGAAAAAAGCCACCCTGGCCCCCCTGGCCGTGGTTCTGCTGCAAAAATCCGGCATCGAGGCTGTGGCCGACGGCGCCAAGGTGAGCTTCAAGGGAGATCTGGGCATGCTCCTGACCTCCGCCACGGACGACGCGGACGCGCTGTATCACAATAATGCCGGCGCCGTGACCCGGAAGTACGGCGGCGAACCGGCCCTCAGGGTCGCGGCCGCCTGGTGGTACCTGCTGTCGCCCAGCATCAAGGAACTCCAGAAGCAGCGTCTGCTCGGCGAGGCCCATGCGGTGGATCAGGTTCTGCGTCGCGCCGTGGAGCCGGGCAATAATTTCTACAGTGTGATTCCGGCCAAGGTTTCCGAGCATGTCTGGCTGATGAGCGGCATGCTGATTTTCTACGTGCTTTACACGCTCTGGTACGGCTTCTCCATATTCGAACTCTTCGAGGGCATCGGTCTGGCCATGACCAAATCCAAAGTCAAGCAGGAAAGCTGACGCATTCCGCCTGCTCCGTCTCTTGCCGGCCGCAATGCCCTGTCGTTGCGGCCACTTTTATTTGACGGAAACCGCGCCGCCGCATATCATCGAGTAAGGAGTCGGAGCGGACATGAACACTCAGGATACCGAAACATACAGCCTATGGCGGCCCAGCAGTTTCAAAGCCTTTCAGGAGGTCCGGCGTCGGGGCGCGTGCTTCAAGCTCGGTTGCCAGATGCGCCTGGCCGGCGCGGCAACTGACGTCGCCTTTACCGGCCGGATCGTGGACGTCGCCGGCGGCGTCGCGCAATTTAAAATCGACAAATGCGAACCGCTGCCCGGCAAAAACAAACCTGTGGCCCCGGCCTGTGAGTTCTTTTTCAGCCTTACCCGGGACACGTCTTCCGGCGCGGTGGAAAAGATGGGCTATTCCGGCCGGGGTACCATTCTGGAAACCCATATGGATAAAGACGGCGCGCCGCGGAAGATGGTGCTGCGCATCTCCCGCAAGTATCTGGCCCGCCGGTTGCGCAAGGACAGACGCGTGAACTGGAAGCCGGAGCACACCAATCTGCTCGGCCTGCTGGTGGTTTCCGATCTGCCCGCCAGCCGGCAGACCTTGAGCGCCGAGATCAAAGCCTATTACAAGACGCACGCCGACGCGCGGCCGACCCTGATCAACATCTCGGCCGGCGGGGCCTGTCTTTGCGTGAAAGGGGAGCTGGCCCACAAGGCCCTGATGGCGCACGAACTGTACTTCTTTTTTTTCTCTCCCTCATTCGCCGGGCAGGGCGAGCCACCCCATGTTTGCATGGGCAAAAAGGTCGGCACCTACCGCGACCATGAACAGGGCCTGGCCCTACGCATGCGCTTTCTCTATGAACTGGACTGGGACAGGAGCCAGTCCGATCTGCACTGGACGGATATCGAAATTTCCGGTTCGGAACGCCTGCGCCGCATGATTCGCGACATGCCCGGAGCGGACCAGGAGCAGGCCGCCAGTTTCGAAATTTGACATCCTCCCCCGCCTGAAGTCGGGGGAGGATGTCAGGGCGAAGGAGCTCTCATCGTAGGCGAACTTGTGGGCCGTGTGGGTAACGGCGGCATGGCCGACGCGAGACTGCAAGGCAAAAGGGCCAACGCAACCCCTAAAGCCCTTTACAGGGCGACGGGGTCACGCTATAGAAAACCAGAGCTAGGGGAGCCGCGCGGGACGCGCTTTGCGAGAGCGCGTTCAGGGCGGCTGAGAGTGGGGAACCAGACCCCAGACCCTATGAACCTGACGCAGTTCGCACTGCCGGAGGGAAGCTGAGGCCGCACCCGCTTTCCCGCAGGTGGCGGCTTTTTTTGCGCCCTGCGTCACAAACCGTGAGGCACACCCATGACATCTTCGCTCTGTTCAAAAAACGCCGCCCTGCGCGCCCTGCTCGACCGGCATCTGCCCGCTCTGGCCCGGGAGGAAGGCCTGAGCCCGGAAAGCATCGCCAGCGCCCTGGAAGAAGGCAGCATGGCGCTTCTGGGCAACCCGGCCCATGAGGGCCTCAAGCCCATTCTGGTGGGGCAGCCGTCCCGGATCAAGGTCAACGCCAACCTCGGCACGTCGCCGCTCTGCAACTGCCCGGAAACCGAAACCCGCAAGCTCGAGGCCGCCTTGGACGCCGGGGCCGACACGGTCATGGATCTTTCCATCGCCGGTGATCTCGACGCCATCCGCGCGGGCATGCTCAAAGCCTGCCCCCTGCCTCTGGGCACGGTGCCCATGTACGCCGCAGGCCAGCAGATCCTGGACGCCGGGCGCGATATCAGCGGTATGCGGCCCGACGACCTTTTTGCGGAAATTGAAAAACAGGCCCGCCAGGGCGTGGATTTCATCACCGTGCACTGCGGGCTTTCCCGGCGCGGCGCGGAACTGGCCGTGAAGGACAACCGCGTGCTGGGCATCGTCTCGCGCGGCGGCTCCATGCTGGCCCGCTGGATGCTGGAAAACAACCGCGAAAACCCCCTGCTGGAATATTTTGACCGCCTGCTTGAACTCTGTCTGCCCTACAATGTCACCCTGTCGCTGGGCGACGGGCTGCGCCCCGGCGCGGGCGTGGACGCGGGCGACGCGGCCCAATGGGAAGAAGTGATCAATCTGGGCCGGTTGGCAAAATACGCGCTGGAAAAGGGCGTGCAGTGCATGATCGAGGGGCCGGGCCATGTGCCGCTGAACCAGGTGCGCACCCAGATTCAGGGCATCAAACGCCTGACCAACAACGCGCCCCTGTATGTGCTGGGGCCGCTGTGCTGCGACAGCGCGCCCGGCTACGACCACATCGCCGGGGCCATCGGCGGCGCTCTGGGCGTGGAAGCGGGCGTGGACTTTCTCTGCTACCTGACCCCGGCCGAGCATCTGACCCTGCCGGATGTGGACGACGTGCGCGCAGGGGTGATGGCCTCGCGCGTGGCCGCCCATGTGGGCGAAGTGGCCCTGGGCCGTCCCCGGGCCATGGAGCGCGAAGCGGCCATGAATGCGGCCCGAAAGGCCCTGGACTGGGAGGGCATGTCCAAGGCCGCCCTGGACCCGGACCAGCTTGCCAAACGCCGCGAGGCGCACAAAAGCGAGGAAGTCTGCGCCATGTGCGGGAAGTTCTGCTCGGTGAAGATGCTGCGCGGACATTGAAAACATGACTGACAAATGGCGAAAAAGCCCGGCGCGAGAGATCGCGCCGGGCTTTTTCGCCACATCATGCATCCGGCAGCTGTCTCTACAGTTTGCCCACCAGATCCAGACCCGGCTTCAGGGCCGCCGCGCCGGGCTTCCACTTGGCCGGGCAGATTTGATCCCCGCGCTCGGCACGAACTGGGCGGCTTCCGGCTTGCGCGCCAGTTCGTCGGCGCTGGAAGGTTGAACGCTTGTGGCCTGGCCGCACGATTTTCGCCGTTTGGTCGTGAGATACGAATTCCATGCTGAAACCTTCCTGACCATGGCGAAGCTGGGCTGCATTATGATTTTACCCGGGGGGATTTGATTATGAGATGGCTTCCAATGCCGTACTCACGGCATACATCCCTGGCGGCGGTCCGCCCCGCTTCGACAGATTCAAGGATTGTGATGATCAAGCGCCCGGAAAACCGTGACTTCTTCATGGCTCCCCCCCGGGGAGGGTTTGCCAGAAGTCTCCGGTTTTGATCTGGACCATTCTGCTTTTTCGTAGGGGTGAAAAGCGGGTGAGCCCGAACATCAAGGAATGTCCGGGCGCGCTGCCCGCGCGGGCAGCGCGCCCTTGTGACCGCCGTGACAGCGTATTGCCGCAAGTTGAAGCTACAGGACAAAGCGCGGGTCCTTCTTGACCTCCTCGCGTACAATCTTGAACAATGCGGGGCTGAGCAGGAGAATGCCGATGATGTTGGGGAAGGCCATAAGGGCGTTGCCGATGTCCGCCAGCAGCCAGACCAGATCCAGGGCCAGAACGGCACCCAGGGCCACAATGCAGACATAGATGACCCGGAAGGGCTTCTGGGCCCTGTCGCCGAAAAGGTAGATGACGCAACGTTCGCCGTAGACGCACCAGCCCAGGGCGGTGGTGAAGGCGAAGAGCGTGAGGCAAAAGGTCACGCCGTATTCACCGAAGCCGGGCAGATTGTGCTGGAAGGCCGACGCGGTGAGCACGCCGCCGCTCATGCCGGAACTCCAGAGGGGCTGGCCGGCGGGGTCCAGGGAAACCAGAATCACAAAGCCGGTCATGCTGCAGACGATGATGGTGTCGATGAACACGTCCAGCATGCCGATGGAAGCCTGCACCAGCGGAGATTCGGCGGTGGAGGCGGCGTGGGCCATGGGCGCGGAGCCGAGGCCGGCTTCATTGGAGAATACGCCGCGGGCCATGCCCATACGGATGGCCATCATCACCGAAGCGCCCACAAAGCCACCCTGCGCCGCCGTGGGCGTGAACGCGTCGGAAACCACCCACCAGAACACGGAGGGCACGCGGTCGATGTGCATGCATATAATGATCAGGCACATGATGACATACAGCGCGGCCATGAAAGGCACCAGCTTGCCGGCCACGGCGCCCACGCGCCTGACGCCGCCCACCAACACTATGCCCGCGAAGAAGAGCAGGCCCAGGGCCGTGACCCAGCCCGGCACGCCGCAGGCTTTGGTCAGGTTCACGCTGATGGCGTTGGCCTGAACCATGGCCCCGATGCCGAAGCAGGCGATCATGCCGAACAGGGCAAAGGCCGTGGCCAGCCAGACCCAGTTTTTGCCCAGGCCGTTCTTGATGAAGTACATGGCCCCGCCCACCCAGTTGCCGGCGGGCGTTTTTTCGCGGAAGTGCACGGAGAGCAGCACTTCCGAAAATTTGGTCATCATGCCCACCAGGGCGGTCATCCACATCCAGAACAGCGCGCCCGGCCCGCCCAGGGCAATGGCCGTGGCCACGCCCACGATGTTGCCGGTGCCGATGTCCGCCGCCAGGGCGGTCATCAGGGCATTCCAGGGGGAAACTTCGCCGTGCTCGGACTGGTGCTTGCGGCCCTGCCACAAGCACTGACAGGCCCGGAGCCCGTTACGGAAGGAGAAGAAGCGCAATCCGATGGTCAGATACAGGCCCGTGCCCACCAGCATGATCAACATGATCGGGCCCCATACCACATTGCTGACCGCCTGTAGAAAATCATATACCGCTTGCATTGCCATCTCCGTTTGCTCAGAAACCCGGCGCCGATCCGCATGCCGGCGGCGTTCCCGCAGAGAACGCCCGCATCACGCCATATATGGAATACTCTGCCATAATACACCGCAAAAAATAAATATGGCAAGTTGTTTTTTAATTGAATGTTTGATCAATGGAGCGATTGACGGGCCGCCAAGCGGCGCTGGCCGCGCCCCATGCGGAAAGAATCCCGCGCCGGGAAAAATTCCGACGGGGTCCGGCAAGGGCTATCAGGAATGGGCTGCGAGAGTTTGCGCGGCGCGCGATGCGGGAAAGATGCCGGAGAAAACCTGAGGGGGCGCCGGACCGGAATGCCGTTTTCCGCCCAGACTCAGCCCCTAGCGCTCCACGGCGAAAATATTGCGATATACCACGCCCTGATCCTGGTTTTTGACTTCCAGGATGATCTGGGCATTGACCAGACGTAGGTGGTCGGGCAGGCGGGACACCATAACCGAGCGTTTGAAACGGCTGATGCGAAAATCGCCCGCGTCGCCAGGATCAAAGGAAAGCGGGCGCTTTTGACCGTCCGCCGTTACCAGAGCGGCCTGCACCACGCCTGAAGCCAGCTTCTGATTGTCCGTGTTGCGCAGGTCCAGGGCGATGCGCAGCTTGCTGCCGCGTAGTACGCGGGCCTGTACGTTGCCCACATTCACATAGCCCGTATCAATGGCCGGAAATTCCTCGTGGCCAGGGCCTTCGCCCATGGCCGCCGAGCCTTCGGGGGCCGGAGCCGGGGCGGTTTCACCCCCGGCGGCAGAAGGGGGAGTTTCAGCCTGTTCGGCGCCGGCCAGCTTGCGCAGGACCAGTTCCCGGCCCTGCACCCCTTCTTCACTCAGCAATTCCTCCAGATTTTCCAGGCGCTCGGCTGTGGCCTGGGCCGTCTGATAATCGTTTTCAAAACGCAACACGCTTTCGCGCAGCGCCGTGTTTTCTTGCCAGAGCCGCCATGCCTGCCAGCCGAGACCTCCACAGACCAGAGGCAGACAGGCAAAAAAGGCCATGAGCAGAAAAAAACGCCCATAGCGTACGCAAAAGCTGCGCCGCGGACCGTTGTCCCGCATGAAGATAATGCAGAGCCGCTCCTGATATTTCAAGGCATGATCCTCTGCGCGCTCTGATGGGGCGCGGCGACGTTTCGTCCGGCCTGTCCCTGCGGCGCTTGGGGTGCCCAATCCTCGCGCTGGATGCGCCAGCTTTTGCCGTCAAAGCGCAACAGAAGCGTCTTGGTGCCCCGGTCGCTATGGCCCGCGCTGTCCGTGTAAACCTGGTTCATATCAGCGCGGATGCCGCGCTTGTCCATAACCAGGCGAAGGCCGGAAAGCCGCACCAGGGCGGGCTTGGTTCGCGCCCAGAGGCTTTCCTTCTGGCGGCGGATATTTTTTGCCCCCCAGCGGCCCTGCTGCATGGCGTCGTCGGTGTAAAAGGCCATGTAGTCGTCCAGGCGGCCCGCCTCCCAGGCCTTGCGCCAGGCTTCCAGGTCCGCGCTCACGGCGTTGCTGACATCCTCCAGATAATCGGCGGCCAGGCCCAGTTCGGCGGGCCTGAATTCCGAGCCCACAATGCGGAAGCTTCCGTCCTCTTCCCTGCGCCACCAGAGGGTGCGCACCCCCTGCTCCCCGCCGTCGGGCACGACCACGAGCTGCTCGCAACGGCTCACGGCCAGGGACCCCTGAATTTCCAGCAAAGGCGCGCGGCTGATCAGGGTCAGCCAGGGAGCGCGGAAACGCCGTTCCAGTTCGCGTTGCGCGCTGTTGTAGGAATATCCGCGCGACGCGCCGGGCAGGCGGTTGTACCGCTCCCTGTCGCACAGGGCGGCGATGTCCGCCGCGGAACGCGCGGCAAAGGCAGTGTTCCAGCTTTGCACGGCCCGCTCCAGAGCGGCGCGCGTCTCCGGAGTCAGGGACAATGCCTCAGGCTGCGCGGCGGTAGCCGGGGCCGCAACTTCGGGCTGCCCGGCCCGGACGGGCGCTACGGGGGTGGCTGGCGCCGGTAAGACAGGCGTCTCAGGGACCGGCGGCGGAGTCGCTTCCCGGTCGGCATCCATGCCCGGCCCGCTGCCCCAGTTGACTTCAGCGGGCGGCGGCGCGGGGGCCCTGCGGGGCACCAACGGTTCGCTGACGGCCAGCAGCTTTTCGGCCTGGGGCTCGGCCGCCGGAACAGCGGAAATGCCGGACGCCGTTTTTTCGCCCGGCGCTTCGGGCATGTCCAGACGAGGCGGCCGGGGGGCTTCGGACGAAGCGTCCGTGGCTGTGGGCAAAGCGGCCGCCACCAGGCGTCCCTTCTGGAAATCGGCGCGCATGCCCACATCGCGCGGCGTCCATTCCATGCCGACAATACGGAATTTTTTGTCCTTGCCCCGCTGCCAGTACAGTCGGCGCACGCCTTCAGTGGAAAGATTGGACGCCGTGTAGAACTGCTCGGCCCAAGTCACCCAGTAGCCCGGCCCTTCCAGAGCGTGGATCTCGCGATTGTAAATCTTGATGAAGGCGAGCGCCTTGAACAGACGCTCCTTGTTCTGGCGGAAGGCCGCGAAACTTTCGGTGGCCTTGGAATAGGCATCGGGATCGTAATAGTCGAACATCTTGCGCGAGCGCGCGGCCCAAGCGTTGCTCCAGGCGTGCATCAGGCGGCGCAACTCGCGCGCCGTGCCGTTATCCGGCCGGGGAACCCTGCTCTCGTCCATTTGCTCGGCCAGCACTACCGCCGTGCCGGGCGTGAGCTGCGGCCCCACAGTGTCGATTTCTTTCAGGCCGATGGCCACGCAGCCGCGCGTGGGCACCAGGCCGAAGCCTTTGCTGTGGATCCAGATGCCGTGCCCGGTCTTGCCGCGCAGCCGGTCCACGGGGTTGGGATAATTGAGGGTATAGGCGATGCCCCCGTATTCCCTGAAATCCAGGCCGCTGACTATTTTGTATTCCACAAAGTAGATGCCCTCGGGCGTGCGCAGGTCGTTGAGTTCCTGCTTGTCGCCGGCCAGCTGTCCCGTGACGCAGGGGAAGGAATATTTGAGCTTGAGGGGACTTTTTTTCTCGAAAAAGAGGAAGGTCTGGCGGTTTTTGTCCACCGCCACCAGATGGGACGGCAGCCCTTCGTTATACAGATCGGCCCGCCAGTTCTCGGCCCGGGCGGACGCGACAAGGGCAGGAATGACGACGCTCGCCAAGAACAGCGCCAGCCCCGCCGACAGAAGCCTGAATGCGGACGCGCCAAGAGACGCCGCCAAAGCGGCGCGGCAGGGAACCCCGGTTCCGACCTCAGCGGGCCAGTTCAACCAGCTCCTTGCGGGTGAAAAGCGCCAGCAGGTCGTAGCCCGCTTCCCGCAGCTTTTCACGTCCCCCCTCCTCCCTGTCCAGGATGGCGCAGACAGCGGCAATGGACAAGCCGGACGCGCGTACTCTGTCACAGGCCTTGAGCAGCGAACCGCCAGTGGTGACCACATCCTCCAGCATGGCGACAGAATCGCCGGAACTGAAATTGCCAAGTCCCTCCACAAACTGTCCGGTGCCGTGCCCCTTGGCATCCTTGCGCACCAGCAGCCCGTGCAGCGGCCGTCCCTGCTCATGTGAAATAACTGTGGTGGCCGAGACCAGCGGGTCAGCCCCCATGGTCATGCCGCCCACGCCTTTGATGTTCAGCCCTTTCAGCACATGGTTGAACAGCGTGCCGGTGAGCCAGGCCCCCTCGGCGTGCAGGGCCGTAACCCTGCAATCGAAATAGTAATCGCTCCTGCGGCCGGAAGCCAGCACAAAATCCCCCTCCCGGTAGGATTTTTCCACCAGCAGACGGGCCAGACGGCGCTTGAGTTCCAGCATGGGATTGCTCCAGGCTCAGTTTTCCGCCGCGTCGGCGCTGAAGACGCGCGCGAAAATAGCGTCCTCGTGTTGCAGATAATAAGCGGGATCAAACAATTCCGCCAGAGCCGCCTCACCCAGACGGGCGCGCATGGCCGCGTCCTCCCGCACTAGATCGGGGAAAGGGCGGCGCGATTCCCAGCTCTGCATGGCCAGACGCTGCACCGCCTCATACGCCTGTTGGCGGGGCAGCCCGGCGGCAATGAGGCCGGTAAGCACGCGCTGTGAGAAATACAGGCCGAAGGAGCGCTCCATATTTTCGCGCATGCGCCCGGGCTTGACCACCAGGCCTTCCAGCAGGCGGGCCAGGCGGGTCAGCACGTAGTCGGCCAGAATGGTGGAATCGGGCATGATCACCCGCTCCACCGAGGAATGGCTGATATCGCGCTCGTGCCAGAGGGCCTGGTCTTCCAGGGCGGCCAGGGCGTTGGAGCGCAGCAGGCGCGAAAGGCCGCTCATATTTTCGGCGGAAATGGGATTCTTTTTGTGCGGCATGGCCGAGGAACCCTTCTGCCCCTTGGCGAAGCCCTCCTCCACTTCCAGCACTTCCGTGCGCTGGAGGTGGCGCAGCTCCACGCAAAGACGCTCCACGCCGCCAGCCATGACGGCCAGGGAGGTGAAAAAGTGGGCGTAGCGGTCGCGCTGGATGATCTGGGTGGAGTGCGGGTCCACCTTGAGGCCCAGGCGACCGAGCGCCTTCTGCTCCAGCTCAGGCGAAAGAAAGGCGTAGGTGCCCACCGCGCCGGAGATCTTGCCCACGCGCACGCTTTCCAGCCCGGCTTCCACCCGCTTGAGGTGGCGCGCAAACTCCGCGTGAAAACCGGCCATCTTCAGCCCAAAGCTGGTGGGCTCGGCGTGGATGCCGTGGGTGCGGCCCATGCAGAGCACGCCCTTGTGACGGCGGGCCAGGCCTTCCAGCGTTTGCAGCAGGGCGCGCAGATCCTTGAGGATCAACTTCCCGGCCTGAACCAGCAGCAGTGCGTTGGCCGTGTCCACAATGTCCGAAGAGGTGCAGCCCAAGTGGATAAAGCGGGCCTCGGGCCCCACCTTTTCCTCCAGCGATGTCAGGAAGGCGATGACGTCATGGCGCGTGGTTTCCTCAATGTCCAGGATGCGCTGCACGTCGATGTCCGCCTTGTCGCGGATCGTTTTCACGGCCTCGGCCGGGATGCGCCCCAGTTCGGCCCAGGCCTCGCACACGGCCACTTCCACCGCGAGCCAGGCCCGGTAACGGTTTTCCAGGGTCCAGATCCGACCCATTTCCGGCCGGGTGTAGCGTTCGATCATGGCTTCCTCGTGGACGTATGACGAAGATTATGATGCCGCCGGGGCGCTTTTGGCGACGGCCTTGGACGGAGGCGTGGCTCTGGCCGCGGGCTTTTCCGCGGGGGCGCTCTTTTCCGCCGGAGCGGACGCGGCCTTGGGCGCTTCCGCCGCTGCGGACTTGCCTTCCCCGACGGGGGCGGAAGACGCAGCGGCGGCGCCGTCCTCACTGATGCCCTTGCGGTAGCCGTAATCGCTCACATACCAGCCGCCGCCCTTGAGCACAAAGGACGTCTGCGAAATGATCCGGGACGAGGGCGTGCCGCAATCGGGACAGGGTTCCTGCCCATGCGCTTGCGACGCCTTGACCCATTCCTCAAACACGCGCTGACATTTGGGGCATTGATATTCGTAAATAGGCATGATGACGCCACTAAAAGGCCGTTCCGCGTCAACGGGGCAGCCTTGCTGTTGATGGACGCGTCCTTTCGGGCCGGACGCAAAGGCCCACGGCGCGCGCCGTGCGGATATGCACCCTCACAGATACGGCCTTTCCGCCGTCCGTCAAGAGGTCGCCCTGCCAGTGCGGGACAAACCGGAAAGCGGACCAAAAGCCTGTGCCGCCACGCCATTCAGAGAACAGGCCGGGCGGCACGGGATCGCAGCGCTAGGCCTTGGCGGCCTTGGCTTCAAGCACGCGCTGCTTCAGGCGCTCGGCGCGGCGTTGACGGCGGCGGTCCAGCTCTTTTTTCCGTTCGATTTTCTTATGTGCCATGATAGTTCCTCCAGTGAATCCCAATATACTTAAAAGATAATTTTTAGGCCTTTTCCGCCGCAAAGTCCAGCCCCGCCCATTTGCGCCGCGCGGGCCGCATTACGGCGTGTCAAAAAAACCGCTGACGCTGCTCGTCGCGTATATTTCACAGGAGGCGAAGCCGTGCTCGGCCAGAATCTCCTCAACCTGAGGCCGCAATGCTCCGAGTGGGCGCGTGACCTGAAGCAAGGGCGCGGGCCTGAGCCGCAGGCGGAAATCCCCCAGTGCCGACACGTCCGGACAGTCGCCCGGCGCGGACAGTTGGCCCAGGGCGGCCTCGGCCCGTGCCAGCCGCGCCAGCAGGGCGGCGTCGGGCGCGAGGCCGTAGGCCAGACGTGTCAGCAAACAGGGTCGGGCCTTCTGTTCCGGCCTGTCCAGTCCTGTGGACACGGCCAGCGCGCGGATGGCGGGCTTGCCCAGCCCGGCTTCAGCCAGGGGAGAACGCGCCCGGGTCTCGGCCAGTGCCCGCAGGCCGGGCCGGAACGCGCGCAGGTCGTCGGCATTGCTGCCGTCACAGAGCAAGCGGTCGCTGTCATCCCCCGCGCGCCATTCCCGCAGGGTCGCGCGCAGGGCGGCAATCAGCCCCTTTTTGCATCCGTAGCAACGCTCACGGCTGTTGGCCGCCACTTCCGGCAGGGACAATGGATCAAAATCCAGCATCAGCAGGGATAAACCGCTGTCTTTGGCCCACTGCGCGGCCCGCGCGCTCTCCTCCGGCGGGATGTGCGGCCCGCGCGCGTGCAGGGCCAGCACGTCGCAACCACAGAGCAGGGCCGCGTGACAGAGAAAACGGCTGTCCAGACCGCCGGAAAAGGCCACAGCCAGCGGCGGCAGGCCGCGCAGCGCCCCGGCAAACTCCTCAGGCAGGGCCGCGACCGCGCCGTCTACCATGTCAGCCGGACCTTGGCTCCCTGCGCGGCCATGTATTCCTTACACTGGCGGATGCTGTATTCCCCGTAATGCACGATGGAGGCGATCAGGGCCGCCGACGCGCCGCCCGCGCTTACGGCCTCGTACATATGCCGGGGCCGGCCCGCACCGCCCGAGGCGATGACCGGAATGGACACGGCGTCGGCAATGGCGCGGGTCAGCTTGAGTTCATAGCCGTCCCTGGTGCCGTCGGCGTCGATGGAATTGACGCAAAGCTCGCCCGCGCCCAGTCCCTGGCAGCGCCGGGCCCAGGCCAGAGCGTCCAGGCCCATGCGTGTGCGCCCGCCATGGATCACGATCTCATAGCCCGAGGGAACGGCCTCGCTCATGGGCACGGCCAGCACGTCCATGCCCACCACAATGGCCTGCGATCCGAAAGCGTCCGCGCCCTCGCTGATGATCCGGGGATTCTTCACCGCCGCCGAGTTGACCGAGACTTTCTCCGCCCCTGCCAGCAGCACGGCGCGCATGTCCGCCATAGTGGCGATGCCGCCGCCCACGCTGAAGGGGATGAAAATCTGCTCGGCCACCCGCTCCACCACATCCAGAAAAATG
>APFI01000293.1 GCA_000403945.1 Desulfovibrio sp. Dsv1
CTTGCTGAAAACACTGAAAGGCCGTCCCGAAGGACGGCCTTTCACATTGATGACAAAGCCCGAAAGATTCCATGTCGATCCAAACCATTTCACTGTGGGACTAAACACCTAGGCAGTGCCTAACTTTCTAGCCTGCATGGGCCCGCGCATTCTGCGCGGACTGGCGGCTCTGGCGAGAGGCGCGCTGCTTGTCGGATTTGCGGTTTTTGTGTTTTTTGCTTCTGACCTCTTTGCTCTGGCGGGCGTGTTTGCCCTGTTTACGCATTTCAGGCTTGGCCTGGGCATACTGGCGACCCGCTTCGTGGGCGGTTTTGCGCAGATCCAGACGATAGTTTTCCAGAGGCATCAGCGGCAGGACGGCGGCTACGGATACGGCCTGATTGTCGCGAACCTGGAAGCCCGCATCCAGCAGGCGGCATGCCTCGCTGCCGCGCACGCGCACGTCGGGCGCGCCCAGAATTACGGCCAGCAGGCGTTTTTCTCCACGGCTGGCCGTGAAGATCAGATTATAGCCCGAGGCGTTGACCCAGCCCGTTTTCAGGCCGTCCGCGCCGGGATACTGGCCGAGCAGGGGATTTTTGTTCCAGGTGACCCGGCCCTGATGGTTGAGCACATGGGTGTTATGGAATTTGAGCGCCCAAGGGTAGGTTTTCAGATAGGCCCGGGCCAGGGTGAGCATGTCGCGGGCCGTGGTGTACTGGTCCCGGGCGGGCAGGCCATGCGGATTGCGAAACCGGCTGTCGCGCATGCCCAGTATGCGGGCCTTGGCGTTCATCATGTTCACAAAGGCCTGGGCCGAGCCGCCCACAAATTCGGCCACGGCCATGCTGGCGTCGTTGCCGGAAGACACGGCCATGCCCATGAGCAGCTCTTCCAGGCGCACCCGTTCGTTGTTTCTGAGTCCCATGCGTGAACCGCCGGTGCGCGCCGCAGCGCGGCTGACGTCCACCGGGCTGTCAAACGTGGCGTGCCCGGCGCTGATGTAATCCAGGGCCAGAAACATGGAGAGCACCTTGGTCAGCGAAGCCGGGGGAATGCGCTCGTCGGCATTTTGTTCGAAGAGGATGGCATCGTTGTCCAGATCATACAGAATGGCAGAGCAGACGCTCACAAAGCCGTTAGGCGGCACGACCGGGGCCGCGACGGCGCGGCCGGTTCCGAGCGAGACGGCGGCCAAGCAGAGCAGAAAAACAAGGGACAGCAGACGGGCCGTGGCCCGGAACGGCAGGGGACGGGAAATACGTGACATGGTAAACCTGCGGTTTCTTTCCGGCGGGATGGTGCGCTGCGGAATTGCTAAATAATGTTTAGATATGCCGTGTCGCCGCCGGGTGCAAGAAGATTTCGCATTACAGGGGAATTTGACAGACTGAGTCGGGCATGCTTTTTTTGTCTGGAACGCCGCGTGGCGGGGACGGGCGTTCCCGCCGTCGGGTGGCATCGCCCCGGTAAGCTGGACGGCAAGCGCGCCTCACGCGCCGAAAGAGGAGGTTTCATACCCACCGTGTTTTCCCATTCCGCGCCCGTGCTGGTCTTGGCGGGGCGGTCTTGGGCGCCCCCGCGCTGTTCCTCCGCGCCTGCTGCTTTTCGGCGTGATCTGCGCCGTTCCCCCCCGGCGGACTGGGCGTGGCCGCGCTCTGACCCTTCGACCAAGTCCGCTATTTTCTGGGCTGGCGTCCCATCCGGGTCTCGCTTCTCAATCTGTACGTCTTTTTGGCAGAAAGGGACTGGAGGTGCTGGGTTCGGAGTGGCACTGGGCCTAGCTGCCCTGCCTTGGCGGCGGGCGCGACGGTCTGCTTGTTGCGCCGCGCTCTGACCAAAGTTCGGAGGAAATTCCACCCGCGAGGCTGCTTTTCCCGGCCCCGCCGGGGGCCGGATCCCGGTTTTGCACCGCGCGAAGCGGGCTTTGTCATCAATGTGAAAGGCCGTCCTTCGGGACGGCCTTTCAGTGTTTTCAGCAAGGAAAATCCTTAGTTGCCCAGCACTTCCAGCGTGGCCAGGGCGATCTGCAATTCCTCGTTGGTGGGAATGATCAGCACCGGAATCTTGCTGTCTGGCAGAGAGATCGTCCGAGCGTCGGGTTTGCGGGTGCCGTTTTCCTTGAGGTCCAGCGTGATGCCAAAGTTTTCCAGACCGTCGCAGATGGCAGCGCGCACGATGCCGTCATTTTCGCCGATGCCCGCAGTGAAGACCAAGGCGTCCACCTTGCCGTCCAGCAGGAAGATGTAGGACCCCAAGGTCTTTTTGATGCTGCGCACCAGCATTTGCAGGGCCAAGGCCGCGCGTTTGTCGCCCTTTTCCACTTGGGCGTGCACGTCGCGCATGTCCGTATAGCCGCACAGACCCAGCAGACCGGACTTTTTGTTCATCAGGGTGTCGGCCTCGGCCGGGGAAAGACCCTTCTTTTCCATCACAAAAGGCACGATGGCCGGGTCGATGCTGCCGCAGCGCGTGCCCATGATCAGGCCTTCCAGGGGGGTCAGACCCATGCTGGTGTCAAAGCATTTGCCGTCCCTGACGCAGCTCATGGACGAACCGTTGCCCAGATGCATGGTGATGGAACGCAGCTCGTTAAGGGACTTGTCCAGGTATTCCGCTGTCTTGCGGGCGATGTACTTGTGCGAGGTGCCGTGGAAGCCGTAGCGGCGGATCTTGAGTTCCTCGTACAATTCGTAGGGCAGGGCGTACATATAGGCTTCCGGGGGCATGCCCATGCCGAACTCCGTGTCGAAGACGGCCACGTTGGGTACGCCGGGGAAGAGCTTTTCCGCCACTTCAATGCCCATGAGGTTGGCCGGATTGTGCAGGGGGCCGAGCGGGAAACAGTCCTTGATGATGTCCTTGACGTGCCGGTCCACCAGCACCGGGTCCGTAATGGATTCGCCGCCGTGCAACACGCGGTGCCCGATGGCGAAGATTTCGCTCTTGTCCTTGATCACGCCGGCATCGGGGTCTGTCAGCAGGGCGATGACCAGTTCCATGGCCTCCACGTGGGTGGGGAAGGCCGCCTCGCGGATCAGCTTGTTCTCCTTGTCCGTGTCAGGCGCGATTTTGTGGGTCAGGCGGCCGCTGGTCTGGCCGATGCGCTCGGCAAGACCGGAACAGAGCACGCTCTGCGTGTCCATTTCCAGAAGCTGATATTTGCACGACGAGGAACCCGCGTTGATCACCAGTACTTTCATATGCCGTCCTTTTTCCTGCCTAGAAATCGAAGGGGCCACGCTCATTGATCCGGTGAACTCGCCCAAGTTCGACAACTACGCCCAGACCTATTACGAACTGCGCAAGGCCAAGGGCATTACCCTGGAACACGCCCGCGACATAATGAGCGATGCCACCTACTACGCCACCATGATGGTCAAGGAGGACGACGCCGACGGCATGGTTTCCGGCGCGGTGAACACCACTGCCCACACCATCCGCCCGGCCTTCGAGTTCGTCAAGACCAAGCCCGGCTATTCTGTTGTTTCCTCTGTCTTTCTGATGTGCCTCAAGGACCGCGTGCTTGCCTTCGGCGACTGCGCGGTGAATCCCAATCCCACAGCCCAGCAGCTGGCGGAAAT
>APFI01000294.1 GCA_000403945.1 Desulfovibrio sp. Dsv1
GTTTGCCGGCAGGCGCTCTCGCGTCAACGGGTTCGAAAGCCCTTGGGCCTTCGCCAAAACGCGGTCTGATTTCCGTGGCATCCACAGGCATATGTTTTGCTTCCACCTGAAGGAATGCGAATTCCGGGTTGACCACCGCCAGGAGGATATCCGTCAAATGTTCCTCAAAATGTCCAGAGAACCACCTCTCAGCCAGTCATGACCCTTATTATAAAATAGACGAAAGCACGGGGAAAAAGGGGCAAAGCCGGGAAAATCCCCGCCGACGACATTCTTTCAGATATTGACCCTGCTCCCCCAACAAGGCTACACTACCCGTAACATGGTACTCCGCCTGTTCCGGGCACGCCGCACGGCTACGCGGGCAGGAGATGCCGGGGAGGTTCAGATGGCCAAGGCATTGGTTCTAGGGGGCGTTACCGGGCTTTTGGGGCAGGCGCTCACACGCGTGCTCACGGAACGCGGCTGGCAGGTGGAAACACTGAGCCGGACCGACGGCAATCTGTTGGAGATGTCTTTTCTTGAGGATCGCCTAGCCGGGGCGGACGCGGATGCGGTCTTCAACGCCGTGGCCTGGACGCAGGTGGACGATGCCGAGGACCATGCCGAGGACGCACTGCTTATAAACCGCACCCTGCCCGACGCATTGGCCCGCGTGCTCAAGGCTCTGAGGCGGGGGCATCTGGTGCACTTCAGCACTGATTTCGTCTTTTCCGGCCCGCATCAGCATCCCTGGCGCGAGGACGACGCTCCGAACCCGACCAGCGTCTACGGTCGCACCAAACTGGCCGGCGAGGAAGCTGTGCTCCGCGTTTTGCCAGAGCGAAGTTGCGTGTTGCGCACAGCCTGGCTGTTCGGACCGGGCCGCAAAAACTTTGTGGACGTCATTCTGGCAGCCTGCCGCAAGCGCGATGCCATCAGTGTGGTCCACGACCAGTCCGGTTCGCCCACCTACAGCCTGGATCTGGCCCAATGGAGCGCGGAACTGGCTGAAAAGGGAGCCACCGGCATCTGGCATGCGGTCAACAGCGGGCAGGCCAGTTGGTGCGAACTGGCCTGCGAGGCCATCGCACTGACCGCCAGTCCCTGCCGGCTGGAACCCATCGCCAGCTCCCAGTGGCCCCAGAAGGCGCAACGCCCGGTCTATTCCGTACTGGATACCGGCAAGCTTGGCGAATTTCTTGGCAAAAAACCCCGTCCCTGGCCGCAGGCCCTGCGCGAATACCTGTTCAGCGAATACATGCCCGGCACGCAGGACGGCAAAGAGGGCGCGCGTTGAGCTTCAGGCCCGCTTTCGGCAAATGCGCCACGCAAGGACGGCGGGCCTCCGCCTGCCCGTGGACCTTGGCCGGGCTTCTGGCCGCGCTGGCCTGTCTGCTCTGGAGCCTGTGGCCCGCGCCGGTTGCGGCCCGTCCTCAGAATTTGCAGCAACTGGCTGAAGTTACAAAAAAATTGACAGAAACCAGCGTCAGCTACGGGGCCATTCCCTCTCTCTACCGCCCGCGTTATGACCGGGTGCAGGACGCGGACCTGAGCATGAGCCAGAACGATGTGGTCTTTGTGGTCATGCTGCCGGGCGGCCCGCGCATTTATCCGCAACGCTTCATGGTCTGGCATCAGGTTGTCAACGAGCTCATCGACGACATGGCCTATGCCGTCACCTACTGCCCCATCACCGGCACGCTGGTGGCCTACAACGCCTCCATGAACGGCCTGAACCTGATCTTTGATCTCGAAGGCCGCCTGTACGACGGCAACAGCGTGCTTATTGACCGCAATTCCGGCAGTCTCTGGCTGCAGGAAACGGGCATGGCTTTCGATGGGCCGCTGCTCGGCCGGGGCATGCCCACCATTCCCGTGTTCTGGACCACTTGGGGCGCGGCGCGCCGGGTCTACCCCGACGCTCCCGTGCTGGCCCAGCCACGCGGCAGTCGCCCCTACGGACGGGACCCGTACGGAAATTATCTCAAAACGGGCACCTATTACGACAACGACATCCTGGTCTATCCCGTACAGCGCCTGGACCGCCGCTTTCCCCGCAAAACCCCCATGCTCTGCCTGGAATACGGGGAATTTCTGCTGGCCATTGATATCGCCTACGTCAAAAAGAAGGGCGCGGTGAATTTTTTTCTGGGCCCCTCCGCCCTTCTGGCCGTGCACGATCCCCGACTTGACGTGGTGCGCGTCTATAACCGCCAGATCTGGGCCGAGCCCTTTCTGTTTGTGAGCCAGTACGGTCGCCTCATGGACCTCAACACGCGCAGCGTCTGGGATCCGGCCACAGGCCAAGCTCTGGACGGCAACATGCGGGGCGCGTCCATGAAGCAGGCGTTCGGCGGTTGCTCCATGTGGTTCGCCTGGTACAGCCTGAACCCGGAAACGCTTGTTATTCCCGGTCCCGGCGAAGTGCCTGCCAAGCTGCTTTCGCTCAATCCGCCCGGGGTGGACGACCCCGCCGAAAAAACAAACAGCGCGACTCCCCCACCGGCCTTCGCCGCGCCGGGAGAACCTATTCCGGACGCGCCCGGCACCGCGCCCACGTCGAGGCCATAGCACCGCCGGCGCCGGTCATGCCTGATCTTATGCGCTCGCATCCGTGCGGGCGTCTTCTCTCCGATTCAGTTCCAGCAGCACAGCCGCGCCACCGAGCAGCGTGCGGCGCGACGAGACATGCAATCCCGCGCGGAGGGCAAGCCCTTCAAGGCCACCCCGCGCCAGAAATGCCGTCAGGACCGTCCCGCCACGGGTTCCCGGCCAGAGTCCCGGCCAAGCCCCCAACAAACCGCGCGCCAGCAGGCAGGCGGGTAGTTCCAGATTGCGTTCCGGCGGCTTGAAATCCGCCGCCAGCACTTCCCGCCCCTCTCTGGCGGCCATGCCCAACAATTCCGTGCCTTCTTCCGGCGGCAGATAAAAGAGCGCGTATGCCAAACGGATATACGCCGCACCCTCCGCTTCTGCGGACCGCAGCAGGTCCCGCGCGGGATTGAGCGGCGCGCCCAGCGCCGCCGTCGGCCAAGGCACGCGCCGGGCCAAAACCGCCTGCAGGAAAAAACGCGGCGCGAGCGGCGCCTCAGCCACGCGCCTTGGCTCCGTCAAGCCGGGCCAGCAAGGCCGCCCGCGCCGGACCATATACCGCGTTTGACGGCAGCCCCTCCAGTAGGCGACGGGCATGGCCGTCCTCCACAAACTGGCGGCGGCTGGCCGCGAAATGCATATCGAAAAACCAAGTATTCAGCAGTACACGGAAATCATTGACGCTGCGCAAATCGGCATAGGCCGCCACCCGCCCTTCCAGAGCCGCGCGCAATACGTTTTGCCCGGCCAGGGCAGGATCATCCGGCAGGTTCAGAACCACAGTGGGGCTGTAGGGTCCGGGGGCACCCAAATGCTCGTCCATGACCCGCAGAATATCCAGCTTGTCCGCGTCGCGCACCACATGCGCGACCCGTTCCGTTTCACGCGGCAGACGCGCGGGCAGGGCGAAACGGTTGTGCAGGCTCACGGCGGTCAGAACGATCTTGCGCGTGGCGGCGTCTTCCCCGGCCAAGCGGGCCTCGCGTTTGAGGATTTTCACGCCCAGCAGGCCGTGATTGCAGGATTCCCGGTCCCTGAAGGTATGATAGCGCAAATACTGCTCAAAACGGGCCACGTCGTGATAGAGTGCGGCCAGAAGGCATGCGCGGGCTAGGGCAGGAGCAAAAGCTTCGCTCTCCGCCATGCGTCGGGCATTGTTCAGCACGGCCATGGTATGTTTGAGCTTCAGATCCATGGGCGCGGGGTCGCCATGCTCCCTGGCGCGTTCCCGCGCGGCATAGGCCGCAAACCACTCTTCATGCTGGGAAATATCCGGATTCATGATTCTTCATGTACACCGGGACGACGCGCAAAACAAGCCTGGCCATGAACGGCGAACGCCGCATTGGCTTTCGTCAGCCGCCCTCATATTGCCCCGTCCCGACAATATGTTTATGGTTATCCCATTCTCCCCCATACAACAGGAGCGCGGTCATGCTCTATGCCCACAGCCTTCCGGATCAGGAAGTCTCCCATTGGCAAAGCCTTGAAGACCATCTGAGGAAAAGCGCGCAACTGGCCGAGGCATTCGGCCGCGTGTTCGGCGCGGGCGAATGGGCCGCGCTGGCCACCCGCCTGCACGATCTGGGCAAGGCATCGCCGGAATTCCAGACCTATATCAGCGGCCAAAACGGACGCCGCCGCATCGACCACTCCACCGCCGGAGCGCGCCTGCTTTTGCGGCGCTGGAAGGCTTGGGGCAAACCGGGAAAGTACAGGGCCCTCTGGCTGGCCTATTGCATAGCCGGCCACCACGGTGGCCTGCCGGACCTGGGAGACGGGGCCTCGGATACGGGCAGCCTGCGTTCCCGCTTGGACCCGGCGTACGTCATCCCCGACTATTCCGCCGGACTGGATCTGGCGGCGCTGGCTGACATTCCCCAACCGGACGCCCTGCGCTTCCCCTTCCGCCTTGCCAGAGAGCATGCCGCGTTCAGCGTCAGTTTCTTCGTGCGCATGCTTTTCTCCTGCCTGACGGACGCGGATTTTCTGGACACGGAACATTTTTACGCTCCGGAGAATTGCCGACAGCGCGGCCGCTGGCCCTCTCTGGAGACGCTCCGCAAACGGTTATGCGATTTTTTGTCCGCCAAAGGCTTTCTGCGCGCGACGCCTGATGACAGTCCCATTGTGGCGGCCAGAAAAGAAATTCTCGGCCACTGCCTGGACGCGGCCGCGCTGCCGCCCGGCGCGTTCACCCTCACGGTGCCCACCGGCGGCGGTAAAACGCTTTCCTCGCTGACCTTCGCCCTGGAGCACGCCCGGCGGCATCAGCTGGACAGAATCATTCTGGTGGCTCCCTATACCAGCATCATTGAGCAGAATGCGCGGGTGCTGCGCGACGCCCTCGGAGAAGACTCCGTGCTCGAGCACCACAGCAGCTATGTCCATCCCAGTGAGCAGACGGATCAGGCCGGGGAAAGCGCGGCCGACCAAGGGCGGGCGGTCCTGCCCTTCAGGCTGGCCGCTGAAAACTGGGATGCTCCGGTCGTCGTCACCACGGCGGTGCAGTTCTTTGAATCCCTGTTTTCCAGTCGCCCCTCCCGCTGCCGCAAACTGCACAATATGGCCCGCAGCGTGGTTATTCTGGATGAGGCGCAGATGCTGCCCGTTCCATTGCTGGAACCTTCTGTGCTGGCGCTGCGGGAACTGACGGAACATTATGGGGCAAGCCTTGTGCTCTGCACCGCCACCCAACCCGCACTACGTCGGGACGGCCCCCTGAAAAACGGCTTCGCAAGGGACAGTCTGCGCGAACTGATCCCCATCCCACAGGTGGCGGAGCTTTTCAGCACCTTCACGGCCCAGAGGCGCATGTGTGTTTCCCTGTTGGGCAAGCTCGGCAATGAGGAACTGGGCCGCCGCCTGCGGCAAGAGCATCAGGCGCTCTGCATCGTCAACAGCCGCGCCCAGGCCCGCGCGGCCTATGAAAGACTGGGAAATGACGATGCCCATTTTCACCTGAGCGCGCGCATGACGCCGCGTCACCGGATGTTCGTGCTGGATACCGTGCGCCAACGCCTGCGCCGAGGGCTGCCCTGCCGGGTGGTCAGCACATCGCTCATCGAATGCGGAGTGGATATCAGCTTCCCCTGCGTGTACCGGGCCCAATGCGGGCTGGATTCCGTGGCGCAGGCCGCGGGCCGCTGCAACCGCTCGGGCGAACTGTCTTCAGGCAGCCTGTCTGTTTACACGCCGGAACAGCCCCTTTCTCCAGCTCAGACCGATCTTTATCTGCGCGCCTGTTTTTTCGGCCAGGTGGCGGAAAAACATGCGGACATCTTTGCTCCGGCGGCGGTGGAGGACTATTTCAACGCTCTGTATGGCTTCGAGGATCTGGACAAAGAGCGTCTGCTGGCAATGCTGCGCGAAAAAAATGCCGCATTTCCCCATGCCTTTGACTTCCGGTGGATGGACACCCGCTACCACTTCATTAAGGAGGGCATGGCTCCGGTGATCATCACGCACGGCACGAAAGACGGCGGAGATCTGGCGGAACAAAGCCATGCGCTTGTCCACCGCCTGGAAACGGAATACCCGCCAAGCCGCCTGACCCTGCGCCTGCTGCAGGGCTTCAGCGTGCAGGTCTACCCGTATGAGCTGGAAAGGCTGCGCGCGGCAGGGACTCTGGAGACCCTGCACGGATGCTTTGACGTGCTGCGCAACGGCGCGGGCTATAATCCGAAACTGGGCCTGCTGGTGGATGACCCCACCCGCCAGGCCCCGGAGGATTGCCTTCGTTGATTTTACAAGCCCATTAATTGAAATGCACTCTTGACTTCACATAAATTTTTTGTTGAAATCTTTTTCGCCTGAGGGAGTTTCGCCAGCTCCCGCGCGGGAAGGGAGGCGGCCTGTGCGCAGGCCACCTCCACAATTTAAAAAAGAATGACAAGGCGGCATGGTGAGTTGGTCAGCGCATCCACACGCGCTGTGGATTGAAATAATTATTGGGCTTGGACAACGGGCGCCCGCGCGGCAGACACGCGGGCATTTCCGAAACGGACGACGCCGGACCGGACATATTCAGGAGGTTCGCATGGCCTACGGCATAGCACTGCACGTCTGGGGTGAATATGCCTTATTCACACGACCGGAAACAAAATCTGAACGCATGTCTTATGAAGTTATAACTCCGTCAGCGGCGCGCGGCATTCTTGAATCTCTGCACTGGAAGCCAGCCATACGCTGGGTAATCGACAAATTGCATATCCTAAATCCTATCCGCTTTGATTCCATACGTCGAAACGAGCTGGCATGCAAAGGTTCGGCGAAAAATGCGGCCCAAGCCATGAAAAACATAACGCCGCTGCATATCTGCGTGGAGGATACACGACAGCAGCGGGCATCTCTGGTGCTGCGCCAAGTGGCCTATGTGATTGAAGGCCATTTTGAGCTGACGGACAAGGCCGGGCTAGGCGATAACGCGGGCAAGCATCTGGACATCTTCACCCGCCGGGCCAGAGCCGGACAATGCTTTCACCGGCCCTGCCTGGGCTGCCGTGAGTTTCCCGCCCATTTCGCATTGCTGGAAGACAACCTGCCGCCATCTCAACTGGCCCGCGACGCGCCACGCGATCTGGGCTGGATGTTCTATGACCTGGATTTCGCCCACGGCATGCGGCCCATTTTCTACCGCCCCCGCCTGAAGGGCGGCGTCATCGACGTGGCGGACTGCCCGCGCCGGTCCGGGGAGGCGCAAGCATGATTCTGAGCGAACTGACGGCTTTTTATCAGCGCATGCTGCGAGAGTCGGATACGGAATTGCCCCTGCCCGGCTACAACCGGGAACTGATCGGCTTTGTTCTGGTGCTGACGCCCCGGGGCGTTCTGCGCCGCATTCTGCTCCGCCTAGACGACAAGGGCAAAGCCCGGCCCCTGCTGGTGCCCGCGCCGCGAAAGCAGCCCGGTTCCGGCGTCAGCCCCAATCTTTTCTGGGACAACACCGGCTATCTGCTGGGCGTGGACGGCAAGGGCAAACCCGAGCGCAGCGCCAAAACATTCGCCGCCTTCCGGCAGGCTCACGAAGAACTGGCCCGTGACACCGGCAACGCTCGGCTCTATGCCGTGGCCGCTTTTCTGGAATCCTGGCGGCCCGAAATGTTTGCGGATCTGGACGTCGGCCCGCTTATTCTGAACAAAAACGGCGTCTTCCAGATTGAAGAAGACCAAGGCTTTTTACACGAGCAAGCCGACATCCGCCGCATCTGGGAGGCGCAACGCCGTGCCGGAGGGGAGGATCCAACCGGCATCTGTCTGGCGACGGGAAAAACCGCGCCCATTGCCCGCATCCATCCGCCCATCAGGGGCGTCAGCGGGGCCAATCCCACAGGCGCGGCCCTGGTGTCCTTCAACTGCGACGCCTTTGAATCCTACGGGAAAAGCCAGAGTTTCAACGCGCCCGTGAGCGGCGAGGCCGCCGAAGCCTATACCACGGCGCTGAACTTTCTGCTGCGAAAGGACAGCGGGCACTGCCTGCGCCTGGGTTCCACCAGCCTCGTTTTCTGGACGGAGCAGCCCGGCCCGGCGGAAAAAGTCTTTGCCTCCTGCCTGTTCTATGAGGACGGTGAGGCGCTGGAATGCGGCGCTGATACGGCTGAAGACCGGGAACTGCTGGGCAGGACGCGCGCTGTCCTGCGCGCCGCGCGTGACGGGAAAAAACCGGCGGACGCTGATCTGGCGGCCCTGCGCGCGGCGGAAACGCGCTTCTTCCTGCTGGGCCTGAAGCCCAACCAGGCCCGCTTGGGCGTCACAGTGTGGCAAATATCCTCGTTCGGGCAACTGCTGGAAAATCTTGGCCGCCATTACCATAATCTGGCCCTCGCGCCGCAGTACGCGAACGATCCGCCGCTGCCGCCGCTCTGGATGCTGCTGCGCGAGCTGGCCTCGCAGGGCAAAACGGAAAATATTCCGGCCGGCCTGGGCGACGCCCTGTCCCGCGCGGTTCTCTCCGGCGGCCGCTATCCCAAGAATTTGTTGGCTATTGTCATGCAGAGCATCCGCGCGGACAAAAATATTTCCTATTTGCGCGCGGCGCTGCTCAAAGCCTTTCTGCTGCGCAACCATCCTTCACAAGGAGCCTGGACCATGGAACTTGACGAAAGCCGTAAAGATCTCCCCTATCTGTTGGGCAGACTGTTCGCCCTGCTGGAAAAAACGCAAAGCGACGCTGTGGGGGCGGTAGGCGCATCCATCAAGGATCGCTACATCGGCGCCGCTTCCGCCACGCCGCTTCTGGTCTTTCCCCAACTGCTGCGCCTGGCCCAGCACCATATCGGCAAGGCGGACTACGGCAAATATAACGAAGACAGAATAGCCGGGGTCATGCGGGACATCAGCGCTTTTCCGCCCCACCTGAGCCTGCCGGAACAGGGAGATTTCTTCATCGGCTATTATCACCAGCGCATCGCCAATTATCAGAAAAAGGAAAAGGAGTAAGCCATGTCCGCTCTTGCCAACCGTTATGAATTCGTGCTGTTGTTTGACGTGGAAAACGGCAATCCCAACGGCGACCCGGACGCGGGCAACCTGCCCCGCCTTGACCCGGAAACCGGTTGTGGCCTGGTCACGGACGTCTGCCTGAAGCGCAAGATCCGCAATTACGTGGAACTGGCCCACAAGGGCGCGGAAGGCTTTAATATTTATATTCAGGAAAAAGCCGTGCTCAATCAGCGCCATGAGCGGGCGTACAAGGCCTGCGGCCTGGAACCAGACAAAAAGGAGAAGCGCCTGCCCAAGAAAGCGGAGGACGCCGCCCGCCTTACGGCCTGGATGTGCGCCAATTTCTACGACGTGCGCGCCTTCGGAGCCGTCATGAGTACGGAAATCAACTGCGGTCAGGTGCGCGGCCCGGTACAGCTGGCCTTTGCCCGCAGTGTGGAACCCATTGTGCCGCAGGAAGTCAGCATCACCCGCATGGCCGTCACCAATGAGAAGGATTTGGAAAAAGAACGCACCATGGGCCGCAAAGCCATTGTGCCCTACGGCCTCTACCGGGCCGAAGGCTATGTCTCCGCGCCATTTGCGGAAAAAACCGGCTTTAGCGAAGGAGATCTCGATCTGCTGTGGGAAGCGCTGGTCAACATGTTCGAGCACGATCACTCCGCCGCGCGCGGAAAAATGAGCGCGCGGAAACTGATTGTCTTCAAACATGCCAACCGCTTGGGCAACATGCCCGCGCACGCACTGTTTGAGCGCGTCACGGTAACGCGCAGGGATGCCGGATCCGGCCCGGCCAGAGCCTTCAGCGACTACGAGGTTCAGGTGCGGCGCGACGGCCTGGAATCCGTTGAAATTCAGGGGAAACTATAAACCGAAGAGGCCCGCCCATGGACGAAGCGGACTTTGTGCCTCTTTCCGCATTGCAGCACTATGCCTATTGCCCCCGGCAGTGCGCGCTGATCCACCTGGAACAAATCTGGGAGGAAAACAGCCATACCGCCGAGGGACGGCTCATGCACGAGCATGCCCACAGCGGGGAAAGCGCGGCGCGCGGCCAGGTCCGTCTTGTGACGAACCTGCCGTTGCGCTCCGTCCGCCTGGGTGTCAGCGGCAAGGCGGATGTGGTGGAATTCAGGCGTTGCGGCGGCGCATGGCGGCCCTTCCCCGTGGAATACAAAAAAGGCTCGCCGCGCGGGCATGCCGAAGCCGACGCCGTGCAGGTCTGCGCGCAGGCCGTCTGCCTTGAGGAAATGCTGGGAACGCCCGTCCCCGAAGCGGCGATCTTTTATGGCGTCCGGCGGCGCAGAAGCGTTGTGTCGCTCACGGAAGACTTGCGCCGGAAAAGCGCGGATATTGCCTTGGCCGTGCATGAGCTTTTCCGGAACGGCAAAACACCGCTTCCGGAAAAACAGGGCCATTGCGCGGCATGCTCTCTTCAAAACGCCTGCATGCCCACTTTTGTGGAAGAATCTGTGCTGGCCACGCGTTATCTTGAAGCTCTGTGGAGAGAACCATGAAACGCCACCTGAACACGCTTTTCGTGACCACGCAAAATACTTGGCTGTCTAAGGACGGCGAGTGTGTCAGTCTGCGCGCGGAAGGGCGGGAACTGGGAAAAGTTCCCATCCACACCATCGGGTCGCTGGTCTGCTTCGGGCAGGTCAGTTGCAGTTCCTTTCTGCTCGGCCATTGCGCCCAGAACGGCGTGGCCGTGTCCTGGCTCACGGAAAACGGGCGTTTCATGGCCGCAATGCATGGTCCCACCACGGGCAATGTGCTGCTGCGACGTGAGCAGTACCGCAAAACGGACAGCGCGGAAGGACGGCGAGTGTGTCAGTCTGCGCGCGGAAGGGCGGGAACTGGGAAAAGTTCCCATCCA
>APFI01000295.1 GCA_000403945.1 Desulfovibrio sp. Dsv1
GGTGGTCCCTTTGGCCCGCGCCTTCATCACAGGCAAGATTGTCAATTGTCGCACGGTCTTGCGGCGCGCGGCCAGGGAACATCCTGGAGAACATTCCGACGGCGGGCTGGCCCTGGCCTGTGAAAGTCTCACATCCTGCCTGCGACGCCTGCCCCGGGCGCGATCGCTTGATGAAATCCGTGGTCTGGAGGGCGAGGCGGCCGGAATGTATTTCGGTGTTTTTGACCGCCTCATATCCGCCAAGGTGAAAGGCATACGTTTCACCGGACGCAGCCGCCGCCCGCCGCTGGATGAGATCAATTGCCTGCTCTCCTTTTTCTACACGCTGCTGGCGGCGGACCTGCGCGGGGCCATTGAAAGCGTCGGGCTTGATCCCGCAGTGGGCTTTCTGCATCGGGACAGGCCGGGCAGGCCGAGTCTCGCACTGGATATGATGGAGGAATTCCGCCCTGTTCTGGCGGACAGGCTGGCGCTGACGCTGGTCAACAGAGGGCAGATACGTGCGAAGGATTTTGAGCAAACCGCGTCCGGAGCGATCCTTCTGAAGGAAAAAGCCCGCAGGGAGGTGCTTGTTGCCTACCAGGAGCGTAAACGCGAAGAAATACTGCATCCTTTTCTGAATGAACGCATGACCACAGGCCTGCTCTGGCATATGCAGGCGCGCCTGCTGGCCCGGCATATCAGGGGCGAGATGGACGCCTACCCGCCCTTTGTCATCAGGTGACGCATGCTTGTCCTGGTGAGCTATGACGTCAATACGGAAGACGCGGCGGGGCGGCGACGCCTGCGGCACATTGCCCGGCATTGCCAGAACTGGGGACAGCGCGTGCAATTCTCTGTTTTTGAATGCGCCGTGGATCCGGCGCAGTGGAAAAACCTGCGCGCGGCGCTGCTCAATGAGATGGATCAAGACAAGGACAGCCTGCGCTTTTATTTTCTCGGCAGCTCCTGGCGGGGCAAGGTAGAGCACTGGGGCGTTAAGCCGGGCTACGATCCTGAGGGGCCGTTGATTTTCTGAAGCGGAGACCTCAAGCTGACGGCTTTTTGCAGGAATATCCGCGATATATTCAACATATTGAAATATAACATAATAATTGTATAACTATAAAAAATGCGGAAAGCCGGACGGCGCCAAACGGCAGATTCCCGAAATGCCCCCCGCAAAATCTTTATACGCGCAGGCTGCGGCCTGCCCAGGTCGCCTCCCGCGCGGAGGCGTGGATTGAAACCAGCGCATTAGCGGCATGCCTGCCAACACCTTGGCCGTCGCCTCCCGCGCGGAGGCGTGGATTGAAACCTGCCCGTTGCCGCCCGAATGACCTGTTCCATGGCGCTGGTGTCCACGGGATCGAACACCTCATCC
>APFI01000296.1 GCA_000403945.1 Desulfovibrio sp. Dsv1
ATTTTCTTCAAAAAATCGGACCGTTATGCGTAAAAAGAAAACGACCCCCACACTGTTGACCGACAGCGCCATGAGTCTTACGGATTTGAAAACCCGCAGCATGCAGGAACTCATGGAGCTGGCCGATCAGTTTGAGATTGAAAATGCGAGTTCCATGCGTAAACAGGAACTCATTTTCGCACTGCTCTCGACCTGTGCTTCGCAAAACGGCGCCATCTGCGGCGATGGCGTGCTGGAAATATTGCCCGACGGCTTCGGTTTTCTGCGTTCGCCGCTGTGCAGCTACATGCCGGGCCCGGATGACATCTATGTCTCCCCGTCCCAGATCCGCCGTTTTTCGTTGCGCAAGGGAGATATCGTTTCCGGCCAGATCAGGCCGCCCAAGGAGGGGGAGCGCTATTTCGCCCTGCTCAAGGTGACTGAAATAGGCTTTGAACCGCCGGAACACGCCAAGAATCTCGTTCTTTTCGACAACCTCACCCCCATCTATCCCGATCATCTGCTCGTCATGGAAAATGGCGAGAAAAATCTCTCCAACCGGGTCATCGACCTCATGGCCCCCATCGGACGCGGCCAGCGTGGCCTTATCGTGGCCCCCCCGCGCACCGGCAAAACCATCCTGCTCCAGTCGCTGGCCAACGCCATCAACGCCAACAACCCCGAAGTCTATCTCATTGTGCTGCTCATTGACGAGCGACCGGAAGAAGTCACGGACATGGAACGCACGGTCAAAAAGGCGGAAGTCATCAGTTCCACCTTCGACGAGCCGCCGCAGCGCCATGTGCAGGTCTGTGAAATGGTGCTGGAAAAGGCCAAACGCCTGGTGGAGCGTAAGCGCGACGTGGTCATCCTGCTGGACTCCATCACCCGTCTGGGCCGGGCCTACAACGCTGTGACGCCTTCATCGGGCCGGGTGCTTTCCGGTGGCCTGGACGCCAACGCCCTGCAACGGCCCAAGCGCTTTTTCGGCGCGGCCCGCAATATTGAGGAAGGCGGCAGCCTGACCATCATCGCCACGGCGCTTATCGACACGGGTTCGCGCATGGACGAGGTGATCTTTGAAGAATTCAAAGGCACGGGCAACATGGAAATCTATCTGGACCGCCATCTTTCGGAAAAACGCGTCTTCCCGGCCATTGACATCAACCGCACGGGCACCCGCAAGGAAGATCTGCTGCTGGCCGACGACGTGCTCAACCGCGTCTGGATTCTGCGCAAGATTCTGGCCCCCATGTCGTCCATCGACAGCATGGAATTTCTGCTGGATAAGATGCGCGCCACCAAGTCCAACAAGGACTTTATAAACGCCATGGGCAAGTAAGTCCTTTTCCCCACCGGGACGAAAACCTTTCCCCACGCACGGAGGAGGCTTTTTTATGGCGTGACTAGGCCGGAAACATCTTGAACGCAGGAACAGAACACAGTTTGCCCCAGCCGCATACGGCGGACAAGGCCACCTTCTGGGCATTTGTATCGCCATGCATGATTCCGGAACCAGCCATTTCTTGCTGAGCATGCTGAAAACCTCGCCCGCCGATACCGTCAAGTCGACAGCGTCGTTGCGCGCGACATTCTCAAC
>APFI01000297.1 GCA_000403945.1 Desulfovibrio sp. Dsv1
TTTTGGCACAACTTTCATCCGCGTTGCGGTGCCCCATCTGCCACAGCGTGGACACCAAAGTCTGTCTGGAAGATGTGGCAAAGGAATTGCAACTGGTCCGGTCGATGCAACTGGACTATATTCAGGGGTACTTCTTATCCCACCCCATGCCCGTCACGAATTTTCAGCGCCTTTTTAAACGATGGCACCCATAACGGCGGACGTGTTTTTTAGGAAAACTCTTGCCTTTTTTCGTCCCATGGGCTACTTGACCCTTTCACGCGGTCATGCCCGCTTGAGAATGCTGTCGCCACAGTGCCGGGCCATGGTTTTGCCGCATCTGAAGTGAACTGTTTTTTGCATATACGGAGGACTGTATGAGCAAGGAATGCGATTTCTGCGGCAAAAAGCCCCAGGTTGGCAATCTCGTGAGCCATTCCAATATCAAGACCAAGCGTCGCTTCAATCCCAATCTTCAGCGTGTGCGCCACCAGTTCCCTGACGGCAGCGTCCGCACTCTGACCGTCTGCACCCGTTGTCTGCGTTCGGGGGCCGTGACCAAGCCCATGGCGCGCAAACGGGGCTAATCCTTTTTTTGCCGTAACAGGCCCCGCCAGTCCGCTGTCGGGGCTTTTTTATCCATGTCACACGCTCCCTTTTCCACATTCTGTGTCCACGCTGGAAGCCGCTGGGCCGTCCGGCGCAGGCCGGGCAGTCTGCCGCCGTTCTGGCGCAACATCACCGGCCCCACAGGGCTGGCGGACTATATGCAGCGCCGCGACTGGCGACTGGTGCTCAACGCTTGCCGCGTGCCACATATCCTGAGCGTATTCCAAAGGCGCGAATGCATCTATGTCCCACCCCTGCTGGAACAGGTTGCACTCAGTGAACTGATGGATTTCGACGGCGAACGGCGAAGGGCCGCTTATCCTCCTTCGCCTCCACCGCCCGTATATCTATCCGGCGGCCTGGCGGCATTTTTTCTGTTGCCGCTGATCATCTGGCACGGTCTGCGCACAGGCTGGTGGCCTGTGACGGACTTCCTGCCGCCGCCGCAGACATGGTTCAATGCGGGCGTTCTGGATAACGTCCTGGTGCGCGTTTACGGACAGTTTTACCGCCTTGCCACAGCCCTGACCCTGCACGCCGATCCGCGCCATCTCTGGGGCAATATAGCCTTTGGCGCTCTTTTTCTAACACTGCTGGCGCGGCTTGCCGGCGTTGGGCGGGCCGTCTGGCTGACGCTGATCGGCGGCATTCTAGGCAACGGCCTGACAGTCCTGTTCCGTCCCCGGGCCGTCACCAGTCTTGGATTTTCCACAGCCCTGTTCGCGGCTGTAGGCGTTCTGGCCGGCATGATGGCCGGACGACAGGAGCAAAGGCGCAAGGCCATCCTGCCCATTGCGGCGGGCGCGGCCATGCTGGCCATGCTGGGAACGGAAGGAGATGATACTGATTACGCGGCCCATGTGGCCGGTCTGCTCTGCGGACTGACGCTGGGTTTGGGCGAAAGCTGGCGCTTGCGGCGTGGCTGGCCCGCCCTGCCGCAGATCCCGGCCGGGCTGCTGGCTCTGACAGTGCCGACGCTGGCATGGTGGCGGGCTTTCAACGCTCAGTAGGCGTAAGGTGAACGAAGCGAAGCCAGACGGGGCTGAAGATACAGCTCCGGGCTGGCGTTCTTGACCGGATGAAGCTATGCCCCCGTGGGGCGGCCGATGCAGAAGTAGGCAAAGCCGCGTTCGGCCATGGCTGAGGGCGAATAGAGATTGCGGCCGTCAAACAGCAGAGGCGCTGTCAGCAGGGACTTGATGCGCGCAAAATCCGGGTTGCGGAACTGATTCCACTCCGTCACCACCAGCAGCGCCTGAGCCCCACAGCAGGGAGCGTACTGGTCGTCCAGAATTTCCACCAGTTCATTATCCTTGAAAATGCGGCGCGCGTTGTCGGCAGCCACTGGATCAAACGCGCGGATCTTCATGCCCGCAGCGGTAAGCGCATTGATGATGTCGATGGAAGCCGCCTCACGCATGTCGTCGGTGTTGGCCTTGAAGGCCAGACCCCAGAGCGCCAGAGTCTTGCCCTTGACGCCGCCCTGCGGGGCGAAATATTCCTGAATGCGTTCGGCCATCCGCTTTTTCTGCCGGGCGTTGACCGCCTCCACGGCATTGAGCAGCATGGGCTCCACCCCGGCGCTTTTCGCCGTCTGAATCAGAGCCTTGACGTCCTTGGGAAAGCAGGAACCGCCGTAACCCACGCCCGGATAGATGAACTGATAGCCGATGCGCGAATCCGAACCGATGCCCGTGCGCACATCGCGCACGTCGGCCCCCACCCTTTCGCAGATGGTGGCGATTTCATTGATGAAGGAAATCTTGGTAGCCAGCATGCAGTTGGCCGCGTACTTGGTCATTTCCGCACTGCGCACGCCCATCACAATGAGTTTTTCCCTGGTGCGGGCAAAGGGAGAATACAACTCTCGCATGAGAGCGGCAGCCCGTTCGGAATCCGTGCCCAGAACCACCCGGTCCGGCTTCATGAAATCCGCAATGGCGTCGCCTTCCTTGAGAAATTCAGGATTGGACACCACGTCCACGTTCAGATCCAGACCGCGCGAAGCCAGCTCTTCCTTGAAGATGCCGCGCACCATGTCGGCGGTGCCCACGGGCACAGTGGACTTGTCCACCACCACCAGTTCATTCCGCATATAGCGACCAATTTCATGAGCCACCTGACGCACGTAGCTCAGATCGCAAGATCCGTCCGGCTGCGGCGGCGTGCCTACGCAGATGAAGGCGCAGTCCGCATCGGCAATGCCTTCTTCAAGGCTGGTGGTGAAGGACAGCCGGCCGTCAGCGCGGCTGCGCCGCACCATGGGTTCCAGACCGGGCTCAAAGATATGCACGGAACCGGCGTTGAGTTTTTCCACCACGGCGGAATTCGCGTCCACACAAGTCACGGTATTGCCCATTTCCGCGAAACAGGCCGCGCTGACCAGTCCCACATAGCCCGTACCGACAATACACAATTTCATGGTATGCTGTTCTCCATGCGTTCGTCGGCCTTCAGTAGGCTTGACGCCCCGGCCTCAAACGGGTCAGGATAATATTCCTGACTACGTCAGTATACCTTATTTTTTGCTAATGGGCAACCTCGGGCGGCCAGGACAGGCGGGCCGGTCAAAGGCGCTCCTGCGGAGGAATGGAGCATGATCGTCGGACTGGGCATAGACATTACCGAGACGGCACGTCTTGCCAGGGTGTATGAGAAATTCGGGCGACGCTTCCTGGAAAAATTTCTTACTCCGGCGGAACTGGCATCCCTGCCCGCGCAGCCCCTGCCTTATATTGCCGGACGCTTCGCCGCCAAGGAAGCGGCCGTCAAGGCGCTGGGCACGGGTTTCAGCCGGGGCGTCGGCCCCCGGCAGATCGAAACGGGCCGCAACGCGCTCGGTGAGCCGCAACTTCGTTTTCTGGACCGGGCCTTGGCCCGGGCCCAATATATGGGCGTGCGGCACAGCCGCCTTTCCATCAGCCATGAACGCAGCATAGCTGTGGCTGTCGTCATTCTGGAGGCATAATGCGCAGCCTTGCCGAATTTTTAAAACTTCTCCCTCCCCTGCCCCTGCCCGCTGAAATGCGGACCTGGGACGCGGCGGCCGTGAAGTTGGGCATGCCGGAAGTCCTGCTGATGGAAAACGCGGCCAGAGCGGCCTTTGACGTACTGCTCGCCTATCGCCCACATCCGGCCGGACAGACGGTCTGGCTGTTCATGGGCAGCGGCAGCAACGGCGGCGATGCTGCCAGTCTGGCCCGCCACCTGCTGGATGCGGGCGCGCGGCCGCTGGTGCTGCACACAAAAGCGCTGGGCGCGTACAAGGGCGTCACGGCCAAACATCTTCGCATAGCCCGGGCCGCCGGCGTGGCCTTTGCCCCGCTGGGCCGCCACAACTGGCAAGAACCGCCGGACATTCTGGTGGACGGGCTACTGGGCACCGGCTTCAACGGCGAACTGCGTCCCGCCCTGCAAACAATCGTTGAGCGCATCAACCAACTGGCGCCTTCCCGCTTTGTCCTGGCCTTGGATATACCCTCCGGACTCAACAGTACAAGCGGCCGGCCGTCACCCGTGGCGGTGCGGGCCTCGGCCACTGTCAGCTTTGCGGCGGCAAAACCGGGTCTGGTCTTGCCTTGGGCCCGTCCCTGGACGGGCCGCCTACATGTCCGCGCCATCGGTATTCCGGCCGCGACGCGCGCCGCCAGTCCATGCGGCGCGTATCTTCTTGACGGGCACTGCCTGCGCGCTCTGCCCGGCCCGCCGGAAAACAGCTATAAAAACAGCTTCGGTCACCTGCTGGTACTGGGCGGCACGCCGGGACTGGGCGGCGCGGCTCATCTGGCGACGCGGGCGGCCTTGCGCGCGGGCGCGGGCCTCGTGACGGCGGCAGCTCC
>APFI01000298.1 GCA_000403945.1 Desulfovibrio sp. Dsv1
TGTACCACATCCTGTTGAGATTTTGGACTTTTTTATTCGGCCTTAGCCGGACAGCAATGAATTAAGTATTAAATTGCCCTAGTTTCGACTTGATCTGACAGTAGGCCCTTGAAAAGAAAAGGGGCTCCGTTTTGATGGAAGTGCACACAACCCATCAACTAGGCATGATGCCCACGGAGTTCCCAATGGAAAGATTTAACCAAAGCATCATCAAGCACAAGACCGGGCTTCCCAATCTTGCCGCCGGTTGGGCAATATCTCCAACGCCTGCCGTATCATGGGGTTTTCCAGAGATACCTTTTACCGCTATCAGGCCGCCCTTGATGCGGGTGTGGTTGAAGCGCTTTTTGAGGTCCCCGGAGAAAGCCGAATCTGAAGAATCGGGTGGAGGAAGCGACCGATCAGACTGTTGTTGAATTTGCCACGGCATTTCCCGCATACGGGCAAGCCAGGGCCAGCAACGAACTACGCAAACGCGGCATCTTCATTTCTCCGTCTGGAGTGCGCTCCATCTGGCAGCGCCATGACCTTGCCTCCATGAAACAGCGGCTGACCGTTCTGGAAAAAATGTCCACTAAACAAGGACTGGTGCTGACCGAAGCATAGGTTCAGGCTCTGGAACGTAAAAAGCAGGATGATAAGCATCCGGCGAGATAGAGAGCCACCATCCTGGCTATCTCGGTAGCCTAGGATTGATTTTAAGTGGGCACAATCAAGAGAGTGGGCCGTATTTATCAGCAAACTTTCGTGGATACCTACTCGAAGTGGGTGATAGCCAAACTGCATACCACCAAGACGCCCATCATCGGGGTTGACCTTTTGCATGACCGCGTTTTGCCATTCTTTGCCTCACAGCACATGGAGGTTATCCATATCCTGACTGACAGGGGGACGGAATATTGCGGCAAACTGGAAACACACGATTACCAGCTTTACCTTGGTGTGAACGACATCGAGCATACCTGAACAAAGGGGCGCCATCCGCAGACCAACGACATCTGTTAACGCTTCCACAAGACCATTCTACATGAGTTTTAGCAGGTTGCGTTCCGGCGTAAACTCAATCAATTTCTGGAGGAGCTTCAGAGCGATCTGAAGACTGGCTGGAGTACTACAACACAGAAAGAACGCATCAGGGGAAAATGTGATGCGGCAGGACGCCCATGCAAGCCCTGCTTGAGGGGAAAACCCTCTGGAACGAAAAGGTCGGACAGCTTAACTAATCGGACAGAGAGAACCATCAAAACGGATAACTGTCAGATCAAGTCCGAACTACTACAGTTTATGTGTTTCATCAGTGGCACTCATCTGGAGCGAGACTGGCAATCATGTGTTTTTCCGCATGCTACTTTCATATATCGAGCTACAGAATAGTTAAAGAATATTTTTATTGACTTTTCCACTTTGAAATTTTTTAGGTGTCACACCGTAGCGTTTGAAAAATTCATGACTGAAATGACTCAGACTCTGGTAGCCGATATGCACACCGATCTCTGTGACATTCATGTCACCTGCAGCAAGCAGTTCGCGAGCAACCTCCATGCGATAGTTCCTGAAGTATTCGAACACAGGTAGACCGAAGACCTGCTTGAAGCCCACCTTCATTTTTTTTTCACCGACACCTACCATCTTCGCCAATTGCGCAAGTGTTGGTGGACTTTCCATATCCTGCACCAACAATTCCCTGGCTTCCTTTATGCGTCGTACATCTGATGGCGATAGGGATACTGTCCGTTCGTAGCCATTTTGGGTGGCAAGATATTCGATAAGCTGTGTTTCTATTAGTTCAAGTGTTCGAATTTCCATATGCAGTTTGCGCAGGGTTCCCGCATAGGCGCTTGTTACAATATCTGCTATAAGACGGATTTTTTGAGCGCTGTTTTTGCCTATCCACTGAAATGCTGTTTTGCGGCCTTCAAATACACGTTCCAGTTGCTTTGGTATGTTGGTATGTTCCGCCACAAGATAGGGATAAAGGAAATCTTTATCCATAATAATACTTAATCTACGCATTCCACCTTTGCACCTCATATTCCCTACTGTGTCTGAAAGATATGTGATGCTATTACTTCCGCTGGTGTGCAACTGCGTTGTTCCGCTCAGCGCTCCATGCTTGTAGCTACAATGGTTCGATCCAGTGAGCATAAACCCGAATATGAGCGGAGAACTCTGAATTTCAAATTCCATATGCAACGGATCTGTGGGCGAAAGTTGGGAAAGCTGCAACACAAGGCCCGGCCTGAGCATAAAAGAATCTGTTCCGCAGATTCGGTAAAAACCAGGACCGGCGAAGAGCGTCAAATCTTGTCCTAATCCCATACATTCCTCAACGACCCCGGCGATACCCCGCTGGGGATATTTTTTGACCTTTCCACGGTTAGCAAGACTCTTTTTTCTAGTTTAATGAAAAAGAAAATCAAATTCAATTAAAAGTAGCACACGCCAAGGAGAGGTGACACGCCATGCGTCATTACATTTTAGGAGGGATCCTAAGTTATTTTCTTCTATTCGAAAGTGCCCATGCGGCAGAATCACGACCGCAGCCCGCTGATACCTATACGCTGGAAGCGATCACCGTTACCGCCACTAAGCGTGAACAGGCGCTCCGGGAGATTGCAGGCAGCGTCTCCACGGCTTCGGATATCGATCTGGAAAATCAGGGGGCTGAAACCTTGCAGGACGCTACAAAAATGTTTCCCAACGTCCATATGAAAAGCACTAGCTCCGGTAATGAAATTGTCATTCGCGGCATGTCCACCTGGGATACGGCGCTACATTCTCCAGCGGGGCTTTATGTGGATGGGGTGCCGTATCCTTTATCCTACATGCAGAACATCTACCTGCATGACATGGAAGGCATTGAGGTGCTGCGCGGTCCGCAGGGAACTCTTTATGGCAGAAACAGTGAATCTGGGGTGATTAATCTTGTGCGGCGCACACCGGACAACAAGTTACGGGGATCACTTTTTACGGAATTCGGGAATCATAACACCTTTCGTCTGGGGGCTTCTGCGGCTGGGCCATTGCTTGAGGACAAGGTGTACTTTTCAGGAAGCTATCTTCGCCATCAAACGGATGGCTTTGTCCGCAACGAATATAAACAGAAAGATCAAGCGGCACGACACAAGGCTGATTCGGGACGAGTGGTTTTACGACTCACCCCTACGGATGCGTTGGATGTGCGCATGTCATTGGATGCCACACACAGTGACGATGGCATAGGCAGTATGCGCTTGTCCACCGGGCCATACCGTAGCGGACGGTATAAAGTCCGCTCCGACGCCCCAGACGAGGCTTCGTCTGATCTTGTGATTCCTGCGTTCACCATCACACATACTGGAGAGCATGTTAGAACAACATCAATAACCAGCTATTTAGATTACAAATACAAGATGTTGTCTGATCTTGACAGAACGCCGTTACCTCTGGGCGTGTCCGACATGAGTATTAATCAGCGCAATATCTCAGAAGAGCTGCGTTTTTCTTCCGCAGGTAAGCAGAGGCTTTCTTGGGTAGCCGGGCTCTTTTTGGGCAAAACCTCCATGAATACGGATATGAACCGAATTCGCCGACGGGCCGCTGCAACCACATATCTGCATACGGACTACACGGAAACAACGGGGGCACTTTTCGGGCAAGCCACCTATGCCATTACGGATGCCTTTCGGCTGACGGCAGGTCTACGGGCTGAATATACGGGCTTAGACGGCGAACAAACATATAAAACCGGTGCAGGGCAGCGGCGTGCGTATGAAAAAGATTTTCGCTACACGGAGTTCCTTCCCATGGCTTCCGCCTCTCTCGACGTTACAGACAACCTAACCACGTATGCATCATGGTCCCAAGGCTATCTGCCAGGAGGCTTTAATGTTTTTTCAGCCAGTTCAAAAGATACATTTTATTATAAACCGGAATACAGCACCAACTACGAACTTGGGCTGAAAACACACTGGCTGGATAACAAATTACAAGCCAATGTTTCCGCTTTTTATTCTGACATCAGAGACAAACAGGTTCGGGAAGAAGTTCCATCTGCAGGCATCGGTACATGGAAATTCACCAATTCTGCAAAGGCTCATACCTCCGGCGTCGAACTAGAGGTCAGGGCATACCCACTTGAGGGCTGGGAGTTGCGTGGTGGCGTTGGATATGCCCGTTCTGAAATTGACGAGTGGACGGTGTCCACTCCCAGTGGTGGAAGAAAGAACTATAGTGGCAATCGTCTGCCTTGGGCACCAGACCTCACGTATCACCTAGGCGTTGGTTATACACATCCATCCGGCTTTTTTGCGCAAGCGGAATATCTCGGATCTGGAAAACAGTATTTCGACGCTGAAAATACACTTAGCGATCCTGGATACAATACAGTCAATCTTCAATTCGGATACCGTGGCGAAAATCTTACCGTGGCTATTTGGGGGAAGAATGTCTTTGATACACACTATATAACAAAAAAACTTGTGGCTAATGGCAACAAAATTGTGGAAGACGGCAATCCGTTCAGTTTCGGTACAACTGTTTCATGGAGTTTTTAGTATGCACGATGAAAAAAAAATTGCATCCGGACATTCTGCGTCACCGGATGTTTCAATCCTCACAGACTGGATGCTCGGCTCAGTGCGCACAGCGTTGCTTGATCTGGCCCTTGAGCTGGAATTACCCGATATTCTGCACAAGACGGGTACGCTGAAAGGTATAGCGGCACACCTCGGTAATCCGCATGCTGGAAATCTCGCCCATGTCCTTGATGCTATGGCAGCTCTCGGCCTTACCTCAAAAAAGAATGGGGTCTACGCCAATTCTGCACTTGCCGAAATGTATCTTCGCAAAGAAACCAATACCTACCTAGGCCACCTGATGCGTCGGCTCCAGGCCATGCAGCACCGGAATCTCAGCAAGATGAAGGAACTGCTCTATTCTGGGCCGCAGCCGGTAAAAGAAGATGATCGTATTGACGGAAAAGACCTGTGGAAAAAATCTAGTCGTGACATGATTGCCTACCAACAGGGCGAGGTATCTCGCAGACTGGCGGACATGGCGGTGTCGCTGCCGGAATTTCGGCATTTCCGCCATATTCTCGATCTTGGATGCGGACCAGGTATTATTGGTTTGTCTATTATGGGCCGTAATGCGGTATTACGGGGAGCATTCTGCGATTTGCCTCCTGTACTGGAGTTGACCCGAAAGGAAGTCGAGGCTGCGGGCATGGAAGAGCGTGCGGAGTTCTATCCCGGTGATTACAATCAGATCGACTTTGGATGCGGCTATGATTGCATATGGGCCGGTCAGAGCCTGTATTTTGTGAAAAACCTCCCTGCATTCATGAAAAAGCTGCTGGACGCCCTGAACCCCGGTGGAGTCCTTGTCAGTCTGCACGAGGGACTGAATCGAGAGCGCACCGCTCCGGAGAAGGTGGTTATTTCCCGCCTCTCTCTGGCGTTGGAAGGCCAAGATGTTTCGTTTGAGGAGGGGCGCATAGCTAGGCTGGCACTTGAGGCTGGTTTCGCCTCTCTGGAACGGCGAACTATCAACATGCTTTTTGGTGAAAATGAAGTAGCAATCCTGCGTAAGTCCGGGACATTGACGGAAGGCACGGTATGAACATCCGTCCGTGCGCGTTCGCTCTTCTTCTTGCTTGGGTGGTCTGCGGGGGCTGGACTATCTCTGTCGCGGCGCAACCTCCGCTACGCCTTGCCGGTCCGCCCGTGCGCGAGGCCATTCCGCTAGTGTTAATGCGCACTCTACCTCCTCACGTACCAGGAAGGGAAGGGGCCGTGTTCACGCCCTGGAATTCACCGGAGCAGCTTCGCGCTCTCATCGCCAAAGGTAAGGTGGACGTGGCACTCATGACGGTGGCGTCCGCCGCCGCGTTGCACAACAAGGGAGTGCACTGCACTGTAGTGGCCGTATTTTCCGGTCCAGCCTGGATTGTTTCCACGAATCAGGAATTTTCTAGCGTGGACATGCTGAATGGAGAGGAGATTCTGTTGCCTTTCGGGCCAGGGGAAATGCCGGAAGTGTGCTACGCATACTCATGAAAAAACACGGGCTGAGCTTCATGCCCCGCCATGTGGGTAGTGCTCTAGAGGCCGTGGGTATGCTGCGTAGTGGTCGTGCAAAGCATGCCTTCTTGGTGGAACCGGCGGCAGGAAAGGCCATGTCTGCCCTTGGAATTCAGATTGATACCTCAGGAATTCCCGTTTTGGGATGTCTGGATATCCGTGCACTGTGGGCCGAAATGTTTCCTCAGTCACCATGTATGCCGCTGGGGGCGCTTACCGTCTTTGGTTCACTGGCGGACAGTCAAGAGGCTCTAACTGCCATCCGTACGAGTTATGTAGAGGGAGTGAGCCATGCTAGGGAGCACCCCCGCATGGCATTTGAAACTACGGGCGATGTTTTTCCTGTTTTAGGCAGGAGTCTTGAAGGAATGAATGTAGAGCGAGTTTGCGACATACGCATTATGGACAGCGACCACGCAGCGATGATGGCGACTTTTTTCCTCACCCGGTTACTTGAAGTTTCTCCGGCCTCTGTTGGAGGGCGTATGCCTGGAGAAGACTTCCTGAGGTTGTCCGATGCGCGCCACTGATATGTTCTGGGGGCTTTTGGGCTGCGGTGTTCTTATAGGAGCATGGGAGGTTGCGGCGCGGGGCTGTCAGGGATTTGTTATGCCATCGCCAGCGGCGACGCTTATCGCCCTGTGCGACATCCTTTCGCAGCCAGACTTCTGGCGCGATGACTTCCGCATCAGTTTTGAGCGTTTTGTGTGCGGTATCGCTTTAGGTGGAGGTGCGGGGATCTGCTTAGGGCTGGCAGCTGGGTTTTACAAACAGCTGCGTTTGGCGCTTACCCCCGCCCGCTGGATGCTTTCCAGCGTGCCTGGCGTAGTTGTGGTCATGCTCGGCATGCTTTGGTTCGGTATTGACTCTGAAATGGTGATTTTCGTTGTGGCCCTAACGGTAGTGCCAACGGTGTACGTAGGTGTTATGGAAGGTATCCGAGCCGTGGATTCCGGATTGCAAGAAATGATCGCCGTTTACCGCATTACCCGCTTACAACGCTTCTGGCATGTATATCTTCCAGCTATCACAGCACCTTTACTCTCAAGTTCCATTATCGCCCTCGGGGGAGGGATGCGTGTAACCATTCTGGCGGAAACTATAGGTGCCACCTGTGGGCTAGGCCATGCTTTAGCTATCGCCAGAACCAATCTGGATACTGCGGCGCTTTACGCTTTGGCGCTGGTCAGCATGCTTCTGGTGGGTGTTCTTGAGGCGGCCCTGCTGTTGTTGACCAGACACAACACATCTCAGAGGAAGGCAAGATGACTTCTCTGGTGCTTTTTTCTCAGGTGGGTTTTGCCTACGCAAGACATGATGTTTTGCGTGACCTTTCCCTACAGCTGAATCCTGGAGAAGTAATAGTTTTGCAAGGTTGCAGCGGAGTAGGCAAGTCAACTTTATTGCGTCTGGCGGCGGGCATTTTGCGTCCCACAAGTGGATATGTCCACATCGGAGCGCAACGCATTGGTGTTGTCTTTCAGGAACCCCGTCTGCTGCCGTGGAGAACCGCACTCCAGAACGTCATGCTACCCTTACTCAGCTTGGGGATGGATCCCGCCCAAGCCGGACAAAAGGCGACGAATATGCTGGAACATATGGGGTTAGCCCATTTTCTGGAGGCGGTGCCCGAGGAACTCTCCGGCGGCATGAAGCAGCGCGTTTCACTGGCGCGAGCGCTAGCTGTGGATCCGGAACTATTGCTTCTCGATGAACCGTTTGTCGGTTTTGATCCCGCTCTACGCGCCGAAATGAAACGATATTTGGCTGATTTCCTTTTCCGATCTAGAGCTGGAATGATGCAGATTGCACATGATCCTGAAGAGATATTCATAAAAACGGCACGCATTATGACGTTGGATCAACATGGTGTCGAATGCCGTCAAAAAAGGACACAAATATGAAAAGCATGGAACCGTTCTGGATGACGCTTCAGAGTTTTAGAGATGACACATTTATCGTGCAGATGCTGATCATCGTTGCGTACTTGGGCATATTGTTTCTGATTGCCAAGCGAGAGGGAGCCAGAACGGATGCTATCGTCAAGGTCATATTAAGTAGTATATTTATTTTTAACGGTATCGCCTGCTTTTTGATGTACTTCAGTGAACTGCCCATGGCGGAGTTTTTTGCTGACCCTCTGTATCTAGCTATTGGTTATCTATTTCTTGTAGATATTATGGCTATAAGAATTTATTTTACCTTCAATATTTCTCCATTGAGACGATTCTTTGCATTAATCTTTGTCATTTTTGCTTTTTATTTCCAGTATTCTGTATGCTCAGTTGGCATGGCATGATTGCACTATCTGGAGTGCCGTGCCCATTAGCAATCTTTACACTGGCTCTTCTCAGTGCTGCAATGCCATGTGTGGATAATATCATTGTTTTTATGTTGCTTGCCTGGGTTCTGGTCAATATTCCTAAGATTTTTTGACATGTTGGATGCTACGAAGAAATAATCCTCATTCTGGCTGGTGCGTACGTGCTTGGCCTGAACAGAATCATGCCAGAGAAAAACATCGGAGACGAACATGCTTCGACATGAGCTCTTATCAAAACCGAAGTTCGAAGTTACCCCACGCTCCATAGTGAAACGGCCTGTAGAATGTGTGGACGCCGGAAGCGTCTATTGCCCGTGCCAACTCGCGGAACTTGGACAATGTATAGAGTGCTCACTGCTACGCGGTGAAGGCGAATGCCGTTGCCATTGGGCCGGATCGTGCATTTTGTCTCACAGCCAATGGGGGAGAGGTAAGGTCCGGCAAAGCTGCAAGTTTCCAATCCTTCAGCAATGGGAGCGCCATGAAGGTGCAATAATAGCGGACGTGACCGAAAAAGCGAAACTCCGTGGTTTTGATGTGGAGTATTACCACAGACCCATTGACCCTCATCTGCTGGATCACGTGCACATTCCCGCACTGAACCTTCTGATGACAACGCAACCTGACGAGTTGTCGACGCAGGTTATCAAAGAATCCTTTACGCTTCAGGGAAAGAATACCAAACGTCCAACCGGGCTTCAGGACGAAATTTCGGAAAACATGGCCCGATATGAACAGACTCTTTCCCTTGCAATGCAAACCCTGGCGCAGATCAAAGCAGAACATGGCGTTCTTGAAAAATATTACATTGACAGCATGGATTTTGACGGGGTCAGCAAGCGCCTTGCCGCAACCATAGACTCCATTGCACGGCAGGCGAGCGTATCTGGACAGGCAAGCTAACTTGGTTGTGAGCTACATCCGGCATAGGGCTTCGCGCCCTGCCGGATGGCTTTTGACCGTCATAGCTGACTGCGTTCAGCGCGCGGAAGACCCCTTACACGAATTTTAAAATCGTAATTATTGAGCCGTATCATCAGAAAACGCAGCGCAGTATTAGAGATGCTCGCGGGACTTCAAAATACAATTGGGTGAGGAACAGCGGATGGATTCCATGCTTCAGGCCGTGTTGCAGGCCAGTATTATTTCTAAGTGCGTATTAGTATTGCTTTTGTTTATGTCTGTAGCGAGCTGGGCATATATGGCCGCCAAGTGGTTGACCCTGCGTGCTGCACGACGGCGTACCAGACAGGGACTCTGCGCCTTTGACGATGCAGGTGCATTGGCCTTTGCCTTGCCTTTGGTGGAGAGCGATAAACGCTCCCCCCTGTATGGCATCACTTGCCGAGCTGTGCGAGAATTCAACCGCATCACCCGCACTGGCGATGCTGAGCGCCTGCTCAACGACAACGTCCGCCGCGCCCTACACTTCGGTATTGCCGAAGAAATGGCACACCTCAAATCTTCGTTGGCGCTTTTAGCTACTGCGGCCAACACTGCTCCCTTCATCGGCCTTTTCGGTACGGTGTGGGGCATCATGCACTCCTTCCATGCAATTGCCTCCCTGAAAAGCGTTTCCTTGGCAACAGTCGCTCCCGGCATTGCCGAAGCGCTCATTGCTACGGCGGTGGGGTTGTTCGTCGCCATCCCTGCGGTGTGTGGTTACAACATCTTCCGTGCGCGCCTTACAAACATTGAAGGCGTGTGCATCAACTACGCGGGACAGCTTTTGAACCGCATGCAGCATGAGGTTAACGCTTATCAAGACGGCATCTCATTTGCGGGGGAAAGGTAGCCATGTCTTCCTCTGATGACGATTTTGTGGCCGATATCAACGTGACTCCTTTTGTGGATGTGATGCTGGTACTGTTAATCATTTTTATGGTTACGGCTCCCATGATGACTGAAGGGCTAGATGTGGATCTGCCGCAAGTACAAGCTGCGGAGGTACTGCCCACGGAAGATGATCACATGATTTTGAGTATCAAAAGCGACGGAGCGCTGTTCCTGGATGAATATCCCACGACCATGGCCGACTTGGATTCTCTGCTGAGGCGTACCGTACTTGCTCTGAACAAACAGCTTTTCCTGCGTGCTGACAAGGCAATTCCGTACGGTGTGGTGATGGAAGTCATGGGCTGCATCCGGGCAGTCGGCATAACTAACTTGGGCATGGTGGCGGAATCTGGGGGTGGGCTGGCATCCGGAGATGCCGAGAAGGTGCAGCCCGACATAGACCTGTAACGGACATGACTTCTATGAGCTTTTTCCAACGTGCCGCGACCTTAGTATTTTCCCTACTTCTACATGGCTTCATAGCCATAGCCGGATTCTTTTTCTCAAGCACCGAAATCTTGCCGGAAGAGAAAGCCTATCGCGTTTCACTCGCTGAGTTTGCTCCGGCTCAAACCTCTATTGCTCCGGGACAGGAAAAAAAGACAACTTCAGCATCTGCGGAACCTCAACCTGAAATGCCGATTAGGCCAGTGGAGCCGGAAGTCGCCCCGACTCCGCCCAAACCGGCACCGGTAGTTCCTGCGAAACCAGTGACTCCCTCGCGCCCCAAGCCTAAGCCCCAAAATCGTACCATAAAGCAGACGCAGGACACAGAGAACCGAACAGAACAAGCCTCCGCCCAGAAGTCACAAACAGCCACGATGTCACAAAATTCGACAGAAACTGGCGGCGGTACGGCGCAGGGAGCAGCGCGTACCATGGGTGACCTGAGCGCATACGCTGAAGACGTCGTGGATCAACGTCCGTCCATTTCTCGCAGAGTGATGCCCGAATACCCGAACAAGGCCCGACGGATGAACATGCAGGGACAGGTGGTGGTTCAACTTGTCGTGGATGTTTCCGGCAAGCCACAACAATGTACCATTTACTCTTCTAGCCCCACAGGCGTCTTTGATGAAGCGGCACTGGCTGCGGCCCGACGAACACGGTTCCTTCCAGGAAAGGTCAGAGGTCAACCGGTTAATACAATTGTTCTGATTCCTTATAAATTTTCTCTACGATGAAAATTTAATGAATATAGCCTGATAAGGCATCTTATCTATCGCCCAAGCTGCTGCGCACGGTAAGGCATCTCATAAGCATCCCGCATCGTAAATGCGTTTGGTGCCTCTGTGCGGCAGCCATGGGAGAAACGGACGGGCTGTTTCTCGCTTGTGGCCTTAATGACCGCTTGTAGCAATACTGGCGGTTTTTTTGTGAGTATCAGCATTGTTGCGGTATGCAGAAACTCCAAAAGGAGTTTTTCATGGACAAAAGCAATCTTGAATTTGAAGATCTGGAAAAAATTTGCAGTGAAGTCATTAGTAGAGTTCTACACACATGCGAATTGGAACTTCTCAATAATAATGATGAAGTAAAAGCTCTACCATTCGCTGCAATGGCTGTGAAAGAATCTATCTTAACATTTTTGGCCCTAATTAATTCTAAAATAACGTAAACAGCTCCTAACCGTGCCTACGGAGGTAGGCACGTCAAATTGCACTGCTCTCAACCTAGGCCACAAAATATTTTTATATCATACTATCATATCGATATAGACAATGAAAACTGTATTCTCTCGTCATCTCTTCATATTTTTCTGCTGTTTTTGAATGTGCTCTTTATTCAACTTTTTTTCTCGACGCATAATTTTATTCCCCTTTATCCACAGACTGTTCCCCCATTTTTTTTGAGCATAGCGGAGGGCGACATGCCGGATGGAGGCATTTTTGTTTGAAAAGAAGAGTTCCTTTCCGCTGTCCAGAATCCTCCCACCACCGGGTAGGAAAAAAACAATTATTCCCTTGTGATCTACTGTTGCCGAGAAACCCCGCATGTGTGTTATTTCCTCGGCGGCAAGCTGTTCCATACGTAACAGAGCCAAAAGTTGTTTCTTTCCTTTGCCGCTCATGATTTTATTATCCAAGGCAGCTAATTCCTTGGCTGCGTATTTAGCCTGCATTTCCGCACGGCTCATTGTTGGTTGCTCTTTACCGTGCAGTGCCCATTCCTTAATCATGGAGTCTTGCGGAACGCGATCCGGCTCCGCTATCTTCAGCTTGGAACGTAAAATGGCTAAAGCGATTTCATTACCCTGACCAGCCTTATATTGTAGGAAACCATTCCATGAAGTGAAAGGAACCTTTTCACGTATATCCTCACAAGTAGATTGAAACGGCAGCTTGGCTCTGGCGATTTCTTCTGCCTCATGCTTGCGGGCCAGTTGCAGCAGACCAAGGCGGTTCTTTTTTGCTATGTTCAGCCGTTCCAATTCCCTGCGTTTGGCCGCCCACTTTTCCCTGATTGCCGCAAGTGCTGCGTTTTCCCTTTCTTTGATGGTAGCCAGTCCGGTTTTTCGGTCTTTAATGCCCTGCTGATATTCCGCGTACAAAGCGCCTCGTTCTGGAGCGCGATGCAAGGGGGTGGCCTGATACCGGCTTTGCTCTGGTATTTTTTCCAAGTCCCACGCTGGAAGGTACCCCCCGAACTTTCCCTCCAGCTTTTTCAGTGACAAGGCTCTGTCTACTGCGCTGACTTTTACGGTATGCTGCTGATTATGGCGATCAGCCAAAATCAGACCGTTCCCGTGTGGTTTTATCACCAAACCATGCCGGGCAAGCCCCTCATGGAGCGTTTGCCAATCCGTTGCTGTTGCCAAAACATACAAGATGGTGTCTCTCTGGTCCTTAGCATACGATTCAAAGGATTGTTGGCCTGTGTGGGCTTCAATGAGGGCAGCTTTTTCGCCCACTGACCGCTGTTTCTCTTTGTTTCGGCCATTATCAACCACAAGACCGTATTCCTGCTCCAGCTCCCGGCATAAAATGTCCCGCTTCCAGTAATCGCGGAAAGGCTCATGTCGGGTATGTTTTTCCGGGTGGATCATGTTGTAGGCTATGTGCATATGGAGATTGGCGGTGTTTTTATGGACGCCACAATGCCGCTGATGCTCGGTATAACCCAACGCGGCGGTAAAGCGTTCTTCAATGGCCCTGAACACCTCCGGCGTCAATTTTGCCTCGTCCTCCAGGCGAAAGCTGATCACAAGATGGTAGGTTTTGTTTTTCGTGGTGCGGACGTTTATGGCCTGAACGTCCATGGCCTCGGCAATGCCGTTCTGGTAATCATCATCCCCAAGGCATCCGGCGCACCAGCGCATGAGACTTTTTTCGCCTTCATGCCCGGCATCGGCAATGTACTCAGCAAGACGGGCGTAGTTGTCATTTTTTGGGCTGATGTCCACTTTTTTGCTGATCATCGTATGCCCGCTATGGCCTGCTGAACTTCCCGCTGCCGGGCGTCCAGTTCATGTAAAAGACGGTGAACTGTCAGCCTGTCCGCGCCATTCGCCAATGCCTGTTTCACCAGCCCGCCAAGTCTGCCGAGGTCGCCTTTGAGCCGTCGTAATTCAATCCTTGCCTCCTGATGTTCCAGACTTGGGACGGAAAACCCAAGGCACACCCTTTTGCTGAACGTGGAAAGGGACATCCCTGCCTTGCTGGCCGATGCTCTGATCTGTGCGTGTTCCTCTGGGGTCAGATAGGTTCTGAGAATCAATTTTTTGCTCGGCACAAGGAGCCATCTGAATTTTGGAGGCTCTTAGGCCTGCATAGTGACGATAAACGAGCCAAGCGTAGCGCCTGCCACGTTCTGGGTCTGGGGAATGGTATTTGCCCACGGCTTTCCAGTTCAGGCCGTAGCGGGCGATCTCTTCCGCAAGTATCCATGTACCCCAACTCTCATTGATGGCCGGGTCGAGCAGTGATAGCGGGTCTATGCCGTAACGCTCCATCCACCATGAGTTTATCTGCATTTTACCAACGTCAAAAGACAAGCCAGCCGCAATCGCCTTTTGTATGAGCTGCTTCGCTTTCTCCCGCGTGGCAGGGTAGTAGAATCTTCCGGCTATATTGACCGTAAAAGGGTTTAGGCCGGATTCCTGAAGGGCGATAGCTTCTACCAGTTGGGCGGGCGGCTCTGGCGTGGCGTAAAGTTCCGCTGCGACTGCTGGTGTATACAGACAAAGCAGAACGGCTAGCGTGAATGCCATCTTCATGGGGTCTGCCTCTTGTTTTGGCGTTGAGCGGAACCGCGAATAAGCAGCCCCGCAGGGCAGGGCAGGACAGGAATGGAGCCGCCGGAAGGTGGGTACACTTCCTCTGTCCTGTCCTCTTAAATGCCAATACAGTAGCACACGCAAAAACATTTAAGAATACAGATACATAAATTATGTTTACTTATTCTTGCCTATGGCTATGGCTTGCTGTCTATGCTTGGGAATACTAAGATATGGCTGTGATTCATTAAAACATGACAAAATCTGCCTGTGTATAAGCATGGCAAGAGGATGACTTGAAGAGCATTATCAGCTAATTTGGCAACAAGCTGCTGCCAAATTTCATAGGCCGCGAACTGTAACCAGTTGAGCCAGTGAGAGTCAGGGGGGTCAATGTCTACACTAAAAACACACGAAAAAGCTATATTTGAAAAATTGTTTGATCGAGGTGGGTATGTACTTGATTTTACAGACCCAACATTTGCTGCTTTTTTTCGTGAACACAGTGTAAACATTGATGAGCAGAAATATCTGTTCAATGGTCAATCAAAAATGAAGCGGCTGCGGGCTTTTTGGGAAATTGAACCTGATTTATTAGTGGGAAGAGTGCTGGCTGCCATGCTTGAATACGCTTGTGTCATTGGCACAGTTCATCCAGGCGACAAGGCTAATGCAGAAAAAGTTATCAATCGCCTACTTGGTAAGACCGCTACAGTTATTGAGAAATCTCCTGAAGATGATTTTTTAGAGAAAACATTCCCAAAACTCGACTTGCAAAAGCTGGTTCAAGACCAGAGCTTGTTATACGTCCTTGAGCAAAGAATTCAGGAAATTCACAAGTCCATCCATACTGCTCCTCTAGCAACCATATTTTTGTGTGGGAGCACCTTAGAAGGGCTTCTCCTTGACGCGGCTTGTGCCAATCCAAGACAATTTAATTGCGCGAAGGCTGCACCGAAGAAGGATGGCAGCATTTTGCCTTTTCCCGAATGGAGCCTTGCCTCTCTAATCGACACAGCGCATGAAGTTGGACTCCTTGGGCTTGATATCAAAAAGCACAGCCACAGCTTGCGGGACTTTCGTAATTATATCCACCCACGCGCCCAGGCAATTCAAAGATTTACCCCAGATCAGTACACGGCGCGAATATCATGGCAAGTCTTGCAAGCCGCTATCGCAGATTTATCAAAACAAAGGTAAATACAAAAAAATTGGCATGTGTGCTGCGCAAAATCTAGCGGTAATGGAGAATCAAAATAATGAAATCTGCAACCGAAATTGTATCCTTCGGAAAATACAAAGGCCAGCCTCTAGAAGTTTTGCGTTCAGACCCTGAATATTGTGAATGGCTAACAGCACAAGGCTGGTTTAGAGAGAAGCATGACGCAGTGTATCAGCTTATCATCAATAATTTTGGTGAACCCGCAGAAACCCCGAAACATAATCGCCTTCAAGTAAAGTTTTTGGACAAATCACTTTGCCTACAGTTGTTTTGCTTATTGGGGTGGGAGCCTCTTGCTGATAAGAATAGTTTAATCCAGAGATTACAACAAAAGCTCAATGAATTCCGCCATGAACTTGCGACATGCAAGGACAAGCCATATCCACATAACAAGCCCGAAGACTGGCAATGGCAGATAAAGGATTATGAATCTTTTCTGATACCTTTTGCGGATATGGATACCGGTAAGATAGAGATTCTCCATGACTTTGAGCACTGCGGCTGGGATGTCAAAATTATAGCAAAGCTACCCCCATTTGCTAAAAATATTGGTGATTACCATAGCTGGAAACACCTGTATCAAGTCTCTTGCGCTGTTGAGGTGAAATCAGAGATCGGTGATAATTACCCGGCAATACTTCGCCAGATGAAGGCAAATGAACGAGCATACAAGGCTGATTACCGTGTGCTTGTTTTCGACAAATTTACGGCTACAGGTGCGAATTTGGAACAGGTCAAGCAGATTTTTCGTTCATCAGAGTTTCATGTACTGTCTTTTTCCGAAATTTCTGCCGGAATTTCTGCTTTATAATCTGTAGTGGTAAAAAGGATGGAAAATATGAAAAAAATCACCGTGCAAGGCACAGCCATAACCGTCATTTCTGTCCAAAACGACGATTACATTTCCCTGACGGACATGCTCAAGGCCAAGGACGGAGATTTTTTCATTTCTGACTGGCTAAGAAACCGGAACACCGTTGAATATTTAGGGATTTGGGAAAGCATATACAACCCGGACTTTAATTATGGCGAATTCGCCATAATTAAAAGTCAGGCGGGGCTAAATAGCTATAAAATCAGCGTAAAAGAATGGGTGACAAAAACCAACGCCATCGGCCTCCGGGCTACCGCTGGTCGGTACGGGGGAACCTACGCGCATAAGGATATCGCGTTTGAGTTCGGCATGTGGATAAGCGCCGAGTTCAAAATATACCTTATCCGCGAATTTCAACGGTTAAAAGAGGAAGAGCAGCAGCGTCTTTCTCTGGAGTGGAATTTACAGCGCACTCTCGCAAAGCTGAATTACAGAATCCATACGGACGCTGTAAAAGAGCATATACTTCCGCCTGTTATCACCAAAGAGCAGGCAAGTTTTGCTTATGCTTCCGAAGCCGATCTGCTGAATATGGCGCTTTTTGGGAAAACAGCCCAACAATGGCGCAAAGAGAACCCGAAAGAAAAGGGTAACATGCGCGATTATGCATCGCTTGAGCAATTGATAGTTCTCAGCAACATAGAGAGCATCAATGCGTTGCTGATCAGCCAAAAAATTCCCCAAGGTGAACGGCTTGTGCAGTTGAACAATGTAGCTATCACGCAAATGAAGTCTTTACTCGGCAATCAACATATACGGGCGATAGCCTCTCTTGCCATTAAGTAGCAGTTTTTATCATTGGATGTACAATTAAATTTATACAGCTGTATATTGAGGTGATAATGCGATATTATTTGGAGACTTCTGCAATAAGGAAGCTTTCACCAAAGCTATCAACATTTGCTTCCAACAGCAATGTATTCACATCTAGTTTGGTATTATTTGAATTGATATCCGGGATGACAGAACGTGATTACGCTCTGCGCAAGATGACTATCAAGAGAACTCTAGAGTCAGGGATAAATATTGACTTTGATAGTTTTGATATAAAAAAATATAAATGCGTAGGTATAGAAGAAGATGATATTGATGGAAAACTAGCGAAAGAAATGGCTAATATTATTATAAACAGCACTTCGTTTTCAGAGTTAGAAAATGAGCGCATATTTATCAACAATGATATTTTTTCACTTGCCGATTTTACACTATTCGACAAAAATTTATCAGAAACGATTGTTAACCTGACGAATCAAGCAGCAGAGATATTTTCAGTGCGCACAAAAGAAGAAAAAAAACATGATAGAAATATACTTCTTAACGAAGGTATGCTCTTTAGCTATTCTAGAATCCTATCAGAGATATTAGTTTCAACAACAGTTGAAAATGCTACTCAAACCTATAGACCATCAGAAGAATATTTTTCTGTTATAGAAAAATATGACGGAAGTCTTGATCTATTTTGCTACTGCATTGTCTGCAAGTCTGTTTTAGCACAAATACAAGGTAACACATTTGGTAAAAATGACGGCTTTGATATATTGCATACCTGTTTCATGTCGCATGATGATGTCATTGTATCTGATGACCAGATATTCAAGGTGATTGAAAAAGACTGTTCCGGGCCAAAATGTTACACCTCTGAAGAGTTTGAAAATGAATTCGTGAGAATGCACCACAGCAGTGAGTAAATTTTCCATGAGCGGTGTAGCCAATGGGGTAACTTGTCGTCAATACTGCTTGATTGATACCGCATAAGAAGCGAGTAAGCTATCTACGCCAAGAGCGTGTGAGTCGAGTAATTTCTGTATTTGTGTTGTAGACATATCGCTAAAATCGAATGACTCAAAAGAACTAAAAAACTGCCTTACATTTTTTGTCAACTTTTTTAACTCGTTAACCCTTATCACCTCCACCGGATGCGTAAAGGCGGCAGATGAGGCTAGTTTCTTTGCTGGGTGTATGATTATATTTTTACAATTCATGCCCTTATAGTGTCTTTCAAACCAAGCGCAGGAGCTATTCATTTGCTCACTTTCTGACTTATTAATTTCAGCCCTCTCAAGCTTCACTTCATTTTTGCACTCAAATAAAATATATTGTTTATCGTTTAGCGCCCATAAATTGTCCGGCCCTTCTTTCCACTCTTTGTCTGGCCTTTCGCCCACAAAACCCAACGCCCTACTCAGTTCATGGAGTGCTTTTTCAAAGTTATCTGACTTGACGCTAAAAACCAAATTTTCAAGGATATCCGATATGACGATATCGAGATCAGCGTAAGTCGAAAACTGACTCACCCACTTTATTATTCTTTCCACTCGACCATGACTTATCAACGTCAATCTAGTTACAGTTACTCCTTCAGCTGGTTTGAGTAGATCCCTATTTGATTCATAAGCAGCTATCTGAAGCTTGTTCGACTCTGTACGGTTTGCCCGATAGTTGTATCGAGCCATCATTTGAAGATACCAGCCCTTCTCATCGCGAGCATAGGGGCTTTTATCCATCAGCTTTTGTATTTCTTGAGATGCTTCATTATATTTCCCGCTTATATATAATTTCTCTGCATGTAATTCCTGCGTATAGCAGTCAAGTGAATTCCCATTTGGGGTTTTATTAGGCATTTTATCCATGTTTTCTTTATAATACTCTTTCCAACCACCATCTCTACCAATGCATTGCATAATAAGATCATTCAGGGCTTTGTATGGAGAAGAACCTTCTGATATGTCTTGCTTTGCAAGATCAACGAGTTCAAGTCCTATAGATATTTGTGTTGCCATTTGTGCTGATAGATAATTTCGTGATTTTTTTTCTCGCAATAGGCGAACCAGTGGTTGCCCAAGGATAATTATAACTGAGTAGTCCTTTTCTCCACGAACACTACGCCCCATTCCTTGTTCGACCGTTCGCAAAGTACGCATTAAGGTTGCAGCGCTGTTTGGACGACATTGTTCATCATACAAGTCAATTAGGCTTTCAGAAAATGGTTTCCCGTCAAAAATTAAGACACGGCAAGTGCGGTCTGGCAGGTCAATGCCGTCATATCGATTGACTAGCACTATCGTTTTACTAAAGTCTCCAGACGCTAGACGAGCAATGGAGTCGTCTACAGTCTCAGTATTGGCAACCACTGCCCCATAAGCACTCCAATCTTTTGTCCATTCAAAACCAGGAGATAACGCTACAATGCCAAGGCTGCGATCTTCTTTTGGCTTGGAAAATTTTTCAACAAGAAACTCACGCGTTAGAGATTTGTCAATCAATGATGGAATCAGTATCATTTTTTCCCCAGACCATTTTTCATTTTCAAATGTTAGGGGATTCAAAATCGTTTCTGGGGATAAATGCAGCCCTTTTATAAGGAAAGCATCGTCGGTGACTGTTGCCGACATAAAGATTCTACATTCAGCATTCGTGTAGCTGCCAAAAGCATCAAGAGGAGGAGCAAAAGGCTCTATTTCCAAGGATTGTCCAGAAAAAACACACTGGCAATACCGTAAAATATTTTTCAGTAAGGGCCACGCAAATTTTATGCTTTTTGAACTTGAGTATTCAGACAAGATACGGGCTGTATCTGATTCATGGTCTAGCCAACTCCAATATGGAACTGGAAGCAGTGCTTCTCTTTTTTTGTTTATTATGTCCGCAAATGTTCCATATCCTTGGCACTCAAGTTGGTTTGCAAATAAATCAAAAAGAACGTTATACGCAGGATCTTCTCGTTTAATTGTTATTTTACAAGCTTGACGTATTGAGTCTGAACATGCATGAGCGTCATCAATTAGTAATGCACCAACATCAATAGAGTTTTTGTAAAGTTTGAATTTTGTCAGGCCATTAAAAAGCTTTTGGACAGATGTAACAAATATTTTATTGCCTTCTAAAAAATCATCTGGCAAGTCGTCATCCGTTGTACATGTCGCTATTCCAAACTGACTTGCTTGTTCGCATGTTTGATTTACAAGGTAATTGTTTGGGCATAAATACAGAGATGGGCCTTTTTTTTCGTTCAATTTACTTTGAAGCATTAAAAGTCCAACAAGGGTTTTTCCTTGTCCTGTATGTAACTTCACGATTACATCTTTTTTATTTGCATGGCTTGCAAACCATTCATTCAGCACTGATTCCTGAGCAGGGCGCAAAGGGCCTTTGTCATGGGCTCTATCAAGCGTGTCATAGAGCAATACCGGATTGGTAGGAGCAGCTATTTTTTTTCCAGCCAGCTTTTTTCTGAAATCAACCATAATATGTGCTCCTTGAGTTTTAAGCTTCCATTAGTAGCACGTGGGTAGAACTGATTTTTCAATCATAGCCACTTTTTTGCCCTTTTACTAGCCGATACCTAGTTCGCCTCATCGACGTATGTACACTGCAAGATCTACGGTTGACTATCTTGATTGTTTCTTCTTTTTTAATTTTTTGCCTCTTGGTTTTTATGCACGACACCTACGGCCCTACCATGCGACACTTATTTTTTGTGAGCGAGGCGACTAAGGGCAAATAGCCGGAAAGGTGGAGTGGATCTCCTCTATGGAGTGGCGATTTTGGCACTGAAAAGCGGGAATAATGGCGTTCGGAAGGTGAAAAGAGCGAACTGCCCTTGGGTTTTGGGGCAAACCCTTTTATAGCCTATTTCTAGCTGGCGTCCTGTCCTGGGCTGTATCCCGGTGGATACCCCAAGGCCGCGTTGGTTCGTCGCTGAGCCTCACGGGAATCTATCCCTTGGAGGACAAACTCGCTCCATTTCCGGCTCCAGGCTATCCGGCGTTCCATGCGCTCTTCTTCGGCACGGGGGGGAGAGGCGCTGGAAAGCACGTCCGACCGGGCTTCTGAATTTGTCCCGTATCCGATTCATAAACTCAGAGAGCTTGCGGTTTGCCTTCTGCGCTTTACGGCGGAGCCTTTCGGATGCCCTGGCCCGTTCCCGGTGCAGCATGGGGTCAAGCCCCAGCCATTCAAAAAGCGCCTCCGTCACCACACGGATGGCCCGGCAGCCGAAATACATGCCCTCGTCCTTCTGTGTGCGGGGTTGATTCACTCTCATAAAGCCCGCCTCTTTCAGCAGGGCAATGGCCCGTTCACAACGCCGCTGGCCTATACCTGAATCGCGGACAATAGTTCGCATGTCTATGTCGATGAAGCCATTTTCCAGCGTGGGCGTTCCCAGGCAGAAAGAAGCAAGGTCAAGGTGGAACAAGATAGTCTCAATGACAATCTGACACGCCTCACGCCGTTCTGAGCGCGTTTTTCGGTGAGGGTGAGATTGGAGTAGCTTACACTTCTTCGGATGGAAATACCACGCCTTGGCCCGCTCCGCAGCCAGCGACAGAATGCGCGGCAAGCCGCCCTTGCCTTTCCTGATGGGGTTGGCTGGGGAAAGGTTTGGATGCTTGGGATCATGGCCGCAACGGTTGCCGGTCATATTTCCACCCCGCGCGGGGTGAAAACCCGGATATGCTCGAAATACGTGTGAGCGGTCGCGCAAGATGAGAATTTTCGTCACGCTACTTGAGAACGTGCCAATGCCGATTTTTGACTTTGGCACGTTCCTTGCTGGTAGACTTTTTCCCTCCCGATTTTCCCCATGATTTTTTCTCGGTCTGGAGGATGCGGTCACGGCTGATGGCGTAGTATTCCTCGGACAGTTCTATACCCACATATCCCCTGCCGGATTCACGGCAGGCCACGCCCACCGAGCCGCCGCCCATGAACGGGTCAAGCACGACGCCTTCCGGGCCGGTGATGCCCAGCAAGTCATGGATGAGGGCCACGGGCTTGCTTGTCAGATGCACCTTCTGCTTGGCGATGACGGGGTAGGAATACAGGCCCGGCAGGCAGGAGCGCGTTGCAAGGGTTAGACTGCCCTTGCAGGCGTAGAGGACATACTCGCACTGCTGGCGGAACTTGCCGATTTGCGGGCGGGCGCTCCGCTTGTCCCAAGGCACGATGCCCAGCCATTTCCAGCCAGCGCCCTGCACGGCGTCTGTCAGGGCGGGCAGTTGCCGCCAGTCCGTGAACACCATCAGGGGCGCTCCGGCACGCGCCACGCGCCAGCACTGAACCAGCCAGAGCGTACACCACATGGTCCAGCTGCGCTGGTCCTTGGCGTCGCCCAGCATGGGCGGGTAGCGCTTCTTGCAGCCGCTTGACTGGTACTTGCTGGCCGGGTCGGCCTGCCGGGCCGACATGCTCATGCCGCCGCTGGAATACGGCGGATCGGTCAGGATGGCGTCCACGCTGTCGGCGGGCATTTCGGAAAGGATGGTCAGGGAATCGCCGTTGAACAGGGTCACATTGTCAAAAATTTCCTTCTTCATTAATTTCCTTCTTCATTGTGCTGTAAGGGGTTGCGCCCCGACGATTCTCCGCATACCCTGTGGCAGTCTCGCCTTGAGACACAAAGCAGGCGGATTCTCTGCGGATGGCGGCAATCCATCCGTGGGGCCGTGGCGGGCTTGTAGCCCGTCGGCGGGGGGGGGGGGG
>APFI01000299.1 GCA_000403945.1 Desulfovibrio sp. Dsv1
GTCCCGCCCGGAAACAGCGCGTTCCATGCGAACTTTTTTTCCCTATTCGCTTGTCAAAGAGCGCGTCAGCACCAGCTTTTCCAGAATGCGGGACAGCGTTTCGTAGCCGTCGCAGTGCTGCATGTAGCCCGTGAAGCTGGCCACGCGGGCGCGGATGTACGCCAAGTCGATCTTGCCCCGCGCATAGAGCCGGGGGAACGTCCTGAAAGCCCTCCGGGCGCGTTTCACCGTGCGCTTGCGGGGCAGCACCTTGTCCGTCCAGTGCCGATAGCCCACGAAGTCGATGCCGTGGCTGGCGGGCCATACGCCGGTCTTGGGGTTGAGCTGCAGTTTCAGGCTGACGGTCACGAAATCCCGGATGGCGTCCAGCACCGTCCAGCACCATTCCTTGGACGGCCCCAGCAGCACGAAATCGTCCATGTAGCGCACATAGAAGCGCACGCCCATCTCATCCTTGATAAGATGATCCAGCGGGTCAAGGTACAGGTTTGCCAGCCACTGGCTCGTGGTGCAGCCCAGGGCCAGCCCCTTCTCCGCAAAGCCGTTGCGGCGCACAATCTGCCCGAAAAGCCATAGCACGTCCGGGTCGCTGGTGACGCGCGGCAGCATGGACAGGACGCGCTCATGGTCAATGCTGGCGAAATACTTTGATATGTCGGCTTTCAGCACATAGGGCCGCCCCCACAGGGCGGTGGCCGTGCGCAGGAACTGCCGCGTCCTTTCGCTGGCGGCGTGCGTGCCCTTGCCCACGCGGCAGGCGTAGCTGTCCGCGATGAAGCGCCGCTCGAACCACGGCTCCATGACGTTCAGCACCGCGTGGTACAGCACGCAGTCCGCGATGGTGGGCGCGTCGATGGTGCGCGGCCTGTTCTCCATGATGCGGAATCGGCGGCACGGCTCCGGCTGCCATTCGTGGGCAAGCAGGCGCTCCTGCAGGGTCAGCAGGTTGTCCTCCAGCGCGGCCCGGAAGCGCAGCACGGCGGGACGGTAGCGCTTGCCGAGCTGCACCTTGCGCCATGCTTCCAGCAGATTGCCGAAGCTCACGATGTCCGGCCGGATATGCCTTGCCCGCCTCGCCATGCTGTTTCCAGGGGCCGGGGCCACGCTTGCCCGCAGAGGCTGCTGGCCGCCCCGGCCCGGTTCGTGTTTCTCCGGTTCTCTTGCCCGGAGCGCAAGCCCCAGGTCACGCGCTGTCCGGCACTCCATGAGGCACCGGCTTCGGGCAATTTCTTTCTGACAATGAAATTGTCGCCTCGCGCGGGCCTCATCCTGCCCGCAATTCCGGCGGGCATTGCAGGCGCAGCCGCTCGGAATCATACGATGCCCTGCAATGGTCCGCGTCCCCCAGAAGCGCCGCCATACGGTCCAGGGCCATACGCGCATGTTTCCAGCCCGTCTTGTCACGCTTGCGCCAGCAGCGGGAAGAAAGCGTTTCATCGGCCCATCCGCCGAACAGGGCGTTCAAAAGCTGGTCCAGCGCCACCAGAACCTGTTTTCCCCAGCGGCGGAGCCTGCGGCAGGCCTTGCGGATGAGGTTCCTCATGCCGCGCCTCCTTCCAGAGCTTCCTTTCTGGCTCCGCCTGCGGCCATGCAGGTCGCCTTGTGCGCCAGCGCCCCGGCGGCGTACAGGGCGAGAAAGGCGTCCGCCGTCAGGTCGAGGCGCACCAGTTCCCCGCTGGCCCGGTAGGCGTTCCAGGTCACGGCTTCCGGCAGGCCGGGTGCGCCGCCTTTTTGCATCAGGCAGGCGTTGGCCGTGTCGCTGAAATTTTGCTGGTCGTCGCGGTCGTAGCTGAAATGCAGTATTTCCCCGTTCACGGCGTAGTCAAAGCCGTTCAGAATGGCGGCACTGGTTTCGGCGTCAATCCGCGCGCGCATGGCGCCCCTGTCCAGGCCGGTTTCAATTCTCGGCATGGCTTACCCCCTCCGTCTTGTAGAGTTCCGTCAGTTTTTTCCCCTCGTTTTCGGCATCCAGACGCAGCGAGAGCAACAGTTCCGGCCCATCGCAGGCCGGGACGGGTTCAAGCTCGCGCGCCCCCCAGCGGGCCAGATACAGGCCGTCAGGGCTGTAGGCTTGCGGCACCGCGTACAGGGCAAGGCTTTCGCCCGCCGTCAGACTGGCCGGAAAGACCCCTGCGTTGCAGGAAATGAGAATGTTCACAATACCCCCTGAATTTCAGAAAAGTTTCCATGCCTGCCCTTGGCGGGCACTGTAATCCGGTAACCTGTCGACAGTATTACATCCTTGCGATGCGGCAACCGATACCGTCAGCGGCGCCGGACGCCGAAAGGTTCAGAGCGCAGGCGAAAAGGCCCGCACGAGCGCCATGACTCCAATCAGCGCCGAGGTAGAGGACATTGCCCGCGCTGCCGCTCCTACCCCAGAAGCCGTCGGGGATCGTCCCGGCGGCGGCACTGGTGGTCGTGGTCGCCGGGAAAAATATATCGTCCCAGTCATACCCGTCGCCGCTGCCGCTTTTCAGCGTCTGCATGAAGGCATGGCTTGAACCGTCATGGGCCGGGCAGGCAAGGCCCGTATCCACCCATTCCTTGCTGCCGTCGTTTTTCCACAGCCTCACCTTGCCCGCCGTGGTGACTTCCAGCCCGGCGCACATCTGCCAGACGTTGCCCCACAAGCCCGCATGCCCCCGCCAGGAGGCCGTGGCCACGTCCAGGGCGTCCACATTGGCCGCCGAATCCGCATCCACGCGCCCGCGCCCGTACACGGCCTGCGAATCCGGCGTGCCCGCCTCAATGGTCGCCAGCAGCTGGATCTCTGCCGCCTGATAGATGTTCCACATGTCAAAGCCCGTAACGCCGCCCGCGTTGCGATTGCGGCAATACTGCCGCATGGTCGGGAAATTCACATTCACAAGGGGCAGCTTGCCGGGGCGGGAACCGATCTTGAGCGGCGTGCCGCCCTCACTGGTGCCCGCGTAGGTTCCGCAGTACCAGCGGTCGATTTTCTGTCCGTTCAGCATAAAGGACGGGAACGGCTTGAAGCCGTCCATCGGACCGGGGCTGACAAGACGCCCGCGACGGCCCGCAAACGGCCCGGATGCTATCTCGAACGCCTTGTACCAGAACGCATGGTGTTCCTGCATGACCTGCCCGTCCACCAGAACGCGCCGAAGCGCGTTATAGATCGGATGGTAATCGAAGTAGCAACGCGGCGGGCTCACCGGCTGGCCTTCGGCGTCGATATTGAACCACAGCCCGGAGCCGCCCCCGTCTTCCACGCAGCAGATGCCGATGACCGGCGACAGGCTCCCCACCGTGATGCGCTTCACCAGCGCGTCATGCGCCGAAAGGCTGGCGTCATGGGCTGCAAAGGCTTCCGTCCGCCCTGTGGCCTCAGCGGCCACGGCTGCCGTGATGGCTGCATCCCGCGCCGTCACTTCGCTGTTTATCGCCGCCGCGCGGGCCTGCACTTCGTCCGCAAGCGCCGTCGCGTCCGCCTTTTCCGTGGCAAGAGTGGACAAGGCTGTCGCATGGTCTTGCAATGCCTCATTCGTGGCGCTTTGGGCTGTTTCCAGTGTCGATGTGCGGTTTTCAAGCGCGCTGATACCGTTTTCCGCCGTGCTTGCCCGATTTTCCACGCCGTCAAGCCGTTCATCCGCCGTCTTCGCGTGAGCGTCCACCTTTCCGAACGCTTCCACGATACGCGGGCAATCGTCCTCAAGCATGTTCTGTTCGCTGGGCAGCGGCAGTTCAAGATGTTCCGTTTTTCTGTCTGTCATAGCGCCTCCTTACGCCACCGCCATCAGGCGGATGTCATAAAGCATGGGCCGGGCCGCAATGCTGCCGGAAAGCGTCAGCCGCACCTTTATCAAGTCCGCGTTCGCCAGCACATGCCTGAACCTGTATTCCACATGACCGTCGCCCTGCGGCACGGCTCCGTCCGCCGTCATGGCTTCCCACGAACCGGAATCCACCCGGATTTCCGGCGTCACGCTGGCCCCGGAAGGGATTTCCGCGTTGTAGATGAGCACCGCCCTGACGGCCCCGCCGGCCCTGATGCTGCGGGTATAGTAGCTTCCCGTCCGCTGCACCGTTCCCGCCAGTATTTGCGAACCCGGCCACAGCACCGGGGAACCCGCCGCGTCGCCCGCCAGCCTGGCCTTGACCGAAAGCGGCCCGGTCAGCGGTTCGGAAAGGCGCACCGCCTGTTCTTCCGCCACAATCATGCTTTCCCCGGAGGGAAGCCCCAGTTCGTATTCCACGCGGCTTTGCGACGTGGGCGTTTCCGCCAGCGCCAGCAGTATCAGGTCCGTGGCCGCTTCCGTCACTTCCGCCGCGCCCAGGGACAGCGTGTTGGTGCCGTCCGCATACACGGCGGCCAGAAGCCGGAAGGTCAGGTCGCGGGTCTGGTGCGCCGTCCAGGTGGAAGCGTTGGAAGAGGAAAGCAGCACGCCGATGGTGTACGGCTGGGCCGCCACCCATTGCTGGTGCAGCGTGTCGAACTGCCCCATCTCGGCAATGGCCATGGCCGTGTCCGCGTCATTGCACAGGATGACCAGCGCGTATTCCGTGGACGCCGCCAGGGCCACAGGCGCGTCAAACAGCACGCGGGTGTGCCCGCCGCCCGTGACCACGATTTTCTCGGCGGGAACCACGGCTTCGGCCAGCACCGTGCGCGTGGGAACGCCGTTGCTCACCTCGCGTATCTGCACCCGCACGCCGCTGCCGCCCCTGGCCGTGAACCACAGGTCGGCCCCGGCCAGTTGCACGGCGTTGTCCAGCGTAAACGTCTGCGCCAGCGGGTCGATGCTGGTATTCGTCACCGTCTGGACCTGCCGCAGCGTGGTCACTTCCAGCGTGCCCTGGCCCACAAAGGTGGCCTGCGCCGTGGAGCCTTCTTCATCGCCCCGGAACTCCACCGGCTTGACTCCGGCGGGAACACCCGCCGGAATGGCAAGGGTTCCGCGTATGACCCCGGCGGCGTCCGCCGCAAGCTGACCTTCCCTCGCCTGTACCGGAATGCCGTCAAACGTGATGGATTGCAGGATTTCACCGGGGCCAAAGCCCGTCACCTCAAAAGCCACGTCAATCTGACGCAGGTATTCCAGCGCCTTCTGTGACGTGCCCACCCTTTCCGTGCCGGTACTGGTGGACGTGACGGTCTGCCCGTGCCGCGGATGATTCGGCGCATAAATGGCCTGATAGAACGAGCGCGTCACCGCGCTTGTCCAGGCCGTGGCCTGTTCCGTCCAGCGGTCCACCGCGGGTGTCAGCGTGGCCTTGCCCGGCAGAATGGCGAACGCCATATACGGGTTGACCCTCATTTCTCCCGTGCGGTACGGCTGTTCCAGCAGAACCCGCGGCGTGTGGGTGCGCGCCGCCGGGGCCTTGATGTCCTGCGACAGCGCATACGCCTTCGCCGCAATGGGCAGGGTCAGAAAGCCGTTGACGATGGCCGCGTCCTGTTCGATGCCCTGGTCGCGCATGGAATCGTCAAGCAAGGGGTCCACGAACAGCCCCACACGCGCCCCGGCCTCGCGCGTGGCCACGTCCGCCTCCAGACGCTGCCGCGCCACTTCCTGCAGGGCGTATTCCACACGGGCGGCCAGAGCTTCAATGTCCGAAAACGGTACCACGCGCACCCCGTCGTTTTGCACCTCGCGGCTTTCCTGCCCCCGCCAGGTCTGCCGGACGCTGGCCAGCGCCAGCGCCGTTTCGGGGACGGACGGGGCCTTGGCGCTGTATTCCGCCGCCACGCCCTGAACCCAGGAGAACGCGCCGTCGGCGGAAATGCACAGCCGGTCGATGCGCGGCAATGCCTGATTGTACGACACCATGATGCCCGTGCCCGCCACGGCTCCGGAAACGGAAAAACCGTCATAATCCACATCTTCCGGGGTCAGGCTCTTGTCCAGATAGGTGTAGGTCGCCTGATAGGTGGAACCGGGCGCGGGCTCGTTGCCCGTGGGCGACCAGTCCACCGTGTCCCCGGTGCGCCTGTAGTCCGTCCCGGCTTCGTACACCGTATCCCCCTGCCTGATTTCCACCAGGGACATGATGGACGTGTCCGGCAGGGCATCCGCGCAGCCGGAGTAGCTGCCGTGGACCACGGACACCGTTTTTTCCAGCGTCACGCGCAGGGCCGTGATGTCGCGGATGGGAGGATGCGCCACGTTGATGCGCTGTTTCGCGCTCCCGTCCGCCTCGATGACTTCCGTGTCGATGAAGCGCAGGTCCGGTGTCGCCGCGTAGGACAGACGCCGCGACGTGAGCAGGTCCACGCCGTAGCCGTTCACGCGGCAGCGGCCTTCGGCCACCGTGTAGACTTGCGCGCCGCCCCCTGAATCTTCCGCCGCCCGCACGGTCAGGCCGCTGGCAACATAGGTGCCGCCGCCCGTGGAATCCCGGTCATAACGCGCCATGCCCTGGTTGAAGCTGTCCAGGTTCGGCGGCGTTTCCTTGGCGCGCGGCACCCCGTCGTCAACCGTATGGATGGGGTAGAACTCCCCGGAACCGCCGTCCCCGTCATGGCCCCACACGGCTTCCACCTTCCTGCGCCACGCTCCCGGTTCCCCCTCGCCCCGACTGCCGATGGCGGGATTGCACAGCGCCGGGTCTTCAAGCTCGGAAATGATGCTTTCCCTCAGCCGCACGCCCACGGATACCGTGCCCTGCACCGGGATGACGAAAGACGCGGATTCCACCGGCCACACCGCCCCCGAAAGGTACACCAGACCGGCTTCCGCCGTGAGCGCACCCGTTTGCGCGTCCACCGTTATCTGCGCGTCCTGCAAAATGTCCCCGTCCCTGAACAGGCTGTCCGCAATGGCTTTCACACGGGAGGAAAAGATGCCTTGCAGTTCGTTCATTTCCGACGCCTGCGTCCCGTAGCCGTCGCGGAACAGAAGCTCCACATACCGCCTGGCCGGGTCATGCCTGTTCCAGTAATTGTCTATGCTCTTGCCGCTTTTCGTCTGCATGGTTCACCCCCTAGATGGGCAGGACAAATTCAATGGTCTGACGCACGGACGGAGAACGGTTGATGGCCGGGCTGACAATCTGCGCCGCCACCAGCAGGCCGGGATTTGCCAGATCCCCCGGCGTGAAATAACGCTGCCCGGCGGGCAGGCCCGCCTTGAGTTCCGTGTCCATGAACACGCCGATTTCCCGGATTACCGCGTTGCTGGCATCCTCGAAGTTGTAATTGACGCGCACATACAGGTAGGGCGAGGGTCCGGCCACGCTCCTGTAGCGGGCATCCTGCACCTCGCCGCCCGCCCCGACGCTCACCGGGATCACGATGTCCCCCTCGTCGTCAGGCTTCACAAAGCCCACCGTGGCGGGCGTGCGCCGCCCCAGCTCGTTCACGAGGGCCGTGGCGTTCACCAGCGAGGGCAGTTCCGCGCCCTCCGCGTCCCATGCCGCGAGGCCGCCGCCCCATGCCAGATGCAGGGGGCGGTCCGCCAGCGCCTTCGCTATGGCCGCGCGGCCCGTCTTGGTAAGTGTCGCAAGGCTCATTCCTCTTTCGCTCCTTGTTGTTCGGTTATGCCCGCAAGGCACACGTCGGCCAGCCACTGTTTCCCGCTCCACGCGCCCTTCCATCCGCGTTCGCGGCGTGGCATGACGCCCAGCGCCAGCACGGCCAGACCGCCAGCCTGCGGTGCGCCCGGCGTCACGGCGGGCACCGTCACCCCGGAGGCCGCGCGGAAGCGTTCAGGGATGGTCAGCTCGCGCCGTCCCGTATCCTGCCCCCACGGGTCGCCCCAGCGCGGCGGGTTGTCGATGACCGTGGCCGAAGGCCGCCCCAGGCAGGCGTTCACGTCGCCCCATGTTCCGTTCCCGTGGATGCATGCGGGATCGCCCGGCCACGACCACACGGCCTCGACCCTGGCCCACGAACGGTGCCGGAAACGCCACTTCGGCAGGATGCGGTCCCATGCGGAGAATTCCCGCCAGTGCCTGCCGTCCCAGCCCCCGGCCCAGCCGCAGGTGGTCGTGGTGTGCACGCACCAGTGCAGGCTGACAAGCTCGCCCACGGTGAAGCCGTGGTTGCGCGGGAACACGTCCGACCATGCGGACTGGCTCCACACGGTCCGGTCAATGCACGGGGCCAGCGCCCCGGTGGCGCTCACGATGCCCAGCCCCGCCCGGCGGTCGCCATACGCGGCCTCCGCCTGCGAGCGGCGCACCATGCCGAGGGAGACGATCAGCCTGCCCCCCTCGTCCCCGTAGGGAACGCCGGAAAAATGCGACCAGAAGCCCTCCGACCATGCGGGGCCTTCGCTCCAGACCGTGGGCTGCCAGTTGTAGGTCGAGGTGTAGATCCGGGCCAGAACGGACCGCGCGGGCTTGTACTCGTTCACCAGCCGGATCAGGGTGTCGAGGTCCGCCAGCAGCGCGTCCTGCTCTTCCTGCGTGACCGGCGTGGCGAGGCCGATCTGGAATTCCGCCCAGCGCGAGGGCTGAAAGCGGCGCAGGCTGTCCGCGGAAAGCGCGCTGAAGCCGTAGAATTCGAGTATCTGCGGCAAGCCCGGCGTCTTGCCGCCCAGACGGTGCCAGCGAAAGGCTCCCACCACGCGGGCACGGAACTGTTCCGCCGTTTCCTTCGGATGCCGCACAAGGCCACGGCTTGCGCCGAACCCCGGCACAAGCGCCGCCTCGCACAGTTCCGGGAACCACTGGCGGCGAAAATACACGATGTCGTCCCGCGCGGAATCCAGCGCGTGCGCCGCGCCCCGCGCCAAGCCCTGCAGGGGGCCGGGCGCATGAATCAGCGGCCACGCCAGCCGGTCGTGAAAGTATTTCCAGAACTCGGACACCTACATTTCCTCCGCCATGACGGTGTGCAAACTCAGGCTTTCCAGGCACGCCACGCCGTCCGCCGGAACCGGCAGCACATCCTGCGCCGGGCTTGCCCACGTCACCCGCTTCACGCCCGGCACGGCCATGACCGTATGCGTCAGGAGGTCCAGCGGCACGTCCTGCCCGATCTGCAGGGCGCTCACCCCGTCCACGTCGCTTGTTTCCGCGAAGAGCGCCCGGATGCGGTTCTCCGCCTGCGCCCTGATGGCGTCCGGGTCGCCCGCGACGTATTCCAGCGCCCCTTCAATGACGACGGGAACCGGCGACGGCCCTTTCACAAGCCAGTCGTCGTTTATGGGCGTGTTCGGGGCGATGGCGGCACGCACCTTCTCCAGCAGCGCCTCCGTGGGCAGCACGTCCGCGCCGCGCACCACCACGTCCACCGTGCCCTGTCCGCGCGGGTGCCGGTCGAGGATGGAAACGGAGGTGACGCCCTCCACGGTCAGCGCCCACGCCATGTAGGCGTACTTGGTGCAGCCGTTGTTGGCCTGCCACTGCAGGGCGTAGCGCTCCTGAAGCTGCGCGTCCGTCTCCTCGTTCGCGCCCTCGGAGGTCAGCCAGCCCGAAGGGTTGGACACGGCCCCGATGCCCGTCACCGGCGTCACCAGCTCGCAGATCTGCCCGGCGCTGGCGTTGGCCTTGGCCCCGTATTCCTCCGCCTCCACCTCCACGTCCACGTACTCCGCGCCGGACGGCAGCACGGCCCGCGCCGTGGTGGCGTAGCGGTAAACCTCCCCGGCCCCGTCCGGCAGGGTGCGCACGATGCGCCCGGCTGCGATGGTCACGTTGGCGTCGATGCTGGTGCCCGCCGCCCGGAAGAAGCGCACGAGGCCCCGCGCCTTGGTGGCCGCGCGGCGGACGAGGGCCACGCCGTCAGCGTGCAGGTCCAGCCATTCCCCCGTGGCGTAGGCCGGGGCTACCTGCAGCAGCAGGCGCTGCAGAAGCGTGTAAATCTGCCAGTAGCCCCAGCAGTAGATTTCCAGAAGGCCGCGCACCACGCCCTTGTTGAGGTTCAGCCGCGTCGGGAGGTAGCCCCTCTCGGCAAGGGCCGTCTGCGCCTCTTCCACATAGCCGTAGACGGCGGCGCGGATCTCGTTAATCGTCCGTGAAACGCGGGGTAAGGCTGTTTTCTCTTGGGTCGGCATCCTGCACCACCATTTCCAGCGTTTGCTTGTTCACCTGCAGCACGAGGTTTATGGGCGTGTCCTCGTCAATGAAGCGCCAGCTTGCCAGCGCCGTGATGCTGCGTTCGTCCCACGCCGTCACCTCGCAACGCACGGACCCCACCACGGTGCGCGGGTCTTCCTCTATGCGCATGACCACTTCGGCCTCGAAGGCCGCGCGGGTCGCCGCCGTGGAATCCTCCAGTATCCAGTCGTGGATCAGGGAGCCGAAGGCGCGGTCATAGAACAGGCTGCCCAGCCGCGTGAACAGCCGCAGGCGGATGTCCTGCACGCCCGTGTCCACGCCTTCCGTCAGCACCAGTTCGCCGTTGGCGGCCACCTTGGCCTGCCCGTCCGCGCCAAGCGCTATGTCCTGTCCCCAAAGGTCTGTGTCTGCCATGCGGAAACTGTATCCCGGAAACGAAAAAGCGCCCGGAAAGGGCGCGTACCATGCAAGGTATTTTCTGCGTCAATGCGGGCACGGGCCGCCGCTTCTGGTGCCCGCCTGCGAGTTGCCGGAAACGACGCTGTCTCCGCCCGTGGAGGTGTCGCCCGTGACTTCCTGATTGCCGTTGATGCGGACGTTGCCCTCGAACTCCGCGAAGCCCTTTCCCTCCCCGTCATGCGACCGGCAGGTGATGTGCCCGCACAGTTCGATCTCCGGGGCCTTCAGGCGGGCAATGCTGCCCGCTTCTATGTTCGCGGACTCCCCGGCCTTGATCGTCCAGCCCTTCCCGGCCTCCGTCCGAACGTCCTCCGGGGTCAGCGTCACGATGTGCCGCTTCTTGTCGATGCGGATTTCCACGCCGTTCTCAAGTTGAATGACAAACTCGTTCAGCTCGGCCTTGGGCGCGTTGTTGCCGCCGCCCCAGCGCAGGTTGGATATGGCGGGCGCGTTGGGGTCGCCGTCGTAGTACATGATGTCGCACAGCGTGCCCTCCACGGGCGGGCAGACCACGCCGCGATCCGGCCCGCCCCACGTCACGGGGATGGCCACGCGCGGCACCACGGGTTCCTTCGGGTCCGGGCTTTCGTCGTTCCGAAGCGGCTGCACGTCCGCGAAGTACTGGCCGTCCGAGGCGTACACGGCCACGACCTTGCCCTTCTTGGGCATCCTGTAATAGTGCCGCAGGTCGGGCATGGCCATTTCCACCATGCGCCGGATCAGCCCCACGTAATCCCTTTTGCCCTGCTGTTCGTCCATCAGCTCCACCCCGTTTCCGTGCCGTATGTGACAAGCGTGGCGTTGCCGCCCGCCTTGAACGTATGCACCACGTCGAGGGCGCGGGCCGTTATGTCCACGCCCCGGCGCGTGTCGCTGACATGCACGAGGCGGCTGTGCGTCAGCCCCGGCAGCGGCACTGCCGTCACCACGCCCACGCCGCCCGGCGTCTGCGGCGGCGTATGCGCCAGAAGGTTCTCCGCCGTGGCCACGCGGTACACGTCGCCCGGCTCGTCCCCGGCGCTCCATGTCAGCCCCGACGCCCCAAGCCAGAGGGCATGGCGGCTCATGTCGTGCCCGTAGCCGCGCTCCAGCGTGCCGGAAAGCTGCTTCACGGCCCGCGCCACGCTGACGCCCGAAAACACCTGATACGGCAGGATGTCGCCCGGCACGTCCACCGCGCCCACGTCAAGGCCCGTCCGGGCCAGCAGGCGGCGGGCGACGGCGTCCGCAGGCTCCCGGTAGAAACTTTCCGTCACGAGGGTCGTGGTCAGCGCCTTTTCCAAGCCCACGCACCGCACCGTCAGCGCGTCCGCCGCCTCATCGTCCGAGCGGGGCTGGTCGATGGCCTCGACCGTCCCGAACCATTCCTGCCAGAGTATCTCCTCGCCACGGTAGCCCCAGCGCACGGTCACTTCCTGCCCCACGGCAAGCGCCGCCCGCACCGTTCCCTCCGGGTCGGGCACGACCACCGTCGCCCGGCTCACCACGGCCCTGCGGCGCGAAACTATCTCGATCAGCGGGGAACGCACCACTTCCACAGGCCCCACGTCGCAGCGGAGGTTCAGCCCCTCGATCACGAGAGATCCCCCGAAATCACGGCCTCTGGCTCCGCAGCGGAGCTTGCGCCGTTGCCGCCCTTGCCATCGTTGCCGGAACCGCTTTTCTTCTTGAGGTCGCCGGGTGAGGGCGTTTTCGCCACGGCCCGTTCCTGCTTGATGATGGGCGGGTTGTGCTCCACGAAGGCCAGCGTGGCCTTTATGTCGTCCGTCTGCGAGTTCTCGGCGGTGTCCAGCCGGGAGAACACGACGCGCCGCACGCCACGCGCCAGCAGGTGCCGGTTGGCCACGGTGAATATCTGCGGGTTTGCCTTGCCGTCCGCCTTCTTGAACCAGCCGTTCAGGATTTCCGCCTTGTCATAGCAGGTGCCTTCCTCGTCCGTGGGCAGCCACAGCGTCAGGCTTATGTCCGCGTCCTCCCAGCCCTGCGGCGTCTTCTTCTTGCCGCTGGCCTTGTCCACCTCCTGCTCGTCGAAGCGCACCTTGCCGGAAACGCGCATGTCCGAGAGGATGCCGGGCAGCTCCTCCCCGTCGATGCGCACGACGCCGTCCTCAAAGGTCAGGAGCTTCATGCCATGCCCTCCCCGTATTCCGTCGCTGCCGCCTGCAAGTCATTGTAAAAGTCCTGCGCGTTCTTCACGTTGGGCAGGGTGATGTTGGCGATGTGCAGCGTCCACGCGGCGGGCGCGGCGGCCTGATGCCCGTCCTGCCGGAAGCTGCGGGCCTGTTCCTCCGAGGCGTCCGCCCCGGCCCCCGGCGCTTCGGGGATGTTCGGCCCCTGCGCCGCGCCTCCGTCCGGCGCGGGCACTTCAGGCTTGCCCCACAGCCCGTTCCACCAGTTGGAAATGCCCCCCTTGATGCCGTCCAGCGCCCCGGACAGCGTCTTGTAGAGGGCTGGCGCGGCCTGCACCATGCCTTCACCCAAGGTGGACATGAGCCGCGTGCCGGAAAGGGTCAGCGTGGACAGCGGGCCTTCCTTGGCGTCCGAGAAGGGCAGGAGGTTCCGCAGGCTGGCGAGGGCGTCGGAGAACATGGCCTTGACTTCCGCCACCTTGGCCATGATGCCTTCCTTGAACGTGTCGAGGAGGCGCTGCCCCGATTCAAAGAGGTTGATGCTGGAAAGGAATTCCGTGGCCTGCGTCCAGGCGTTGCGTATCCAGTCCCCTATGCGGAACAGGTTGGCGAAGCTCATGAACGAGGCGCAAAGGTTGTCCCAGATATGCTGCGCCTGCGCGGCGGCTCCGGCCCAGTCCCCGGTCAGCACGGCGGCCACCCAGCGGAACAGGGAAACCAGCGTGTCCAGCCCCCGCGCGAGATTGGTGGCGCAGGTGGCCACGGCCTCCATCCCCCAGCTCAACGCCCCGCCCAGCGCTTCTCCAAGGCTCCGGGCGTCGCCTGCTGCGCTCCTGATCTCCACGCCGAACACGGAGGCCACAGCCGCGCCCAGCGTGTCGAACAGGCCGCGCAGTATCTGCACGGCGGGCATGATGGCATTGATCGCCCCGCTGAAATCAAGGCCGTCCCACAGGCCCGTGAAAAATTCCTTGATGCGGAACACCGCCTTGGCGACCGTCACCACGAAGCGTTCCAGCCCCGCCGCCTGTATGTCCCGCGCAAGCTCCCCGCGTATCTCGAAGGTTGAGCCCTTGAGGCTTTCAAAGACGGCCATGACGCCGCGCACCACAAGCCCGATGTTCCGCGCCCAGCGGTTCACCACGGTCCCGATGCCGCCGAGGTTGCTCTGGTAGGCGGCATAGAGCGCGGCGACGGCGGCTATGAGCGCCCACACGGGCCAGCCCAGCCCCAGAATCGCCGCCTTGATGGGCAGGAGCGCCTTCAGCACGAAGGGCGCGGCCTT
>APFI01000300.1 GCA_000403945.1 Desulfovibrio sp. Dsv1
CGCCGCCGTACTCGTCCGTGGCCTTCATCAGGCGCATCATCAGACCGGCAGGCTTGCAGTAGTTCGGATTGACATCCGCTGCCGTGGAGGCGCCCTCAAACTGATGGTACCGCTTGACCGGCGCATAAATCATGTCGGCCAGCTCCTGGGGCGTCTGGGCCAGTTCGGGCTTGAAGTCCTTGTGATCGCGGCAGTAACGGACCATCTGCTTGGCGGCGAGGCGGCCCTCCGCATGGGAACCGGAGGAGAACTTATGTCCGGAAGCACCCACGCCGTCGCCGGCGGTGAACAGACCGTCAACCGTGGTCATGCGGTTGTAGCCCCACTTGTACTGATGCGAACGCGGGCCATCGACTTTGGGCACCCAGTCCTCTTCGGGGCCGGAAGTCCAGATGCCGCAGCAACCGGAGTGGGAACCCAGCATGTAGGGTTCGGTCGGCATAATTTCGGAGCCGATCTTTTCCGGCTCAATGTTCATGCCAGCCCACAGACCGGCCTGGCCGACGGACATATCCAGGAAGTCTTCCCAGGCCTCGGATTCGAGGTGTTTCCAGAACTTCTTGATCTCCTTGTCGTCCTTGCCGGCTTCCTTCTGGGCGTCCAAAAAGGCCTTCAGGGCCACGTCGGTCGCCATGTAGATCGGGCCGCGACCAGCCTTCAGTTCTTCCAGCATCAGGTGGTTGCGCAGGCAGGTCGGGGTAACCGGAGACTGGCCGTAGGGCATGTACTTGGCCAGCTCTGCCTTGGCAAAGTCGCCGCTGGCATAAAACTCTCCCAATCCATTCTGCACCTTGGCCTTGAACAGCAGGAACCAGGCGCCGACCGGGCCATAGCCATCCTTGAAACGGGACGGGGTGAAGCGGTTCTCCATCATGGTCAGCGTGGCGCCGACCTGGGCGCACATGGTGTAGGTGGAACCGGCGTTCCACACAGGATACCAGGCACGGCCCTTGCCTTCACCGGTGGAGCGCGGGCGGAAGATGTTGACCGCACCGCCGCAGGCCACCAGAATGGCTGTGGCCGTGAAAACATGCACCTTGTTCTC
>APFI01000301.1 GCA_000403945.1 Desulfovibrio sp. Dsv1
ACCCTAGTATTCGGGGAGCCTTTCAGCTCCTCCCTGACGGGCGGCGTGCCCCTCATCGCGGCATCAGTGCTGCTGGTCATGCTGGGCGGGCAGATCCGAAAATTTTTACATCAGGAGCATGTCTGAAACAAATTTTCGTACATGGAGTTTCACCGACTTTCGGTCCGTTTCCCGGCCGCCCCCACAACTGCATAACGAACCTGTTCAGGCTGCCCGGGCGCAGGCTTTCAGCACACCGGGAAATAAAATAGTCCACGCGCAACAAAAATTCACGAAAGGCCATTGGTGGAATGGGTCGTGCATGTCTCTGAATCTGAAAACACACTGTTAAAAAATCCTCCACACCGCAGTCAAGATATCCACATGTCAGATATTTCCCGTACATTTCTCCAGAAGATCCATGTACTCTCTGAGTTGAGCCTCACTGTCTCTAAAGTTGTATTGTATCAAATGTCGTTCCATTCACCACTTCCCATATCTCATTTCGCGTATCTTTGCAACAACATTACTGAGTCAGAAAGGCAATCAACAGATCAGCATCAGGGAAAATATAGTGTTATGGCTATGCACATCTCCCTCTCCGCAGATCCGAAAGGCGGGCGCTTGCGCACCCGCCTTTCGTCGTCACAACCTCTCGATGACCTTGCGTCCCATGGCCTCGCAGCCCACCTGGATCATGCCCGGCTCCATGATGTCGGCGGTGCGGAAGCCGTCGCGCAGGGCGCGGCGCACGGCGTTTTCAATGCACTCCGCCTCTTCGGCGAGATGAAAGCCCAGACGCAACAGCATGGCCCCGGAAAGAATAGCGGCCAGCGGGTTGGCCTTGTCCCGGCCCGCAATGTCCGGCGCTGAGCCGTGGACAGGTTCGAACAGGCCCGGACCGGACGCGCCCAGCGAAGCCGAGGGCAGCATGCCCAAGGAGCCGGTGATCACTGAGGCTTCATCGGAGAGAATGTCGCCGAAGATGTTGCCGGTGAGAATTACGTCGAACTGCGAGGGATCACGCACCAGCTGCATGGCCGCGTTGTCCACGTACATGTGGGAAAGCTCCACGTCGGCGTAGTCCTTGTGGGTTTCCAGCACTACTTCCTTCCAGAGACACGATGTCTCCAGCACATTACTCTTTTCCACGGAGCAGACCTTGCGGCGGCGCTGGCGGGCCGTCTCAAAGGCCACTTTGGCGATACGACGGATCTCTTCCTCGTCATAAATCATGGTGTTGTAGCCCGTGCGGCGACCGTTGCGCATTTCCACGCCGCGCGGCTCACCGAAATAGATGTCGCCCGTGAGCTCCCGCACCACGATCAGGTCCAGGCCCTTGGCCGCCACGTCCGGGCGCAGCAGGCAGGCTCCGGCCAGTTCGGGCAGCAGCAGGGCCGGACGCAGGTTGGCGAACAGGCCCAAGGCCTTGCGGATGCCCAGCAGGCCCTTTTCGGGCCGCTGCTCCGGCTTCAGACCGTCCCATCCGGGGCCGCCCACAGCGGCCAGGAACACGGCGTCGGCCTTGCGACATTTTTCCACAGTTTCATCCGGCAGGGGAGAGCCAGTGGCGTCCACCGCAGCCCCGCCGATAAGGGCTTCGTCAAAATCAAACATGTGGCCGAACTTCTGGGCCACAGCCGCCAGCACACTGGCTCCCTGAGCCAAAATTTCCGGACCGATGCCGTCACCGGGCAGCAGGCAGATGATCCTATTCATTGAATAATCCTTTTTTGGACATGACATCGCGGGGAAAGGGGCCCTTTTGAAAAGGAGTCTCCCCAGCAAAAAACCGTTACGCCTTGGCCAAGCGTTCCTTCACATAGCCCACCAATCCCCCCTTGGCCAGAATGACGGACATGGACGGAGGCAGCGGCGGACAGGTGATTTCCGCGCCGTTGGTCAGGTCGCAGATGCGGCCCGTGGCGGCGTCGATTTCCAGCTCATCGCCGTCGTTGAGCTTGTCCACCTCATCGCCCACTTCCATGAGCAGCAGCCCCATGTTGAAGGCATTGCGGTAGAAGATGCGCGCGAAGCTGTGGCCGATGACCACGGACATACCCCCGCCCAGAATGGCAATGGGCGCATGCTCGCGCGAGGAACCGCAGCCGAAGTTGCGCCCGGCCACCAGAATGTCGCCCGGCGCCACGCGCTTGACCCAGTCCGGCTCCAGGCCGGACATGCAGTTCTCGCCCAGCTTTTTGGCGTCGCTGGTCACCAGAAAACGCGCCGGAATGATGGCGTCCGTATCAATATGTTCGCCCACTTTGTGGGCCTTGCCTTTGTAGTTCATACTTTGACCCTCTGGAGAGATTTGAGGGAAGGAAACCCTTTGAAAAAAGGATTCCCCCTCTTCCCTCCCATCTTTCCTGAAACTTTTAGTACAGCCGCACAGTTCCATCCGATACGCCTTTAAAATGCATCGGGGGAAGCGATCTTACCCGCCACAGCACTCGCCGCCGCCACCACCGGGCTGGCCAAGTAAACCTCGGCAGAGAGGCTGCCCATGCGACCCTTGAAGTTGCGGTTGGTGGTGGCCACAGCGCGTTCGCCGTCGCCCAGAATGCCGGTATGGCCACCCAGGCAGGGCCCGCAGGTGCAGGGACCCACAATGCAGCCCGCGTCCATGAAGACTTCCATAAGGCCTTCCTTCAAGCACTGCTTCCAGACTGTGGGCGTGGAAGGCAGCACGATGCAGCGCACCTTTTTGTCCACCTTGCGGCCGCGCAGCACCGCCGCCGCGTCGCGCATGTCGCTGATGCGGCCGTTGGTGCAGGAACCGATGACCACCTGCTGGATGGGCGTGTCCCCGACTTCGGAGACGGGATTCACGTTGGAGGGCAGATGCGGACAGGCCACCACCGGCTCCCGGCCCGTGACGTCGATGTCCACTACGCGCTCGTAGACCGCGTCCGGGTCGGCGGCCAGTTCCATGTCCAGGCCGGGACGGCCATGCTCCGCGCAATAGGCGCGGGTCTGGGCGTCCACGGCAAAAAGGCCCGCCTTGCCGCCGGCCTCAATAGCCATATTGGCCATAGTCAGGCGGCCTTCCACATCCAGGGCGTCAATGACCGGGCCCCCGAATTCCAGGGCCTTGTACAAAGCCCCGTCCACGCCGATGGCCCCGATGAGCAGCAGCATGAGGTCCTTGCCGCGCAACCAGCGAGGCATCTCGCCCCGGATGTTGACCCGGATGGTGGGCGGCACCTTGAGCCAGGTTTCGCCCAGGGCCATGGCCGCAGCGATGTCTGTGGAGCCCATGCCCGTGGCGAAGGCCCCGATGCCGCCGTAGGTGCAGGTATGGCTGTCCGCGCCGATGACCAGATCACCGGGGCCCACCAGCCCTTGCTCGGGCAGCAGGGTGTGCTCCACCCCGCAGTCGCCGCCCTCGTAATAGTGAGTGATGCCCTGCTCTTCCGCGAACTTGCGGCTGATCAACACCTGATTGGCCGAGTCGATGTCCTTCTGCGGCGTGAAATGGTCCATGACCAGGGCGATTTTTCCCTTGTCGAAAACCTTTTCCGCGCCCATGCCGCGAAACGACTTGATGGCCAGCGGCCCGGTGATGTCGTTGGCCAGCACCATGGATACCCGACACTGAACGATCTGGCCGTCGCTTCGCACGGCCTCGTCGGTATGGGCTTGCAAAATTTTCTGCGCAAGCGTTTGAGGCATGTTCAAACTCCTTGTATCTCCAAAACAAAAAAACTTGTTCACTTCCCTCCTGACATTTGTGCGTTTTTCGTCGCCGACAAGGCAGGCAAGCGGCCCGGCACGGGCGCATAGCCGACTATGTAACCAAGCCGGGCCGCGCGGTCTGACACCGTGGGCGGCAAAAAACGCCAAATGTCAGTCGTGTTGGCAGTGAAGGCGACAACCTTCCTCTTCCCGTTTTGCCAGATGATTCAGGGCGTCCACATAGGCTCTGGCGCTGGCCACGAAAATATCCGGATGCGTGCCCCGGCCCACGGCGGAATGCCCGTTCTCCCTGATGCGCACGGTCACCTCGCCCAGAGCGTCGGTGCCGCCGGTGATGGCGTTGATGGCATATTGCTCCAGCTCCGGCTCGCGGCCCACCATGTCGGCGATGACGTTGAACAGGGCGTCCACCGGCCCCACGCCGAAGCCCGCGCCGCTCTTTTCCATGCCGTCCACATCCATGATCACCGC
>APFI01000302.1 GCA_000403945.1 Desulfovibrio sp. Dsv1
CCGGGCCGAGAAGGCCGTGAATAATGGAATATGCAAGAAGAGGAATATCTGCCAGACGTTCCCGGAGAGGCGGTACCACAAGTTCAAAAAGATTCAGTCGGTAAAATAGGTCCTCTCGGAAACGCCCCTCCGCCACCAGTTGCTCCAAATTTCTGTTGGTGGCGGAAAGCAGACGGAAATCCACATAATGAGGGTTGGGACTGCCCAGCTTCTGCACTTCATGGTTTTCCAGCACGCGCAAAAGTTTTGCCTGAAGCTTCAGAGGCAGCTCCCCTATCTCGTCCAAAAAAATGGTACCGCCCTCGGCTAGCTCGAATTTGCCTTTCTTTCCCGAAGAGCTCGCCCCCGTGAAAGCTCCGGCTTCGTAGCCGAAAAGTTCGGACTCAATAAGGTCATAAGGAAGCGCCGCACAGTTAACCGTAATATAATTCTTGGAGCGGCGGGAACTGGCGGAATGAATGGCCTGCGCTATCAGATCCTTGCCCGTACCGTTTTCGCCGAGAATAAGAATAGATTCATCATAATGGGCGAAACGGCTTCCCTTCTGTTTTAGAAGACGCATGGCCGCGCTCTCTCCCACTACGGTTTCAAAGGTCGCCAGAGAGGATGTCTGTGCCGAGGGTGCCACACTGAATGGGGACCCCTGTGTCTCAAGCTCGTTGATGATGCGCCGTATCTCATTGATGCGCGTCTTGTCGAGCGCCACGGAAATATTTTCCGTAATGCAGCCGATAATTTCGCCGACCTCATTTCTTATGGGGAAACGGTAGGTCACGCCGTAAAATCCGTCCACGGTCACGGAAGTACAGGAATTGTTCTCCCCTGTCTTTAGAACCTCCATGATACCCTGCGTTGCCGTAACGAAAAGATCTTTCGCGGAAATGCCGATATACTCCTTCCCCGTCAGATTATACATCTGGAGGTAAGCCTCGTTGGCGAACACAAGGAGGGCATTCTTGTCGAAAATGGCTATACCCGTATGAAGGGGAGTCAGAACGTCCGTATTGATGCTCACCTGGGAAAAGAAGTCTTTCTGGCACGGCTGCATGACTTGTCCTCCAACGTATTCTGTTTGTCCTCAAAAATGTCCTCCAAGGAGGACATATCGCATCTGCAAAAAAAAACAAGAAAAATATTAATATATTGAAATTTCATATTAAAATATTATTGGTATCCTTTTTGCGCAAAGAAAAACAATGACCTTTTTTCTTCATGCCCACAAAGGAGTAATCACGCATGTTTAGAGTCAAACAGACTGAAGCGGCCAAAGCCGCTCTGGAACGCGGTCACGGCATGTACGCCGTAGACTGGGCCACCGCCGACGAACGTATCCGCTATTGCAAGTCCATTGTCACGGATACCAATCAGCAGATGGACCCGGAACGTCTCAGTGTTCTCAAATCGATTTATGAAGAAAACCCCGGCGAGGAACCTGTACTTCTTCGCGCCAAACTTCTTGAACGACTGCTTCTGACGAAGAAGCTCTTCCTTGATGAAAACCCCATTGTAGGAACGCTCACCAGCATACGCTGCGGTCTGTACGCCTATCCTGAATGGAGCTGCGATTGGATCAAGGATGAAATGGACATGGCCAAGATATGCTCCCTTGGTGAAATCATTATTCCCGATGAAACCAAGAATCTCATGATGAGCGTCTATCGCCAGTGGAAAGGCCATACCGTCCGTGATGACGCAGACCTTAACTACAAGAAAATCTACGGAGTCAACCCTCGTCCCTACATCCGCTCCGGCATGCTCTATGACGTGATGAACGTTTCCCTAGGCTCCGGTTGTGCCAACTACAACATGGTGCTTACCAAAGGTGTAAAGGGCATCATGGCCGATGTGGATGCAAGCATCGCCGCTTTGAAACATCAAAGCGGCGACTATCACAAACTGGCCTTCCTTCAGGGCATAAAAATCGTGCTCAACGCCTTTGTGAAGTGGGCAAACCGCTATGCCGACCTCTGCGAAGAAACTGTCGCCGCAGAAAACGATCCCAAAAAGAAGGCCGAACTTCTGGAAACGGCCGAAGTCTGCCGTCGTGTGCCGGAAAACCCCGCCACCAACTTCCGCGAAGCCATACAGTCCTACTGGTTCGCGCATCTGCTGGTGGAAATGGAGCAGATGGGCTGCGCAAACTCTCCCGGCCGCTACGGCCAGTTCATGTACCCCTTCTACAAGAAGGACATGGAGGAAGGCCGCATCACGGAAGAGGAAGCCAACAAGCTCACCTGCTTCCTCTTCATCCGTCATACGGAACTCGGAACCTACTCCGGCATGGCCCATCAGAAGGCGCTTTCCGGTCATACCGGTCAGACCATAGGCCTCGGCGGCCTCACGCCAGACGGCAGGGACGCCAGCAACGACTATGAAATGGTCATCATGGACGTGCAGGCCAGAATGCAGAACATCCAGCCCACGCTGGCCCTCTGGTACACGCCCATGATGGAACCAGCCTACCTCATGAAGGCTGTGGACGTGGTGCGCACGGGCTGCGGACAGCCGCAGTTCATGAATACGACCGTGGGCGTAGCCCGCAACCTGCTGCACTTCGGCCAAGACGGCGTCACCATCGAAGAAGCGCGTAATGTGGCCAACTTCGGCTGCGTGGCCAGCGGCGTTGCCGAAGCCGGTTCCTACATTGCCGGTGAAGATGCCATCTGCGCCGCCAAATTCGTGGAACTGGCCCTCTACAACGGATGGGACCCTACCACAAAAAAACAGCTCGGTCCGCAAACAGGTGAAGCCGACGACTTCACCAGTTATGAAGAGTTCTATGAAGCCGTTCGCCGGCAAATCGTCTCGGGAATGACGGTGCAGCGCCGCCACTCCAATCTTTCCACTGCGGCCCATGAAAAAATCGTACCCAGCATCTTCCGTTCCGCCCTGCACGACGGATGCATCGAAAGCGGCAAAACTGAAGAGGCTGGCGGCCACAAGTATCCCCAAGGCATGGCCATTCTCTCCACCGTGGTCGATGCGGGCAACGCCCTCCACGCCATCCACGAACTGGTATTCAAGCAGCACAGGTTCACCATTGCCAAACTGCGTGAGGCCCTGGAAGCCGACTGGATGGGCTATGAAGCTATGCAGAAAATGTGCATGGACGTAGGCAAGTACGGCAATGACACCCCGGAAAACGACGCCTACGTGCAGCGTCTGTTCCAGGACTTCAAGGAAATCTACACGGAGTGCGGCCCGAACTACTACGGCAAACACTGCTACCTCGATGCCTATTCCCTGTCTTTCCACAACCTGTACGGTTCCATCATGAACGCCTTCCCCAACGGAAGAAAGAAAGGTGTGGCCTTTACCGACGGCAGCGTCTCCGCTACGCCCGGCACCGATACCGAAGGCCCCACTGCGCTCATCAAGTCTGCCGCACAGGCTCTGGACACTACGTGGTATGTGTCCAACCATTTCAACATGAAGTTCCTGCCCTCGGCTCTGGAAGGCCCCAGAGGAGCACGCAATCTGCTTGACCTCATCAAGACCTACTTCGACTGGGGTGGCAGCCATATTCAGTTCAACTGCGTTTCCCGCGACACGCTGGTAGATGCGCAGACTCGCCCCCAGCAGCACAAGGATCTTGTCGTTCGTGTTGCCGGTTTCTCCGCCTACTTCACCAGACTGGACAAGGGTGTCCAAGATGAAATCATAAAGCGCACCGAATACAAGTAGGTTCACCTCTCTTCTGGGCGGGAAACGGTGTCGTTTCCCGCCTTTTCCCTTTTTACAGGATCAACAAGGCTCTTCCATGACTGACGGTACCAAAAACCCTGCCTCGGCAAGCCGGAAACCCCGGTTCATCGAATTCAGCACAACGGTCCGCGTCGCCTGCGGCAGATGTGCCGAAGACTGCGTGGAAGGTGTTCTCACCATGCATGGCGGACTTCCCCAAGCCGTAGAGGAAAAAAGCGGCTTCTGTGTACGCTGCGGGCACTGCGTAAGCGTCTGCCCGGTAAATGCCATTACCCTGGACAGCAGAAACTCCTCGGAACTCAGACACCTCACCGACTTCTGCACAGGAGAAGCAGGACTCTCGCTGCTGTGGAATATATTTGCGATCATTGCTGTCCGGCTAAGGCCGAATAAAAAAGTCCAAAATCTCAACAGGATGTGGTACAA
>APFI01000303.1 GCA_000403945.1 Desulfovibrio sp. Dsv1
CATTTTCCATGATTTTACTCGGAAGAGTCATCAGGGAATCATGAAATGACTTCTAGTATATCCAGCGCCTTTTCAAGGCGCTTTCAATGCGATCAGCCTGCAGACCTATCCGTCAACGGTGGCGGCCTCCACAACCTGTATCTCATTATACAGCGGATGCACCTTGCCCAGGCGCACTTCCACGGCCATGCCGGGGCAGGCCCGCTCGTCGAACATCCGGCGCTTGCCGCGCACGAAAAGTCCCTGATCCGGCAGGCTCACGCTGACAAAGGCGTCGTTCTCCTCGGTGATCACGCCGGGCCACCAGACCTTGTCCCCCTTCTGGCGGAAGAAAAGCAGCTTCCAGTAACGCGGGCGGAAGCGCTGCACCTGCCCGGCGGCCTCCAGCACGGGCGAAAGGCTGTTCAGCAGTTCCTCCAGGCCGTTCTCGTCCCAGCGGACCTGGCCCGTGCGCAGAAAATGCACCACCTGGGCCTCGTTGACAAGGTCCGGGTAGCGGCGCAGGGGCGAGGTCACGGGCGTGTAGCGGGGCAGGCCCAGCGCCGCGTGGGACCGGGCATGGACTTCCAGCCTGGAAGGCGTCAGGGCCCGCATGATCCGGGACATGTCCTGCGGCGCGGTCCAGACGCCCGCGTATTCCCTGGGCAGAGCCACGTCCTGCGTCCGGTGGAGCATGGGCAGACCGCGATCCCGCGCCCATTGGGCCACGGCGGTGCTGGCCAGGATCATCATTTCCGCCACCAGCATCTGGGCGTCCGGGGACGGATCGTCGGCAAGCACTTCCACGCGCAGGTCCGCGCCTTCACCTTCCAGGCGGATCACCGGATCGGGCCGGTCCATGATCACGGCCCCGTCGTTGATGCGCGCCGTCTGCCGGCGCCGGGCCAGTTCCAGGCCCAGACGCAGCAGTTCCGCGTGGGGCGCGGCGGGATTGTCCGGTGGGGTCGCGTCCACGCCGCCGGATATCTCCGGGTCTTGCGCGGCAAACGCGTCCAGCACGGCCTGGCTGTCCTTGTAGGTCAGGTTGGCGACCAGACGCGCTCTGGCCACGAAAACCTCGCACGCGCCAGTCCGGCCCTCATGGTCCACGGCCACCCACACACAGAGCGCCGGGCGCGGCTCGCCGGCCACAAGAGAAAAAACGTGGGTGCCCAGATGCTCGGGCAGCATGTGGCAGGTGCCTTCCGGCAGATAGATGCTCGTGCCCCGGTGCAACACGGCCTTGTCCAGCGGCCCGCCGAAGGGCCAGTTCAAGGCCGGACAGGCCAGGGCCAGGGTCAGGCTGAAGCCCGCGCCCTCGCTCTGGACGAAAAAGGCGTCGTCCACGTCGCGGGTGCTGGCGCTGTCGATGCTCACAAAGGGCAGGTCGCAGAGCGGCAGATCCGCCGCTTTCGGGCCGGAACCTCCCGCCGCCAGTTCCAGGGCTTCCACCTCGGCGACGTAGTCCTGCCACCATGCGTCGCCCGGCGCGTAATCGGCCCGGTCCAGCCAGAAATTGTAATGCGGGGGCAGTTCGCCCCAGGCCATCAGCAGTTGCAGGGGCAGATGGGGCACGTCGGGCAGGCCTTTGGACAGCATGCGCCAGAGGGCTTCGTGTTCCTGGCTTTCCGGATCAATCATCCGGGCGCGCAGCAATTCCCTGAGGCGCTCCGCCACTTCCGGCGCGGGCCATTCGGACGCGCCCTCCGTGCCGGAGGACGGCAGAGGGCGTTTTTTGCAGGCCACATCCCAGAGCAGACGGAAAAAAGCCACGCCGCCCGCGATGAGGGATTCACGCTCTTCTCGGCCTTTCTGCTCGGCCAGACGTTTTTCCACCGTCTCGGCGGGAAAAATCTGAAAGTCCGGCGGTTGAAAACGGAAATGGCTTTTACAGGCCAGCAGAGCGCGGCCGTAGGCGGCCACCTGATCCGGGCCCGGCTCGCTACCGAAGAGTTCGGCGAACCACTGGGCCGGAGCCGCCGCCACCTCGCCCTGAGCCAGTTCCCAGACCTCCATGACCGGCACGGCGGCGGCCAGATCCTCTCTGGCCTTTTTGTGCGTTTCCAGCAGGCGCACCGCCTCTTCCCGACCGGCGTCCGCCGTGTGCAGCGGCCCGAGCCAAGGCAGCAGGCGCGCCGCCGTGAGCCGGGTTTCCCGCCGGTTAGGCAGCAAAAGACGCAGGCGGCCCCCCCCTTCTTCGGTGACCATGGCGATCTGGACGGCATTGCCCTCCATGTATTCCACAATGCAGCCCGGCGCGGGATAGCGCACACAACCCGGCATAAACGCTCCTTTAGTTCCAGGGCCGCCGTGCGGCCCGACACCGGAGAATCCTGCATTTTTTCCGTTCTGGCAAGTCCCGCCCCGGCTTGCGCGGAACATGAGCGGGAGGGGTCGGCGTTACGGAAATTTTGTAAAAATGGTGGACGGTTAATGATCGACGCCACGCGTTTCAAAGCCCGGCGAACCGCCGCAGATCCGCTCAAGAAAGGGCTCTTTTCCGCCGCACCGGACGCGCAATATGCCTCGCCCGCCCCGCTATTTTTTATCTTAATTAAGGGGCTGTCCTAGCTAAGCCGAATAGATTAGAAGTCATTTCATAATTCCAGAAAAGGTCATGAAAATCGTGTAATCGAATTTCAT
>APFI01000304.1 GCA_000403945.1 Desulfovibrio sp. Dsv1
GATTACACGATTTTCATGACCTTTTCTGGAATTATGAAATGACTTCTAGTCAAGATCCTTTGCTTTTTAGATTGTCTTGGTGGATGCGAGAGCAAACCGTTCGCCACAAAGGCGTAAACGCAATTTCTTTGCGCTATAAAGCTCCGGAGCGGGCGTCTTCAAATGTTAAAAATGTACATCTTAAACATTGTTCTGCTCCATGCGGGCTTCGCCGTGTCATGGCGCGGCGGTCTCACCGCTACAAGTTCCTCCTACCCCGGCGTACGCTCCGGCGCGCCGAACGTCAGAGGCGGAAATTCCTGCTCGTCCGGCTGAGACGGCAATGCCGGATCCAGAGAGGCAAAGTCCTCGCCGCCTTTACCGGCCGCCCGCGCGGCCATCAGGTCCACCAGATAAATGCCGCGCATCTCTTCCAGATGCAAGCGCATAGCCTGCTCGGCCAGATCCGGATTCCGCTCTTTCAACGCCTCAAGCACGGCCACATGCGCGGTGTACGAGCGTTCGCTCTGCCGCCGCACCTGCATGGAAGCATACAGGGGCGTAATCAGCCAGCCCCCGAAGCCCTCGGCCAGCAGGCTGAGAAAAGGATTCCCCATAAATTCCACCAGAGCGCGGTGAAAGGCGATATCCGCTTCGGCAAAGGAGCGGATCTCCGATCTGTCCAAAAAATTTCGTTGATTGACGAGAATTTCCCGCAGCGATCTTAACTGGTCGTCCGTCACCTGACGGGCCAGTTGCCGGGCCACGGAGGTTTCGAAAAAGAGGCGCAGGTCATGGAGTTGTCGCCAGCCGTCCGTCGAACTGGAATAAATCTGCAATGTGGCGCGCATTTCGCCCAGCAGGGGCTTGAGCGTAAGCTTGCAGACCCGGGCGCGCATGCCTGGCGAAATTTCGATCAGACCCATACGCCCCAAAGTGGACAGGGCCTCACGCACTGCGGGCCGCCCTACGCCAAATTCATCCATGAGCTCCCGCTCGGAAGGCAGCTTCTGGCCTTTCTGGTAAACCCCGGCCCGGATATCCTCCAAAAGACAGGCCAATACCTCGGTATGCACGCGCGGGCGCTGAATATTGCGCCGCCTGTTCCCAAGTATTTCTGTATAGTTGTTTTTCATGCGCATCGTGGTAAGTTGTAAAAAATTGATGAAAAAACTATGCCAGCTGGCTTAGTGTGCCCGGTCGGCACGGTTTTGTAAACTTGGCTGAACAACTTTAAGGGCGAAAGGCCAAAGTTTCTTTGTTCTTTTTTGGTATGACATGTTGACTTATTAATAGCAATGATCTATTCAAAATGAAACGGCAAAAAGCAGCGCGGCCCGGTCACAAACCGGGCAGGCGGGCATGGCGCAGACGGTTTTGTGCGGGCCGGCTCCCAAAAGGGACCGCCCCGCCCCGGAGTACTCCCGAGAGTGGGGAATGCGCGCCGGAACAAATGTCGCTTGCTTGACGTGGCAGAGTTTTTTTTCAGACGACTTTTATCCACAGGAGTCTTCACATGGCTGTTATGCGTTCTATCTTTTATGTGCCCGGCAACAATCCCAAATTTATTGGCAAAGCCCCCAGCATCCCGGCCGACATCATCACGCTCGACCTAGAAGACGCCGTTCCCCCTTCCGAGAAGGAAAACGCCCGTCGGATGATCGTCGAGAACATGAACAAGATCGCCAAGGAAAGCGTGAGCGGCGCTGAAATCTACGTGCGCATCAACAACTGGGAAACCGAAATGACCAACGACGACCTAGAAGCTGTGGTGCAGCCCGGCCTCAACGGCGTCACCCTGGCCAAAACCGGTCATCCCGACGACGTGAAACGTCTGGCCTGGAAGCTGGAAGAACTGGAACGCCGCCGCGGCATGGAAATCGGCTCGGTGAAGATCTCCATGCTGCTTGAAACCGCCAAGGGCGTCATGAACGCCTATGAGTGCTGCATGGCCAGCCCACGCAACGTCAACGCCATCTTCGGCGCTGTGGACTACTGCCGCGACATGCACGTCAAAATCACCAACGAAGCCGTGGAACAGCTCTGGGGCCGCGCCAAGGTGGCCATCGCCTGCCGCGCCTCCGGCCTTGTGGCCATTGACGCCCCATTCGTCTCCTTCCAGGATACTGAAGCTTTCGAGCGCAACGTGCGCGACGGTCTGCAGATGGGCTACGGCGGTCGCATGATCATCCACCCCAGCCAGGTGGAGCCTTCCAACCGTCTGTACGCCCCCGACCCGGCCGACGTGGAATGGGCACGCGGCGTGGTGAAGGTGTTCGAGGAAGAAGGCCTCGCCAAGGGCAAGGCCGCCGTGTCCTATTTGGGCAAGATGGTTGACACGCCCGTGTACGACAACGCGCGCGACATTCTGGCCGCCCAGGCTGAAATCGACGCCAAGAACAACAAATAAAGCGGTCTTGCCGCTTTGGGCTCCGGGCGACGCGCGCCCGGAGCCCCCTCAACCGGGGCCGTCTGATGCGCGAATGCACTGCGACATTCCGGCTCCGCCAACCGGATGCGTCCAAGGAGAACACATGTCTCGGATCAAAAATTTGCGTGAAGAAGCCCTGTCCATGCACAAGGACAACTTGGGGAAAATCGAGGTCCGGGTCAAAGTACCCGTGCGGGATACTGATGACCTGACGCTGGCCTATTCGCCGGGCGTTGCCGAACCCTGCATGGAAATCAACAAAAACCCCGAGATGCTGGACGTCTACACCAACCACTCCAACTTCGTCTGCGTGGTTTCCAACGGCACGGCCGTGCTGGGTCTGGGTGACATCGGTCCTGCGGCGGCCCTGCCGGTTATGGAAGGCAAGTCCTTGCTTTTCAAGACCTTCGGCGATGTGGACGCCTTTCCCATCTGCGTCAATACCAAGGACACGCAAAAGATCATCGAGATAATCGAACTCATGGCCCCCACCTTCGGCGGCGTGAACCTTGAAGACATCAAGGCTCCCGAATGCTTCATCATTGAAGACGGCCTCAAGGAACGCGGCATCTTCAAGGGGGCCATTTTCCATGACGATCAGCACGGCACCGCTGTGGTCACCTTGGCGGGCCTGATCAACGCCTTGAAAGTGGTGGGCAAGAAACTGGAAGACGTCAAGGTGGTCACCAGCGGCGCGGGCGCGGCGGGTATCGCCATCATCAAGCTGCTCATGGCCGTGGGCCTCAAAAACGTAATCATGTGCGACTCCAGGGGTGCCATCTGGGAAGGCCGCCCGGAAGGCATGAATCCCTACAAGGACGAGATCGCCAAGCGCACCAATCCCGGCAAAGTCAAGGGCGGCCAGGCCGAAGCCATCAAGGGCGCGGACGTCTTCATTGGCGTTTCTGCTCCCGGCACCCTGAACGAAGACATGATCCGCAGTATGGCCAAGGATCCCATCGTCTTTGCCCAGGCTAACCCCGTTCCGGAAATATGGCCCCTGCAGCGCGCCTATGACGCCGGTGCCAAAGTGGTTTCCACCGGCCGTTCCGACTGCCCGAACCAGATCAACAATGTTCTGGCCTTCCCCGGCATCTTCCGCGGCGCCATCGATGTGCGCGCCACAGACATCAATGACGCCATGAAGATCGCCGCAGCTTACGCCTTGGCTGATCTGGTCAAACCCGAGGAGCTGGGCCCGCAGATGATCATTCCTTCCACTCTCAACCCCGATGTGGCCCCCATGGTTGCTGAGGCTACGGCCAAGGCCGCCATGAACAGCGGCATCGCCCGCGTAAAGATCGACCCCGCTGTTGTGGCGGAAAATTTGCGGAAGCGTTTGGCCAAGCAAGTGCGCGCCTGAGCATCTCGCTCACAAGAAATCCTCTAACCCTGTTGGGGAAAATGTATGTTGAGTGATTCCCTTGCCAAGGAATTCGAGGCCATTGTCGGTAAGGAAAATGTCTTTACCAGTGAAGCGGACCGTCAGAACTATTCGTATGACTCCTGCGTGTGGACTCCGTGTATTCCCGGCGGTGTGGTGCGCCCCACCAACACCGGGCAGCTCGGCCCGATTATCGCGCTCTGCTACAAGGAAGGCATTCCCATGACCGTGCGCGGAGCGGGCACCAACCTTTCCGGCGGCACCATTCCGGACACCACCGATACCATCGTCATCCTGACCACCGCCCTGAACCGCATTCTTGAAATCAACGAGGAAGACCTCTACGCCATTGTGGAACCCGGCGTCATCACCGCCCCCATGGCCGCTACCATTGCCTCCAAGGGCCTTTTCTACCCCCCGGATCCGGGTTCCATGTCCGTGTCCACCATCGGCGGCAACGTGGCCGAAAACTCGGGCGGCCTGCGCGGGCTGAAATACGGTACCACCAAAGACTATGTCATGGGCATGGAAGTCTATGCCAATACCGGCGACTTGGTGCGTTGCGGCTCGCGTTGCGTGAAATGCGCCACCGGCTACGCCATTTCGCCTCTTCTGGTGGGTAGCGAAGGCACCTTGGCCGTCACCAGCCAGGTAACCCTGAAGCTCGTGCCCCCGCCGAAGGCATCCAAAGCCATGATGGCCCTGTTCACGGACATGCAGTCCGCCTCCAAGGCTGTGGCCGCCATCATCTCCGCCCACGTGGTGCCGTGCACGCTGGAATTCCTGGACCACGCCACCATCAACTACGTGGAAGACTATGTGAAGATCGGCCTGCCCCGCGATGCCGGCGCCATGCTGCTGGTCGAAGTGGACGGCCATCCCGCCCAGGTCGAGGACGACGCCGCCGTGGTGGAAAAGGTGCTCAAGGACTGTGGCTCCACGGAAGTGGTCGTGGCCAAGGACGCCGAACAGAAAAAGAATATCTGGGAAGCCCGCCGCGTTGCCATCCCGGCCCTCGCCCGCGCCAAACCCACTTTTATGATGGAAGATGTCACCGTCCCCCGTTCCAAGATCCCGGCCATGATCGCGGGTCTGGAAAAGATCGCCAAGGACCGCAACGTGACCATCGCCACTTTCGGTCACGCAGGCGACGGCAACCTGCATCCCGGCATCCTCTGCGACAAGCGCGACAAGCAGGAATGGGCCCGTGTGGAACTGGCTGTGGACGATCTCTTCAACCTCGGCCTTGAACTCAAGGGCACGCTTTCCGGCGAGCACGGTATTGGACTTGCCAAAAAGCAGTGGCTTGAGCAGGAGACTTCACACGGTTCCATCATGTTTTCGCGCCGGTTGCGCAACGCCTTTGACCCCAAGGGTCTGTTCAATCCGGAGAAAATCGTCGGAGCCCGTGGGTAGAAAATCCGCCGGGGCGGCCTCTAGTCGCGCCGGAACCATAAATCTCAAGCAGCCGGATGGACGGCAGACACCTTTCCGTCCGGCACTGGGGCTGGAGCATGAACGATCTTACCAGGCTTGCCAATTCGTTGATGGCTCTGGACGACAAGCTGGTCTCCTGCATGAAATGCGGCTTCTGCCAAGCCTTCTGCCCGGTTTTTGACGAAACCGGCGAAGAAGGTGACGTGACCCGAGGCAAAATCGCCCTTGTGGAAAACCTGGCCCATCTTGTCATCCAAGATCCTGAAGCGGTTTACGAACGGCTTTCCCGTTGTCTCCTCTGCGGCGGCTGTAACTTCAGTTGCCCGGCTGGCGCGCCCACCATGGAAATTTTCCTCGAAGCGCGCGCCATTGTGGTCAGCTATCTGGGGCTTTCCCCCATCAAGAAAACCATTTTCCGGACCTTGTTACCCAATCCGCGGATGTTCAACACACTGATGAAACTGAGCTCGCCCTTCCAAGGCCTGTTCATCAAAAAGGACAACTCGCCGCAGAATACGGCCTGTGTGCCCATGTTCAAGGCTTTCATCGGCGAACGTCACATTCCCATGCTGGCAAAGAAAACGCTTTCGGCCAAAGTGGGTTCCCGTGACACCCCGGCTGGCAAAAGCGGTCTGAAGGTCGCCTTCTTCCCCGGATGCATGGGTGACAAGATCTACACCGACATGTCTGAAGCCTGTCTGAAGGTTTTCGAACACCACGGCGTGGGCGTCTACATGCCTGACAATCAGGCATGCTGCGGCATTCCGTCGCTGACTTCCGGCGATTTGAAGGGCTTCGGCAAGCTGGCCGCCTACAATCTGGATCTGTTTGCGAAGAACAAGTTCGACTACATCATCACGCCCTGTTCTTCCTGCACCGCTACCATCAAGGAACATTGGCGGAATGCTGAGAACCTCACCCCGGCGCAGCGCGCGTTCGCCCGTACGCTGGGCGAAAAAGCCATGGACATCAACGCCTTTGTGGTGGACGTGCTCAAAGTCACGCCGCCCGAGGGCGCAAGGCAGGGCAAGACCAAGGTCACGTATCACGAATCCTGCCACCTGATGAAATCCCTGCACGTCAGCAAACAGCCCAGGGAACTCGTCAAGATGAACAAGGACTACCAGCTTGTGCCCATGAGGGAAGCCGACCATTGCTGCGGTTGCGGCGGCACCTTCACACTGACCCAACCCGAACTCTCCGCTAAGATCGGCCAGCGCAAACGTGACAATATTGTGGCCAGCGGCGCGGACGTGGTGGCCATGGGCTGCCCGGCCTGCATGATGCAGATTTCGGACATGCTCGCCCGCAACCACGACTCGGTCAAAGTCAAGCACACCATTGAAATCTACGCGGACTCTCTGTCCTAAAGCAATGCCGCTCCCCCCGTCGCCGGGGGGAGCGGCCATAGCCTGATTTCAACCACAGCCGCAAGACCGAAACAGCACGAGCTGCCTGAAAAACCTTTCCGGCGGAGCATGTTGCGACGCCAAGCCCGACTTTCGCAACCCACCCGACATTGCGCGTCTGGCGTAACCTCTTCCCTCGACAGGCAATGACCAGGAGGCAGCCCTATGAAACTGAATAAAACCGGTGAAGCCGGCACGGCGGAAAGCGGCGACATTCTTGTGACCGTCGCTCCCTCCGAAGAGCCCGGTATCCAGATCGAATTGACCGGCAAGTCCGTCATTCTCAAACAGTTCGGCAGACAGATCAGGGAACTGATCCAGAAGACCGCCGAGGAAAACAGCCTGGAAAACGTCAGGATCAGCGCCAAGGACAACGGCGCTCTTGACTGCGCCATCAAAGCCAGAGTCCGCGCCGCCATCCGGCGGGCTGTTTAAAGGAGTCGCAGCATGAAAAGCATTTTGCTCATTAACGGCAACGACCCCAAAGCCCTGCTTAACTCCACCCTCTACGGCGCGGACGCCGTGGCCTATGACCTGCACGAAGCCGTGAGCGCCAATGACAAGGACGCCGCGCGCCTGCTGCTGCAGGAAGCCTTGGCCTTTTTCGATTTCGGCGACTCCGGCGTTTTTGTGCGCATAAATCCCATGACCGAAGGCGGCGGCGAAGACATCGCCGTGACGGGCAAGGGCAAACCGCAGGCATTTATTCTGCCGCGCGCCGATGTGCAAAATCTGTCCGAGGCCGATGCGGCCATTGCCGCGCTGGAAACCGCAAACAGCTTCGCCGCCGGGTCCGTCAAACTGATCCCCACTGTGGAATCCGTTGCCGCTCTGGAGAACATCAGCGCTCTGCTGTCGTCCTGCCCCAGAATCATGGCCGTGATCTTCAACGCCGGAAACTTTCTGAAGGATCTGGGCGTGGTCGAGACCGGCGACGCCGGCCAGATTCTCTACGCCCGCAGCAAGGTGGCCCTGGCCTGCCGCGTGGCCGGCATTCCGGCCATTGACCGGCCCTGGAACGACGTGAAGAATCGCGATGGCTTTGAGGCCGACGCCCGCACCGGCAGAGCCGTGGGCTTCAGCGGCAAGCTGGCTGTCAGCGGCGGCCAGGTGCCGCCGATCAACGAAATTTTCGCCTGACCCGGCCCTCCCGGCGGGCCTGGAGCGTTTCATGCCTGAGATGCCCGCTTGCCGATAGGCAACGCCCACCGACTCGCATTGTGCGGCAAAAATGTGCAGGCAAAACTCCTTGTAGGGCCGATGACGCTTTTCATGCGAGAACCGCCCCAAGCCCGCCGCACGAAGCCTTGCCGACGCCCCGGGCAGCACACAGTTAAGGAAGATGAGGGAAAAAGACATGAAAAACATCCTCGGTCGTGAAATCCCCGAATATATCGAGGGCTATGGTCAGGTAAGGCCATATAAAGGCGCCTACGCCAGCATCAACCCCAGAACCAGAACCACCATCACCCGCCGCTCGATCAAGCCCGGCAACAAGCTGGAACCCGGCGACGCCAAACTGTTGGCCTCCATTGAAGAAGCCGTGGAAAAAACGGGCCTCAGGGACGGCATGACCGTGTCTTTTCATCATCATCTGCGCAATGGCGACTACGTCACCAACATGGTTATGAAAGTCATCGCGGATAAGGGCATCAAGGACATTCACGTGGCGGCCACCGGCATTTTCGCCTGCCACGAACCCCTGGTGGAATACATCAAATCCGGCATCATCACCTGCATTTCCGTCAACTACATTTCCCCCGGCCCGGTGGCAAAGGCCATCACCAAGGGCCTGCTGCCCAAACCGGCGGTCTTCCGCAGTCATGGCGGTCGTCCGCGCGCCGTGGAGGCCGGCGACCTGCATGTGGACGTGGCCTTCATCGCCGCGCCCTGCTGCGATCATTACGGCAATATCAACGGCACCCACGGCAAATCGGCCTGCGGCGTGCTTTCCTATATTTATCCCGACGCCCAGTACGCCGACCAAGTGGTGGCCGTGACGGATAATCTGGTACCCTACCCGGCCTGCCCCATTGAAATCACTCAAGATTTCGTGGACTACGTGGTAACTGTGGATTCCATCGGCGATCCCAACGGCATTGTCTCCGGCACAACCAAGGTCACTTCCGACCCCATCGGCCTGAAAATCGCGGCGGCGGCAGCCGAGCTCATCGACGAGACCGGCTATATCAAGGAAGGCATGTCCTGCCAGACCGGCGCGGGCGGCACATCCCTAGCCGTGGCCGCCGAAATCAAGAAACGCATGCAGGCCAAGGGCGTGGTGGGTTCCTTCGGCGCGGGCGGCATCACCGCCTACTTTGTGGAAATGCTCAATGAGGGCCTGTTCCGCGCACTCTTCGATGTGCAGGACTTTGACCTGATTTCCGTGGCTTCGGCGGGCAGCAATCCCAAGCACATGGCCATGAGTGGTTCGCTCTACGGCAACCCGCACAACTGCGGTCCGGTGGTCAACAATCTGGACATCATGATTCTTGGCGCCACGGAAATCGACACGGACTTCAACGTCAATGTGGTCACCGGCTCGGACGGCACCATCATGGGCGCTTCCGGCGGGCACAACGACACGGCAGCGGGCAGCAAAATCTCCATTGTGGTCACCAACCTGCTCAAGGGCCGCCTCTGCGTGCTGCGTGACAAGGTGACCACCGTGACCAGCCCCGGCGAAACCATCGACGCGCTGGTCACGGACCGAGGCATCGCCATCAACCCCCGCCGGACAGACCTGCTGGAAAAACTGGAGGATTCCAAGCTGCCCATCATGGACATCAACAAGCTCAAGGGGATTGGCGACAAACTGGCCGGAAAACCTGACCCCATAGAATTCACCGACAGGATCGTGGGCGTGGTGGAATACCGCGACGGCACGGTCATTGACGTGGTCAGGCAGCCAAAATAACGCCGCCGACAAGAGATAACGACGTTGGACTGCCGCGCGGTTCAATGTCGGCGTGGTTGAACTGAGGTTGGAGCTTCCCTCGCCGCAGCCCCGGCATAACCGTTATCGCGCGGATATACCGGGGCTTTTCCGTGCCCGCGACACATAACGCTGTTCATCCTGTGCCCGGGGATAAAGCTGGAGGATTTCCGCCAAGAGGCGACTGCGGTCGTGATAGGCATAGCGGTGTGTCCAGATCGGCAGATAACCGATCCCTTGCCGGGAGCGGGTGCATGCTTGCGCATATGCCCGCTCTTTCAATGCCGTTCTGATGAACCGTTCCGCTTTACCGTTGGCTTGCAGGCGACAAGGCCGTGTGCGTTTGTGTTTTATGCCGGATTCCCGGCAAGCATCGCGCAACTTCCAGTTTGCAGCAGGCGCCATTGTCCGCAAGCACGCGCGCCACTTTAATCCCATGCGAGGCATGCCACGCAACGGCAAACCAGAAGAATTCCACCGCTGATCCAGCGGTTTCATCCGGGAATATTGCCGTATATGCGGGGGGGGCGGGACGCGTCATCAATGCGCACGCGCGAATATTCCCGGTCTGGCCGGCGGCGATGGCCTTGCCGCGCGCCTGCTTTTCTGTGCCCAATCCCCCCAGTTTTTCCAAGCCGCATTGTATCCAGATGCGGCATTTGTCCCGACATTTCCCGGTGATAGCGGGCAACAGGCAGTTTCTCCTCCAGGGAGGCAAGCCGGGAGCACTCAGGCTTGCGCAAGGCGTGAAACACGCCGCCGCGGCAAAAGCCGGGTCGAAGAGCTGTCTCGTCGCCTGTCATGCGCATCTTCCGCCAAATCCTTGCCGCAAAATGCGAGTAGACGGGCATTTTAAGTGTAGCATACTCTAAGGGCCGGTGGTGACGTACAGAAAATTTCGCACATTAGGTTCAGGACTCATTAATTGTCAAAAGGTTTGTAAAAGAGTACTCATAGTGCGCCAGGAG
>APFI01000305.1 GCA_000403945.1 Desulfovibrio sp. Dsv1
GGAGGGAACAACCTGTTGGAACATGACACCTAGAGCACGAAGTCCGGCCTGTCGCGCAGATACACCTCGCCGTTACGGGCCCAGTAGCGCAGCCCGGCATGTTTTTTGAGCTCTTCCAGAGCATTGTCCTCCGCCGCGATGTCCTCGGACCAGAAGCGGATCTTTACTTGGCGCATGCTGTCGTCGGAAATAATGGACAGCACTGTGGAGATACGCACGCCGTATTCCTTGAGCCGGTCCAGAATCTCGTGTAGGGTACCACGCCTGTTCTCCAGTTTGAAGGCCATCTCCACGCCCGTGGGTATGGTGGCTCCGCTGATGCTGACCAGAGCCTTGAAAATGTCCCATTCGGTGAGAATGCCCACCAGTTTTTCCTCGTCGTTGACCACCGGCAGGCAGGCCACGCGTCTTTCAATCATCTTTATGGCGGCCTGCTCCACCGTGCCCTTGTAATTGATGGTCGTCGGGTCCACTGTCATAATCTGCTTGGCCATGGTTTCGCCCAGCATGTCGAGCACTTCCAGAATTTCAAGACCCGTGGTGCGCTGCGGCGAAAACTCCTTGATATCCGAAGTGGAAATCAGGCCCACCACCACCTTGTCTGCATCCACCACGGGCAGACGGCTGATCTGGTGCTCCTTGAACAGCTTTCGGCAGTGCAGCAGGGAGGTGTCCGGCGGCACGGAAATCACATTAGATTTCATCCAGTCGAGTATCAACATGGCATGTTTCCTTTTGGCGATTTTCAGGGCCGCCGCTTCGCGTGACGGCCGCTGTTCCGTGATTATGCGTGGCTTTGGCCGCACCCGCAGCCCTGCAGTTTTTTACGCAGGAATTCCGGCAGGATGCCGCGTACGGATTCGGCGGACACCATGCGGCGCATGATGCCCAGTTGATCCTGCAGCGGCAGTTGCTTGGGGCAGACGTTGTCGCAGGCCAGCAGACCCATGCAGCCGAACACCCCGTTGTCGTCGCCGATCAGCTCGTAGTAGTCCGCCGGGGTGCGGTTGTCGCGCGGGTCCAGGTAAAAGCGGGCCATACGGTTGATGGCCGTGGCCCCGATGAAATCCTCGCGCATGCGCGCCGTGCCGCAGGCCGCCACGCAGCAGCCGCACTCGATACAGCGGTCCAGCTCGAAGATCTGTGTGGCCAGTTCGTTGTCCATCCGCTCCTCCTGGGCGTCAGGATCAAAAGCCTTGTTGGTATGAATCCAGGATTCGATCTTTTTGCCCACATGCCGGAACCAGGTGCCCGTATCCACCGAGAGGTCGCCCAACAGCTTGAACACCGGCAGTGGGTGCAGGCTGATGCGGTTCGGCAGGTCGCTGGTCTGGGTATGGCAGGCCAGACCGGGGCGGCCGTTGATGACCATGCCGCAGGATCCGCAGATTCCCGCCCGGCAGCAGAAATCAAACTGCAGGCTCGCATCCTGGGTCTCCCGGATCATGTTCAGGGCGATGAAGAGCGTCATGCTGGGATGCTCTTCCAGGTTGAAGGTCTGCATGTGAGGCTGGGAATGTGGGGTCAGTGGATTGTAGCGGAATATCTCAAACGTCAGATTGCGTCCCATGTCGGCCTCCCTTAGACCTTTGATCCGAAGGGTACGATGTCTTCCTCGACAATCTCGCCAGGGATGATCTTGCCGCCGCCGTAGCCGCGATCGCCGGGCGGCAGGATATAGAACGGCGTGGCCTTTTCATAGTTGAGGGTCGGCAGGCTGTCGCCTTCCTTCCAAGTGGCCAGGGTGCGCACCTGCCAGTCCTTGTCGTTGCGCTCAGGGTAGTCCTCGCGGGCGTGCGCGCCACGGCTCTCGGTGCGTTGCAGCGCCCCGTGCGCCGTGCATAGGGCCAGCTTGAGCATACCGGGCACGCGCAGGGCCATGGACAGCTCGCCGTGCGGGCCGGGCATGTCGCCGCCGCGCAGGCGCATGTTCTTGCTGCGCTCCAGCAGGTCCTGCAGCTTGACCACGCCAGCTTCCAGATCCTTGCCGTTGCGGAAGATGCCCACATGCTCCATCATCACGTCCTGCATGGCGTTGCGCAGGGTGTAACAGTCGTCGCCCGTGCCCCGGAGCAGGGCCGCGATGCGTCCGCGCACCAGTTTCGCCGCGCCGCTCATGGCTGCGGTGGAGAAAACGCACTCGTAGCCTTGCAGGAATTCCACCAGCTTTTTGCCCACAATGCGGCCCGACACTATGGTCTCGGCCAAGGAATTGCCGCCCAGGCGGTTGAAGCCGTGCATGTCCCAGCAGGCGGCCTCGCCCGCCGCGAATAGGCCCTTGAGGCCGTAAGCGTGGCCGTCCTTGTTGATGCGCACGCCGCCCATGCTGTAGTGTTGAGTGGGACGCACCGGAATGAGCTGATGGATGGGATTCACGCCCAAGAAGTGCGTGGAGATGTCGTAGACCTCACGCAGATTGGTGGTGATGTGCTTTTCGCCCAAGTGGCGAATGTCCAGCCAGAGATGCTCGCCGTAGGGGCTGGGTACGCCGAAACCCTTGCGCATGTGCTCGGTCATGCGCCGGGAGACCACGTCGCGCGATGCCAGTTCGGCCTTTTCCGGCTCGTAGTCGGGCATGAAGCGGTATTCGTTGACATCCAGCAGGGTGCCGCCGTCGCCCCGGCAGCCTTCGGTCACCAGAATGTCTGTGGGCACCGTGCCTGTGGGATGGAACTGTACGGCCTCCATATTGCCCAGTGGCACCACGCCCGTGTCCAAGGCGGTGATCTGGCCGCCGCCATCGCAGATCACGGCGTTGGTGGTGGCCCGGTAGATGCGTCCGTAACCGCCTGTGGCGATGAGCGTGGCCTTGGCGAAATAGCCCACCAGCTCGCCAGTGCGCAGGTCACGGGTCACACAGCCCATGCAGTGCTCGCCATCGTGCACCAGGGCTTCGGCCTGCACGCGGTCGTGCACGTCCACGCCCAGTTGAAGCAGGCGGTTGTCCAAGGTGAAGAGCACTGCGTGGCCCGTGCCGTCCGAAGTGTAGCAGGTGCGCCACTTGGCCGTGCCGCCGAAGGCGCGGGAGTGGATCAGGCCCTCATTCTCGATCTTTTCCGTGGCCTGAAAGGGTTTGCCGCCCTTGTAATAGGTGTGCTCGCCGGGCACCACCCGGCTCCAGGGCACGCCCATCCATGCCATTTCGCGCATGGCGATGGGCGCGGTATTGGCGAACATGCGGGCCACTTCCTGATCACAGCCCCAGTCCGAGCCTTTGACCGTGTCGTTGAAATGGATTTCCGGGCTGTCACCCTCGCCCATGATGGAATTGCCCAAGGCCGCCTGCATGCCGCCCATGGCCGCCGAGGAATGGGAACGCCGGGGCGGCACTAGGCTCAGGCAGATGACGCTGAAGCCCGCCTGCGCGGCCTCCACGGCCACGCGCTCCCCGGCCAGACCGGCGCCCATGCAGAGAACATCACTTTGAAAAATACGCATACGCACCCCCTATCCCAGGAACCAGACGCGGGTCAGAGCTAATACGCCGAGCACGAGGTAACAGCCCATGACAATCCATACCCACTTACGCCAGAGCTCGCGCGCGGTCTTGGCGCACACCCCGTACTTCACGGCCAAGCGGTAAACGCCGATGCCCGTGTGCAGGATGACGCAGGGCAGAAAAACCGCATAAAAGGCCAGCCAGCCGTCGCGCAGACGCTTGGCGCTGCCCTCCACGTTGATGGGCAGGTTGGTCATTACCGTATATACATGGAAGAATGCGCCAGCCAAGATGACCACGGCCGTGAAGACCTGGACCAACCAGAGCCATGTATCGGCCTCGCGCAGACTTTTGCTGTGTCGTACGAACACGCCCAGTTCTCCCGCGCGGAAGGGCATTTTGCGGGCCGCGATCCAGAAGTGGAAGAGAATCAGCAGAACAAGACATGGGGCCGCGACCTGAGCCATAAACGTGACTTCCAGAAGCCAAGCGATGCCGTTGGTCAGTTTGGGGCTGATAACGACGCTGCCCTCCAGAAGCAAATGCACACAGATGAACAGGGCCAGCGCCGCGCCTGACAAGGCTTGCCAGAAATCCAGCCTGGATCTGAAGTCGACGGGGGGGCTGCTTGCTAGCATAGTGACTCCTTGGGGTTTTTCAAAACTACAGCCATAACGGTATCCATACATTACAGACCCCGATAAGGAGCCTGGCCCGTTTCGTAATAATTGTCGCCCAGGCAGTCGATGACCACAATGGCCGGAAAATCCTCCACTTCCATGGCGGCCACGGCTTCGGGGCCGAGATCCTCGTAGGCCAGCACCGTGTACTTTTTAATGCTGCGGGCGATGAGCGCGCCCGCGCCGCCCACCGCCGCCAGATAGGGCACGCCGTGCTTCTTCATGGCTTCCACCACTTCCGGTTTGCGGTAGCCCTTGCCGATCATGCCTCTGAGGCCCTGATCCAGCAAGCGGGGCGTGTAGGCGTCCATGCGGCCCGAGGTGGTGGGTCCGGCCGCACCGATGGGTTGTCCTGGTTTGGCGGGCGAGGGGCCCACGTAATAGACCACCGCGCCGCGCAGATCCACAGGCAGGGGTTCGCCCCGATCCAAGGTCTCCATCAGGCGCTTGTGGGCCGCGTCGCGCGCGGCCAGAATAACGCCGGAAATCAGCACCCGGTCACCGGCCCGCAGGGAACGCGCCGTAATGTCGTCAAAGGGGGCGCGGATGTGTTTGACCTGATCGCCGGACATGTCCGTCCTCCTTTTACAGCACGACTTCCGCGTGGCGGGCCGCGTGACAGTTGATATTCACGGCCACTGGCAGTGAGGCGATGTGGGTGGGAGCCCATTCCACATGCACCCTGAGGGCCGTGGTCAGGCCGCCCAGCCCTTGCGGGCCGATGCCGGTCTTGTTGATCATTTCCAGTAGTTCCCGCTCAAAGGCGGCATAGCGCGGATCGGAATTGACGCTCTCCAAGTCGCGCACGGCAGCTTTTTTGGCGCAGAGGGCCGCCACTTCCATGGTGCCGCCCAAGCCCACGCCCACCACCATGGGCGGACAGGAATTGGGTCCGGCGGCCAACACTGCGTCCAGGACCACCTTGCGCACCCCTTTAATGCCGTCGGCGGGCACCAGCATTTTCAGCACGCTTTTGTTTTCCGAACCCGCGCCCTTGGGCGCCAGGCGCAGGCGTAGACTGTCGCCGGGCACAATGCGGGCATGGATGACCGCAGGAGTGTTGTCCTTGGTGTTCTTGCGCTCGAACAGGGGTTCGGCCACGCAGGATTTGCGCAGATAACCGTCCACATAGCCTCGGCGTACGCCTTCGTTGACGGCGTCCTCAAAACCGCCGCCCACGATATGCGCATCCTGTCCCAAGTCGGCAAAAACCACAGCCAAACCTGTATCCTGACAGATGGGCATGTCCTCGCGCGCGGCGATATCTGCATTTTCCAGCAGCTGGTCCAGAATGGTGCGCCCCACAGGCGAGGGTTCCCCGTTCAGGGCCGCGCGCAGGCCCTCAAGCATGTCGTCGGGCAGGCGGCAGCATGCCCGCACGGCCATGGCCGCGACGGTTTCCGTGATGCTGTTTACGTGAATTTCCTTCATGTTCGCTTCTCCCGTCAGCCTACGGATGGAAGGGCCAGATCATGGGAATGAGCAGCCAGCACATCAGCAGCGTGATCAGTTGCAGGGGCCAGCCAGCCTTGACGTAATCCAAGAAGCTGTACTTGCCCGGCCCGAGGACGATGGTATTGGGCGGAGTGGCAATGGGCGTCAGGAAACAGGCCGAGGCCGACATGGCGATGCCCATGGTGATGGGCAGGGGCGAAATGCCGCTGGCCATGGCGATGGGTAGGGCCAGCGGGGCCATGAGCGCCGCCGTGGCCGTATTGGACATGAAGTTGGTGATCAGGGCCGTAAGAGCGCAGCAGACCAGCATGAGCATCCAAGGGTCGGAAACCATGCTCACCACGGCGTTGGCCACAATGGCCGCCGCGCCGGACTTGGCCATGGCAGCGGACATGGAAAGCATGCCTGCGAAAAGAAAGATGGTGGTCCAGTCCACGCTGCGAAAGGCTTCGCGCATGGTCATACAGCCGGTGATGACCATCAGGCAGGCGCCCAGGATGGCGGCGGTGGTCAGGGGCATGAGTTCGCTGGCCATCATGAAGACCACAAAGGCAAAAATAAGAATGGAGTGGTACATCTTGTTTTCGCGGCGCGTCTGGCCCTCGGTGACGATATCGTCGTCCATCTGGCGGCCTCCGGGCAGAAAACGGTGGCCGACAAGGCCGTAATAAACCAGACCTGCGGCCAGCAGCGGCACGCCGATCAGGCCGAACTCGAAGAAGCTGAACGGTGCCTGGCCGGTCTGGGCCAGCATGGAGTTGATGATGCCGTTGGGCGGCGTGCCCACCAGGGTCACGGTGCCGCCCAGAGAGGAGGCGAAGGCCACGGGCATGAGCACCTTGCCCGGCGTCAGCTTAGCCTTGATGCACATGCCGAGGATCATGGGCACGGCCACCACGGTGGTGCCGGTGTTGGAAAGCACGGTGGAGAGCAGCCCCACGGCGGCCATGGTGTAGACCAGCAGCAGAACCGTATTGCCCTTGGAAAGCCGCACGGCCAGCGCGCCGACCTTGTCCGCGAAACCGGTGATGAACGTGGCTTCGCCCACAATGAACATGGCCATGAACAGGATGACTGTGGGATCGCCGAAGTAACTGAACGCCACCTTGGAGGTGATGACCTTGGTCAGGGAAAGGGCCGTCGGCACCAGCAGGGCGGTGATGGGCAGAGGAACGATTTCGGTGAAGAACATGATGGCCGCCACCACCAGGATGCCCAGGGTGATATAGGCCTTGGTGGGATCTTCAGGCAGTTTTATGCCCATACCTGCGGCGGCGAGAGCGTCCTGCCCCACCAGCACAGTCGACAGAATCAGCAACAAGACTGCGGGGAACAAAAACTGTTTCATCCGTCAACCTCCAAAGTTTCAAAGTTGAAGGCGTCCCGCGCGCGTGTCGTAAACGGAGTTTCACACGGCTTCCGGCACACTGTGGGTCGGAAAGACTATAGACACATGACAATGCTACTGACAATCGCCATTTGTTGAATGATTGCTCAATTTTTACAATTTTCTCAAATATACCACAGAGAAGGATGAAAAAAAAATTATAAATCCATGTGTTGTGCAAAAAATTACAATTAGCTTTCCCCATTGATACAGTTGATACCAGTTTATAAAATAACATGGTATCAAAAGTAAAGTTATCACGTCTACAAAAGCGTGCACAGAGCTTGTGAAAACATTCCGCCACAGTTTTTTGCAAAAAATACGCGAAAGGCGTCGGCGGCTTTCGACCGGGCTGGAGCTGTCGAGGGTAATTCGCCAACAGACGGGAATCGCTCTCGCCATGAGTGAGTGGATTTCGTGCTTTTTCGCCCGGCGAGTTTTTGAAAATGAGCGATGGCGGCGCAAACTGCGCGAAGCGTGGTTCGTTATCGCCTTCAGTCCGCCCGGAAAATCCCGGCCGGACTGAAGGCAATCTGCAGAAGACAATTGAAAAACGTAAATTACGGGTGCTCGCCGCGTGCCAGACGCGCGTTGATCACATCCACCAGGGCGGGCAGATCCGCGATGCTGGAAATCACGTAGTGTGCGCCCGCCTCGCGGAAGGCGCGGCCCAATTCTTCCTCGCGGCGGCAAAGTTCGTCGGCGGGCAGATCCGCCGTTTCCTCGGCGGTCAGGCCCAGTGCGTTGCTGGTGCGGGTCACCCCCACGCTCCAGTGCCCGGCGTTGATGCCCTCCTCCACGTCGGCCAAGGTATCGCCGGCCTTGATCACGGCTTCCGGTGGATGCACACCCAGGCGCATGCAGTTGAGGTAGCACATCCACGGCCAGGGGCGGCCCTGCGGAACCTCGTCAGCCGTGACCACAGCGTCTGGCTTGTAGCCCGCCGTTTCGGCGCGCGGCATGAGGCGCACCATCATGTCCCGGCTGTAACCGGTGCAGGAGCCGATCTTGACGCCCATGTCACGCAGATCCGCGATGGCTTCCACGCAGCCCGGCACGGGTGTGGCGTAATCGGCCAGGGTTTCGGGCATCAGCTCCTGCACGGCGGCAAAAACTGCGTCTGTAGCGGCCTCGTCGGGATCGCCGCCATACTCTTCGCGCCAGAGTCCGGCTAGGCGCGGCATGGCCAGCATTGTCTGCACGTGTTCGCGTTTTTCCCGGCCCATGGGCGCGCGCACCTCGACCACCTCGGGCCTGATGCCGTGGCGCTCAAAAGCGCGCGAAAAAACGGCCACCGGCCCACGACAACCATGGTCCACCGTCGTACCGGCCCAATCCAGAATAACGGCCTGCACCGGCCCAGTGTATGCCGTGCGGCGCAAAAAAGGCTTCATAGACTGCCCCCTTTCGAGTGCGAAAAAAAAAAGCGCGGGGAAATCCCCCGCGCCACAGATGCCCCTCCCCGCCGGGAAAACCGGCGGGGAGGCATTCAATCAACTGCCGCT
>APFI01000306.1 GCA_000403945.1 Desulfovibrio sp. Dsv1
TTTCGTACTTGGGCAGGAAGCGGGTGGGCAGCGCCAGAGCGTCGCGACGGAAGGGCGGCGCAAGGCGGGTACCGTCGGTCATGACTTCGATGACGGCCGGACGGCGGTTCTTGTAAGCGGTCTCCAAGGCGTTGGCCAAGTCGGTCTGGGTGTTGACGGTGTAGCCGTCGGCACCCATGGACTCGGCGATCTTGGCGTAGGACTTGGACCAGATGTCCGCGCCCACAAAGCGGTTGTTGTAGAAGTCCACCTGGTTCTTCTTTTCCGCGCACCAAGCACCGTTGTTGTACACGGTGGCGATGACCGGCAGGTTGAACTGGCAGGCGGTGGGCACTTCAAACAGGCTCATGCCCCAGGCACCGTCGCCGGCGATGGAGACGACCGGCTTGTCCGGGCAGGCGAGCTGCGCCCCCAGAGCGGCCTGATAGGCGAAGCCGGTGTTGCCGAAGGTCAACGTGGCGATATCCCGTTTCGGATTGCGGAAACGCAGGTAGCTGTTGGCTGTGGAGGATGTGTTGCCGATGTCGGTGGTGACGATGGCGTCGTTGTCGTACACGAACTTGCCGACCACTTCCAAGGCCTTGCGGGGATGCATGCGGCCTTCCATTACCGGCTCGTTGGCGATCTCGTCGATTTCCTTCTGCCAGATGGCCAGTTCTTCCTTGACCTTATTGGCGACGGTGGTGATGTCCTTCTTGGGCATGGCATCACGCAGCTGCTTGTACAGCTCTTCGGAAGCGTCCTTGGCATCGGCGCACAGGCCCACGGTGATGGGGTGGGTCTTGGCGATGTGCATGGGATTGATGTCAATCTGGACGATCTTGGCCGTCTTGGGGAAGTAGTTGATGCCGTCCTGGGGCAGGGTGCCGAAGTAGGACAGGCGGCTGCCGATGGCCAGGATGACGTCGGCCTTTTCCATGAGGCGCATGGCCGCATGGGAACCCATGTAGCCGATGGGGCCGCACCACAGCGGATGGTCAGCCGGGAAGGCGTCGTTGTGCAGGTAGCTGCAGGCTACCGGCGCGCCGATGTGCTCGGCCAGGGCTTTCACGGTTTCCACGCATCCGGCGTCGACCACACCGCGACCGGCCACGATCACGGGACTCTTGGCGGCCTTGAGCACTTCAACGGCGTGTTTGAACATTTCCGGGTTGCCGATGCCGCCAGGGGCGACACGGTACTGGGAGGGTTTCAGAATTTCTTCATTCAGTTCGCCGTAGAAGTAGTCGCGGGGCACGTCCACGAGCACGGGACCGCGCATGGCGTAGGCGGCACGGAAGGCGGTGCGCAGGACGTCGCCGGCGCGGCTGGGATGAGGCACACGCAGGGAGGCTTTGGTGATGGGTTTGAACAGGTTCCACGTATCGCATTCTTGGAAGCCGTCCCAGCCCACGGATGCGGAACCGGCGCTGGGCGAAATGATGATCATGGGGGTGTGGGCCATGTTGGCAGTGGCCACGGCGGTCACGTAGTTGGTGATGCCGGGGCCGTTCTGGCCGATGACCACGCCGGCTTTGCCGGTCATGCGGCAGAAGGCGTCTTCCATGTGACCGGCGGTCTGCTCATGACGCACGGAGATGAAGTCGATGCCCGCAGCCGGGAAAAGGTCCAGCAGGTCCATGTAGGCGGAACCGAGAATACCGCTGACGTGTTTAACGCCTTCTTCCACCAGAACCTCGGCCATGGCCTCACTGGGAGTCATTTTAGGCATAGTTGCTCCTTTGCTTTCGCGCTGTTTGAATGCTTGCAATCCGCAACCGCCTGACCCTCTCAATCCGCCTCCGTGGCGCGCCGGAGAAAGCGGGAAAGAGGAAGGGGCGGTCAGCGGGACCTGAGAACACCCGAAATTTGTGGTATAAGAAGCAAATTGCGTGCCGGACGGATGACGTCTGTATCCGCCTTGATTTCATCATTCTTTCCACAGGGACGTGCGAGAAGGCTGCGTTTTGGCTACAAAACTGTTCTGAAATTCATACAGTGTCCGTCAAAAGTGTTCAGCTGACCGGACAATCCGGACAGTTCACGGCATAGCAAAAATAAAGCGTGCCGCCGGAGTCGCGACGGCGGCGCGCTTCCTTCGGTCCGGGCCCCCAATGTTCCGGGCCGAATCTCAATGTGATCCGGCCGCGTCCCCGATCTGCTCGGAAGCCGGCTGCGGTGTCAGCGTGCCGAAAAAAGCCGCCGAGGGCACGGGCCGGCAGAGAGGGAGCCCCCCCCCTTTTTTTTGCAAATGCCGCAGGCATTGCCCGGCCGTGGTGAAATCGCGTCGCAGACGCTGATAATCCGACACTTGACGGGCGCGGCCGTGGTTGTAGAGAATCAAACCGCCGGCAAAAACGTCCACATCGTCGGGGTCATGAGTGATGATCGCGGCGGGGATGCTCAGATCGGCCAGCAGTTCCAGCAGCTCTTCCCGCAGGCGCTCGCGCAGCAGCGGGTCCAGGGCGGAAAAGGGTTCGTCCAGCAGCAGCAGTT
>APFI01000307.1 GCA_000403945.1 Desulfovibrio sp. Dsv1
GCCACGGCCCAGCCCGCGCTGACCGCCGCGCGCCGCGTCGCGCCCAGCGCGTTGCAGCCCGCCAGCAGGCTGCGGTTGAGTGCAAACGCGGGCAGCCCCGGCAGATATGCCCAGAGCGCCAGTCCGGTTTCGCGCGCGGCCCGACCGTCAAAGGCCCCGTGCCGCAGCAGTGCGTCCACCAGATCCGGGCCCACGGCCCAGAGCCCCATGGCGGCGGGCAGGCTGAACAGCGTGGTCCAGCGCAGGACCGCACTCAACTGGTCGCCGAAAGCCGAAAAATTCCGTTCCGCCGCCAGACGGCTCAGGGACGGCAGACTGGCCACGCCCAGGCAGATGCCAACCAGCCCTAGCGGCAATTCCAGCAGGCGCTCGGCGTAATACAGCGCTGCCACCTGTCCCTGGCCCAGGCCTGAAGCCATGCCCATGGCCGCCAGCATGGCCAGCTGCGGCGCGGCGGCCCCCAGCAGACCGGCTGGCACACGCGCCAGACAGCGCCAAGCGGCCCGGCCCATGCTTTTTCCTTCGGCTTTCACGGCGTCAGCCCCGCATTCATTCGCCGCCGGAGCCGCTTCGGGCAGCAGGCGCCGCAAGGCCAGCCACTGCGCCAGCCACTGGACCAGACCGCCGCAGAGCATGCCCAGAGCCAGCGTCTGCGCGGGCGGCCAGCCCCCCAGCGCGGCCGCGACCGTGAACAGCAGCATGGTCAGGTTGAACAGCGCGGGCGACAGGGCGGGCAGCCAGAAAACATCCATGCTGTGCAAAAACGCCATACCCAGAGCGGCCATGCCTGCCGTCAGCAGATAGGGCAGGCAGATCCGCAGCAGTTCCGCCACACGCGCGGCTTCCGGGCCGGAAAAACCGGGAGCCAGCAAAGCCGCCAGCAAGGGCGCGGCCAGCAGGCCCAGAAGGGTCAGGAGCGCTAGGGTCAACCCCAGACGCAGGGCCAGAGCCGCGGCCAGAGGACGCAACATCCGTCCGTGTTGCGCCGCCGTTCCGTCGGCGACGCATTGTCCGGCCCCGTTTTTTTCCGCCGGACCGTGGGCGCGGCGCACCAGCGCGGTGGTAAGCGTCATGGACAGGGATCCTTCGCCCAAAAGGCGGCGCAACACATGGGGCAGCCGCATGGCCGCCACCAGGGAGTCAGCCGCCACCCCGCCGCCCAGCAGCCAGGCCATGCCCATATCCCTGGCCAGACCCAGTAGGCGCGAGACGAGCGTGAGACAGCCCAGCAGGGCCGCCGTGCGCAGCATCCGGCCTGGCGCGGCCCGTGCCGGCTGACGGCCGCAATTCCCCAGCATGCCCAGATCACGTGCCTTGTCGAACCGCTCAGGGCCGGTGCGGATCAATTTCCGACCGCCAGGCCCGCACGGCCTCGCGCACGCGTTGGTTCTGCTCCCCAGGCATTTCCTTGAATTCTTCGGCGAAAACATGGATACGTGTGCCGCCGCGCGGCGCGAACAGGCCCTTGACCCGGCACCAGCAGGGCGCGAGCAGCTCGCGCAGATCTTCCAGCACGGTGTTGGTGGCGGTTTCCATAAAAGACTGGTGGTTGCGAAACGCGAACATGTAGAGTTTGAAGCTCTTGGATTCCACGCAGAGCTTGTCCGGCACGTATTCCACGCTGATTGTCCCGCAGTCCGGCTGTCCCGTCACTGGGCAGAGGGAGGTGAATTCGGGAAAACTGATGCTGATCACATAGGGGCGCTGCGGATAGCAGTTGGGAAAGGATTCCAGCAGACCGACGCCGGGGGCGCCCTCAAGGGCCGGGAGGCGGCCCGTGCCGAGGATATGCAGGTTCCGGGTTTCGTCCTGGCTACGGGTGGGCATACGCAACTCCTTCAAAAAACATCCTTAAATGAAACGCCGGAGCGATCGGCGCGCACCGGACTTGTAACCCATTGCGCTTGCGGCTACAATATACCATTCAAGCACCGTCCAGGACGGCCAATTCCTCTTGGGAGCGCGTGTATCATGCATCTCTGCCTGCGATTGCGGCCTTGCCGGGCCGGAGACTGTCTGCCCTTGCTTCCCGCCGAACTGCCGTGGGCGGACATCCGGCCCGCGCATTGTCTCGCGGAACCCATTCCGCGTCCCCTGCCCCGCCTGCCCGTGGGCGGCCGCCTGTATGACGCGGACGGAACGGAATGGCTCAAGGTCACCGGACGCATCTGGCTGCCCGCGCCTTGCGGCCTCAACCACACGCACGCCCATGACTGCCCGCTGGTCACGGCGCTGACGGATATCGCGCCCATTCCGAGCCCGGACAACGACGCCCTCTGCCTGGAAGTCCGCAAGGAAGGTCGCTCTCTGGCCTGGATCACGCTTTCGGACAAGGGCTCCCAGGGGCTGCGCGAAGATCTGAGCGGCCCGGTGATCAGGGATATGGCGGCCGCGCGCTTGCCGCTCTGCCACAGCCAGGGCTTCCTGCTGCCGGACGAACCCGCGTTGCTCCGCGCGTTACTTACGGATCTGGCCCTGAACCAGGGCTATGACCTGATCTGCACCACCGGCGGCACGGGCCTTTCGCCGCGCGACATCGCGCCTCAGGTCACGGCCGCCCTGCTGGACATGCCCCTGCCCGGCTTCAGCCAGGCCATGATGGCCGCGAGCCTGGCCAAAACGCCGCACGCCGCCATCTCCCGTGCCGTGGCCGGAGTGCTGGGCCGGAGCATCGTCATCAATCTGCCGGGCAGCCGCAAGGGCGTACTGGAAAATCTGGCCGCCGTGCTGCCCGCCCTGCCCCACGCTCTGGACAAACTGCACGGCGACCTCGCCGATTGTGGAGGATAGCAGCATGCGCACGCCCTTCGGTCAATTCGCCGACATCTGCCGGATGATCAAGATCGAGCATTCCATCTTTGCCCTGCCCTATGCCTGGGCCGGGACTTTTCTGGCCGCACGGGGCCTGCCGCCCCTGCGCAGCCTGATTTTTCTGACCATCGGCATGGTGGCCGCGCGTTCCTTCTCCATGGCCTTCAACCGCCTGGTGGACCTGCCCTTTGACCGCGACAACCCGCGCACCAGTGACCGCCCGCTGGTCACCGGGGCCATCAGCAGAGCGCAGACCTGGTCCTTCTGTGGGGTCATGGCTCTGGTTTTCATTCTGGCCTGCGCCTGCCTGAACAGTCTCTGCCTCTGGCTGGCCGTGCCGGCCCTGCTGTTCGCGGCCGCCTACAGCCTGCTCAAGCGCGTCACTGCTCTTTGTCATTTCTGGCTCGGAGCCACGCTGGGCCTGGCCCCCCTGGCGGGCTGGATCAGTGTGAATCCTGCGGGGATGGACCTCTCGCCCGTGCTGCTCTTTCTGGCCGTGACCTTCTGGGTCGGAGCCTTTGACATCTACTACGCCTTTCAGGATCTGGATTTCGACCTTGCCTTTGATTTGCGCTCCGTGCCCTCGGTCTACGGACCGGACACCTCCCTGGCCCTGGCGGCCTTCTCCCATGTGATGACCACCATTTTCCTGTTGCTGACGGGTCTGGCGGCCGGACTCTCCTGGCCGTGGTACGTGATCTGTCTGGGCATCGCCGCGCTGCTTCTGCTGGAGCACCGGATGATGCGCCCTCGGGATCTGCGGCATGTGAACACCGCCTTTTTCACGCTCAACGGAATCATCTCTCCGGTGGTGCTGGCGGGTGTGATTCTGGGCAGTTATCTCTAGACCGGAACAGGCATGCCCCGTAAAAAAAACTATCAATGGCAGGCGGACGGCGACGCGGAGCGTGAAGCCGCGCCCAGCCGTTCGGCCAAAAAACGCCAGAGTCTGGCCCTTCAGAACCTAGGCGAGGAACTGGCCCGGCTGGCCCCGGCGGAACTGCGCGATTTTGATCTGCCGCCGGATCTGCTCGAAGCTCTGGCCCTGCATGCCCACATCCGCGACCATGAGGGCCGCCGCCGACAGATGCAGTACATCGGCCGCCTGATGCGCGAAACCGACGCCGAACGCCTGCGCACGGCCCTGGCGGCCCGGCGGGAAGCGGCGTCGGCCGGAACCGCGCGTTTCCATCTGGTGGAACAATGGCGCGAGCGCCTGCTGGCCGCGCCCGAGGCGGATGTGGAAGGCCTGCTGCAAGCCATCCCGCAGGCCATGCCCGGCCCGACCGGCGACCAGACCGTGGCGGACCGGCCCGCGCCCGGGGAATTGCGCCGTCTTGTGCGGGAAGCGCGGGAAGCCCGTGCCGCCCAAGAGGTCACAACGGGCGTTGTCGCACCCCATGCCTCTCGCGCTCTGTTCCGGGCTCTGAGCCGCGCGCTGGCTCCCACACCAGGCAAAGACTGAGCAAGGCTTGAACCCGGTCTGTACGGTAAAGCCGGGCTACGGAAACATCCGCGCCACACTGCCTGCCAGCAGACCGGCCAGCAAGAAATTAAGCGCCCGCCCGTGCCGCCGGAACACGTCCCTTAACAGGCCGCCTGCCGCTTCTGCCGCGCGCAATCCGCAGTCACTTTTCAGAACCCGCCAGCTGGAACAGGAGCTTGGTCTGCAATTGTTCGAAAAAGCGGGTCACCGTATGCGTCTCACCGAGGCGGGCCAGGGACTTATGCCCCAGGCACGCGAGCTGGCCCGGATACTCGAGGGCCCGCGCGCGGCGGATATGGGCGTGTTCCACGGCCAAGGGCCGGACGCCTCGCCGGTTCAGGAAACGCTGGCGGATTTTCCTCCGGTTCTTGGTGGCCGCGCCCGCTCTGGCGGGCCTGGATTTCACCCCCCTCGGACCAGAAGCTGTCCGTCAGCCCGCTCATCAACGATCCGAGGTGCATGTTCCGGCTGCTTTTTGAAAACACGCTGCGGCAGCGCAATATCAGCTTGGCCGGGACCATTGAAAACGGCGAGCATTGGAGCATCAAAAATTGCGTGACCGCCGGTCTCGGCGTTTTCTACCTGTCCCGCTTCCGCGTGGATGAGGAATTGCGTCACGGCCTGCCGTACGAACTGCCCTTTGCCGTGCATGTTCACGGATCTGGCCGCCGGAACCATCGGCGATGCGCTGGGTGCAAAAAACTCCGCCGCAAGGCTTGACGGCGGGACACCGATGGATTAGAAATTTTCCTTGTCAACAGCGCCCTTGTAGCTCAGTCGGTAGAGTGCATCCTTGGTAAGGATGAGGTCTCCGGTTCAATCCCGGACAAGGGCTCCAGAAAAACCACGCCTATGATCTGATAGGCGTTTTTTTTTTCGTCCGGGGCAAAGGTCATGCAGTTTTCCGTTTCCCTCGCCACCGTGAGCCTGCTCACGCTCTCCAACATCCTTATGACCTTCGCCTGGTACGGCCATCTGCGCTGCAAGAACCTGGCCCTGCCGCAGGTCATCTTTTCGAGCTGGGGCATCGCCTTTTTCGGGCATATGCTCCGGGTTCCGGTCAATCGCATCGGCTACGGCTATTTTTCCGCTGCGGAACTGAAAACCGTTCAGGAAGTCATCTCCCTGACCGTCCTCATGCTCTTTTCGACCTTTTCTGGCTGCACGAATCCCTGCGCTGGGACAACATTTTGGGCTTCACACCGATCGTGCTGGCGGCTTGGTTCATCTTCAAGGAATGGTAAAGCCGCATGTTCACTTTCAGCCTGAATACCATCCTGATCTGCGCCGGCGCGGCCCTGCTGGGCGGTTTCATTGACGCCATCGCCGGTGGCGGCGGACTGATCACCATGCCCGCCCTGCTGCTGGCCGGCGTGCCGCCCCATCTGGCCCTGGGCACCAACAAAGTCAGTTCCTGTGTGGGTACCAGCGTGGCCCTGGGCAACTTCGCCCGCACCCATCTGGTGCTCTGGCGTCTGGCCCTGGCCGGTCTGGGTTTTTCCCTGCTGGGAGCCTACGCCGGTTCCATCCTGGCGCTGTATGTGAACAGCGAGATTCTGGGCAGGATCCTGGTGGGCCTGCTGCCCGTGGGCATGTGCGCCACCCTGCTGCCCAAGAAGGAGCGGGAATATGCGCCGCGCCCGCTGGAAGGTGCGCGCTTCTGGACCCTGGTGCCCCTGGTCTGCCTGCTGATCGGCGCGTATGACGGTTTTTTCGGGCCAGGCACGGGCAGCTTCCTGATCTTGGCCTTCCACTGGATACTGCGCGTGGGGCTCATCGAAGCCTCGGCCACCTCCAAGGTGCTCAATCTGGCCTCCAACTTCGGCGCGATGACGGCCTTCGTCTGGCACGGCAAGGTGTTTTGGCCTCTGGCCCTGGCCATGACCGCAGGCTCCGTGACGGGCAACTGGCTGGGCAGCCGCACGGCCATCCGGGTGGGGGCCAAGGTCGTACGCCGCTTCCTGACCATCTCCCTTTCCCTGTTGCTGCTCACCCTGGTCTGGGAATATTTTCTGGCCCCGGCCCGTTAAAACCGGCGGCCGTCCGGCAACGGCACAACCTTGCCCTGGCATTCCGGCGCATATAAAATGAGGACAGCCCTAACGACGGCCTGATCCTTTTCGGCGTCGCCCCGGGTCACCGGAATGATGGCGTCCTTGCCCAACAGGCCGCCGAAGGAAACCTCGTCGCCCACGCCCTTGCCGGGCACAGGGACCACGCGCACCGCCGTGGTCTTGTGGTTGACCATGCCGATGGCCGTTTCGTCGGCGATCATGCCGGAAATAGTGGTCGCCGGGGTGTCGTCGGGAATGGCGATCATGTCCAGCCCCACGGAACAGACACTGGTCATGGTCTCCAGTTTTTCAATGCTCAGACGGCCGGACATGGCTGCGGCCTCAATGCTGGAATCTTCAGACACGGGAGGGAAAGGTCGGCCACGCCGAAGGGAATACCCAGCCGCCGGGCCACCCCGGTGCCGATCATTTCGTCCACGCGGGTCACCTTGTAGGCCGTGCGCTTGATGACCTCGGCCATGTCCAGAAGGGTCAGACGGCCGCCCTGCCCGTTATGTCCGGCGGTCAAGGCCCGGTCGATGGCCTTCTTGACCACGCCGGGGCCGGAAACGTCCACGTTGATGACCACATCCGGCTCGTCCACGCCCAGATAGGCCCCAGCCATGAAGGGCACGTCCTGTGGAATGTTGGCAAAACCACCATGTTGGCGTAGCCGATGCCGCCGCGTTCCGCCGTGGCCTGGGCCGTTTTGGGAATCTGTTCGCCCATCAGGGCCACGGCGTCCATATTGATGCCGCTGCGCGAGGAAGCCACGTTGATGGAGGAGCAGATACGGTCGGTCTGGGCCAACGCGTCGGGCAGGGCTTCGATAAGGGCGCGGTTGCCCCTGGCGAAACCTTTTTCCACCAAGGCCGTGAAGCCGCCCAGAAAATCCACCCCGGCATCCTTGACCGCCCTGTCCAGGGAGATGCCGTGCGCACCATGCCGTCCGGGCCGAAGGGGGCGCCCACCACGGCGATGGGACTGACGCTGATGCGCTTGTTGATCACCGGGATGCCGTACTGGTTGCCCACTTCATCGCAGGCGGCCACGAGCTGCGAGGCATAGCGGCGCAGCTTGGCCCGTACGTTGGCGGTGAAGAGATCCAGATCATGGCTCACACAGTCAAACAGGCTCACGCCGAGTGTGACGGTGCGCACGTCCAGATGCTCGTTGCGGAGCATGTTCAAGGTGCTGGTGCCTTCGCGTTCTGAAAGCATGGCGTATCCTGTGCAGCATGCGCGGCCTGCCGCCTTCGAAAACCGGATCGGGCTGCCGCTGCAAAGACGGATTTTGTTCTCCGGCTTTTACACAGCCCAGAGAACAAGATGCGCTTTGGACGGCGGTTCTTAAAAGGAACTCACCCGGTGAACGGCCTCAAAAATATCACGGTGCTGCACGCTCATGCGCAGGTGGCGGGTCTGGCCCTCACATGTCAGCTCGCGGCGCATGCCGGTCCAAGTTCACGCTTTCGGGCACCATGACTTCAAACACGAAAAGCGCATGGTCCGCTCCGCCCTCGCCCAGAATGGCCTTGGGGCTTTCGATGTTCACCCCGTGGCGGGCGAACACCCGGCTCATGACCGCGATAAGGCCGGGCTTGTCCGGGCCGTCGACGGTAACCACAAAGGGCTCGCGGTTGAGCTCCCGGCCCCATTGCCCCTCAATGGTCGGGCGTACCAGAACGGAGAGGTCCACCTGTGCTTCGGCCAGACCGGCGGCGAGCTGCTCGCGCAGTTTCTCGGCGCTGTGCCCCTCCGTGGCCTGAACCACGAAAATGGCCGCGAATTCGCCGAAAAGGATGGTCTGGGTCACTTCCACGATGTTGCAGCCCGTTTCACCCAGGATGCGGCTCACCGAGATGTCACCACGCCGGGGCAGTCGCGGCCGAGAAAGGAGGCTGTGTGTTTCTGCATGGCACAGTCCTTGGGAGAAAAGTGCCGACCGCCCTGAAAATTGCGCGTCCAGCGTAATACATCTGTATACACGCAAAAGCGGGCGCAGTTCAAGCCCGTAAAGCGTGTCCGGCGCGCTGCACGCCCATCCCGGCCGCCGGACAATCTTGACGCTCCCAACCGAATGGCATACTATAATGCTCCTTTCCCGAATGGGGATGGACACGACGGCGCGGAGTGTTCCCGCAAGCCGCCAAGGCAGGGTCAGAGCGGGGAAATTCTGTGGAAAATCGGGAAAAGAGTAAAAAGCCCGTGGTCAAGCTGGGCACCAAGTCTTCGCATGCGGCGTATTTCATGCCCATGCTGGAAAGTTTCGCCGCGCGAGATGACCTCAACGAGGTCATCAAAAACCGGGTCAGCAAAGCCTGCGATCTGCTGGACGCGGGCGTGCCCCTTTTCCCCAATGATTTCCGTAAAGAACACGCCGTTTCCTGGGTGCTGGAGAAATTCGGCGGCCTGGAGGACGACGCACTGGAAAAACAGGAGGACGTCTTTGCCGTCGCCGGGCGTATCGTCTCCCTGCGCTCTTTCGGCAAGGTGGCTTTTTTCCACATCATGGACCAGAGCGGGCGCATCCAGTGCTACGCCTCGCGCGAGCATCTGGACGAGGAGACCCACAAGATCGTCAAGAAGCTGGATGTGGGCGACATTGTCGGCGTTTCCGGCCATCTGTTCCACACCAAGACCGGCGAACTGACCATCGCTTGCCGCAGCCTCAAGCTGATCACCCGCTCCATGCGGCCCCTGCCCGAAAAATACCACGGGCTCAAAGACATGGAGACGCGCTATCGCCAGCGTTACGTGGACCTCATCGTCACGCCGCGCGCGCGGGAGATTTTCGCCAAGCGCAGCCTGATTGTGCGCGAATTCCGCCGCTTCATGGAAGACCACGGCTTCATGGAGGTGGAAACCCCCATCATGCAGCCCCTGGCTGGCGGCGCCACAGCCAAGCCCTTCAAGACCCACCACAACGCTCTGGATCTGGATCTTTTCCTGCGCATCGCGCCGGAACTCTACCTCAAGCGCCTGCTGGTGGGCGGCTTTGAAAAAGTCTTCGAGCTGAACCGCAGCTTCCGCAACGAGGGCATCGACACCCGCCACAATCCGGAATTCACCATGTGTGAATTCTACTGGGCCTATGCCACCTTTGAAGACCTGATGAACCTTACGGAAAAGCTCTTCGCCCATCTGGCCATGGCGGCCTGCGGCTCCACAGTGGTGTCCTATCAGGGCCAGGAAATCAATCTCACCCCCGGTCATTGGAAGCGCCTCAGCTTTTACGATTCTCTGACGGAAATCGGCGGACACTTCCCTGATTTTTATAATGATTACAATAAAGTGCGCACCTATATCCGCGAACGCGGCGAAAAGGCCGCCGACAGCGAAAGCCTGCAAAAGCTTCATGCCAAACTGTTTGATCTGGATGTGGAAGGCAAACTGATCCAGCCGCACTTCATCTACCATTACCCCACCGAAATTTCGCCCCTTTCCCGCCGTAACGGCCAGCGGCCGGAGATCACCGACCGCTTCGAGCTGTTCATCACCGGACGCGAGCTGTCCAACGCCTTTTCTGAACTCAACGATCCCGTGGACCAGCGCCTGCGCTTTGAGGAACAGGTGCGCGAACGGGAAGCTGGCGACGACGAGGCCCACAGTATGGACGAGGACTACCTGCGCGCCCTGGAATATGGCATGCCCCCGGCCGCCGGGCAGGGTGTGGGCATTGACCGCTTGGTCATGCTGCTCACGGATTCGGCTTCCATTCGCGAGGTGATTCTCTTCCCGCTGCTGCGGCCGGAGTTTTGAACGCTGCAGGTGTGACTGATAATAACTATCCCCCGGCAAAGCCGGGAGTTTTTCATATGCGACTATAAGGCTCTCTTACCAGCTGCGCCCTAGTTGTAGAGTGTCAATACGCTGTTCACCCTGTGCCCAGGGATGAAGCTGGAGGATTTCCACCAAGAGCCGAATGCGGCCGTGCATAGGTAAGCGGTGTGTCCTCGGATCGGCAGATAACCGGTCCCTTGCCGGGAGCGGGTGTATGCTTGTGCATATGCCCGCTTTTTCAATGCCGTTCTGATGAACCGTTCCGCTTTACCGTTAGCTTGCAGGCGACAAGGCCGTGTGCGTTTGTGTTTTATACCGGATGCTCTATACGGGATCGGGACTCGTCTCCCCTTCCGGCAGGCAGCGCTTGCCGGTCAGGGAAAGGATGTCGATGCGGATGACGGCCACCCGACGAACATTGGCGTCCGGCGCGGGGCGCGGACAGCGGGCGGCATAGCGCTCGGCCAGGCTGTCCAAGGCTAGGCGTTTTTCTTCCGGGTCTTCGACCACAAGGGCGCGGCCCGTGCCGCAGACGGATTTATAGTAGGTGGAGGATTTTTCGCGGTCGATCTGCACATCCGCCGCCAAGCTGAATGCCACGCGGCCGTTCTTGCGGATCAGGTCCAGCTTGGTGCCTTTCAGGGTGCTGTGCAGATAGATGCGCCGCTCCCGGCGCACGAAGTTGAGAGGAATCAGGTAGGGAAATTCCCCGTTGTTGAGGGCCAGAAACAGTTCCCCGGCTTTGGCGAAGACCTCGTCAAAAAAAGCCGGTTTCGAACACTCGCGTTTGCTCAGACGCATGCCGCTCTCCTTTTTTGTTCAGCTTACGGATTTTGCCGTCAGGCCTGTTTCAGGACATCTCGCCAGCGCCGCCCAGCCTCGGCCAGATCCGCCGCGTCGGGATGGCGAGCGGCTTCCTCCAGGCGGGCCCGGCGCTCCGGCGTCATGGGGTGGCGGCCCTTTCGCTGCGACAGGGCCAGAATTTTCGGGTTAACCCGTCCCTGACACAAGAAACCGTCCAGCACCGTATTGCCGCCCTTTTCCAGCAGGGCCCGCGCACCGTCCGTACAGCGCCGGGCATGCGCTGAATCCGGCCAGGCCCCGAGGGTGCCGAAAAAGAAGACCTTTTTGCCGCGCACCCGCCGCATATAGCGTTGCGCTCTGGCGTCCGCCCGGCCCAGACGCACCCAGAAACCCAGCGCCAGCAACTCGTAGTCCGCAGGGTCCGGCGCATCCCGCACAGGGAAGCAGGGCGCACCGGAAACGGCGGCCAAGGCATCGGCCACTGTGCGTGTATTGCCCGTGATGGAGGAATATACAATACAGATTTTCATCTTCAGGAGTTCCGGGAAATTGCGAAGAGGAGCTAACAAGGCTATCTGGCTAGAAGTCATTTCATGATTCCCTGATGACTCTTCCGAGTAAAATCATGGAAAATGCCAAA
>APFI01000308.1 GCA_000403945.1 Desulfovibrio sp. Dsv1
GCCCTGGACGGCGCGGCCCTGCTGGCCCTGCGCCCGGAAAAGGGCGCGGCCCTGGCCCGCCTCTGCGCCGGGGCCCGCGTGCTGCCCCTGGTGGAAGACCCCGATTTTCACCACGCCTATCTGCGCCGCATGCGCTTTGGAGCCTGAATGCCTCGCCGCGCCGCTTCGCTGCCCGCGTCCCCCGGATTCCGCGCCCCGCGCCCCGCGCGCGAAACGGGAAGCCGCTCGCCGACCCCGCCCCGGGCGCGAACCGCCGCCCTGTTTTCCCCCCCGGATGCGGACGCGCGCCAGGCTCTGGAATGCCTGCCCGAGGCCCTGCGCGAAATCTGGCCCCTGAACGCCGCGCGCCGCCGTTCCCTGCCCGGGGACGTGGCCGCGCTGTCGCGCCTGCTGACCGCGGAACGCCGGAATCTGCGGCGGACCTATTGGAGTTCCCCGGCCTTTGTCAGCGCCTACCTCTATTATTTTCTGCCCTGGAACCTGCTGCGCCTGACCCGCCTGCTGGCGGCCCTGCCCCTGCCCGACCCGCGCGCCCTGGCCCCGGAGGGCGGCGAAGCCCTGCTGCTGGACGCGGGTTCCGGGCCGCTGAGCCTGCCCCTGGCGCTCTGGCTGGCCCGGCCCCAATGGCGGGAAGCTCCGGTGCGGGTACTGGCCCTGGACGGCGCGGCCCGGCCGCCGGAACTGGGCAGGGCCCTGTTTGCCCGCTGGGGCGCGCGCCTGGGCCGGAAA
>APFI01000309.1 GCA_000403945.1 Desulfovibrio sp. Dsv1
CCGCTCCGAGCGGGCCTACGATATCTATTCCCGGCTGCTCAAGGATCGCATCGTGCTCCTGGGCTCCGAGGTCAACGACGCCGTTGCCTCCCTGATCTGCGCCCAGCTCCTTTTTCTGGAGTCGCGGGATCCGGAAAAGGAAATCAGCCTGTACATCAATTCCCCGGGTGGCTCGGTCACGGCCGGTCTGGCCGTCTATGACACCATGCGTTACATCACCTCGCCGGTCAGCACGGTCTGCATGGGCCGGGCGGCCAGCATGGGGGCCTTTCTCCTGGCTGCCGGAGAACCGGGCATGCGTTTTGCATTGCCCAACAGTCAGATCATGATCCACCAGCCGTCGGGCGGTTTTCAGGGCCAGGCCACGGATATTGAAATTCATGCCCGCGAGGTGCTCCGCCTCAAGGAGCGGCTCAACCGCATGCTGGCGGAAAACACCGGGCGTCCGTACGAGGATGTGGCCAGGGCCACGGAGCGGGACAACTTTCTGACACCCGAGGAAGCCAGGGAACTCGGCATCATCGACCGCGTG
>APFI01000310.1 GCA_000403945.1 Desulfovibrio sp. Dsv1
CAATGCCTTGCACACCAGGCATTTCGCAATCCACACGGGCGCCTCCGCCGCCCGGCAGCGTGGCGGACATGCATCCCCCGTTGCTGCGGGAACAGGCAAGATGCACATCCCCGGTGACGGGATTCACGGCCAGTTTCCCGTTTCTCCCATCCGGCACCGACATGGCGTTCACAACCTCCCCCGCGCCGCCGCGCATGACAAGAACCCCGCCGCACTCCGCGAACATCCAGACATCGCCGCCGGACGGGTCGCACCTGATGGAAGTGACCGTCCCCGGAATCCCGGAATCCCAGACGGACAGCGGCTCGCCGGTTCCGCCGCGCAGGACGCGCACTTTCACCTGTGGGGACATTGCGGCAAACCACACATCGTGAGAGAGCGGAGTAATGTCGAGGGCGCCGGGATATATCCCGCCCGTGTCGCTGGCCGCGATTTCCCAATTTTCGTTCCGCAGGACGGCCAGGGCGGATAGGGACTGGCTTGTCCTGAGAGCTCCCGCGCACCAGACATGGCCGTTTGAGCTGTCAAACGCCAGCGCTGCCGGGCTAACCGGGCAGGGGGGCAAATCCTCCGGCCCGGCCGCGCCGTTGCGCCAAAGCCGTACGCGGCCAGTGTTGACGAAAACGACGTCGCCCGTCGCGGTGTTGACGGCGACCACGGAACAGTTCCCGCTGTCCACTCTTTCCATCGGACTCACATCGGCGTATTCCCTGAGATTCGGCAGCCTGAACGAATCGGACGGCACATCCGCCCCCCCGTAGGCATCCCCGATAGCGGCGTACAGGGCCGGGTAGTCCGCCTTTCGCGCCAGCCCCCCGTTGGCGAAGAGCCAGCCTTCCGGTTCATGCATGCCGCCCCACGACAACGACGCTCCCACGGGCACGCCGCCGGAGCTTCCCACGGCGCTGATGGTGCCGTCCGGGCCTACAGTGATGCTTGTGCCGTCCGGTCGGACAATCCCCGGATTTTCCGCCGTGGCGAAGTCCACGCCGGAGATGAGCGCGGCCCGATCCGCCTCGGCTTTTGCCCTGTCGGCCTGCGCCGTCGCAAGGCCGGCGCTCTGCGCGGCGGACGCGGCGCTTGCTCCTGCCAGCTCCGCACCTTGCGCCGCACTGGCCGCATGGCCGGGCGCGGCCTGGATGGCGGACAGGTGCGCGAGTGTTGTCCGCACATCCGCGCCCAGGGCGTTGGCCTTGGGCACAAAATCGCCGTTGATCTGATCCCCGAACCGCTTTTGCGCTTGTGTAAACGCCTCGGCCTTGGTGATAAACGCTGTTTTGCTGTCCACAGCCGGATCCGGCGGCTCGGGCAGGACGGGCAGTGTCTGGATGGGTTCGTGCGTCTGGCTCATATAACCCCCGTTATTTCCATGTCATAGATGCAGTGGCGCGGGCCTTCATCCCGCAGTGACACCTTGCGGTACAGCCCGAAGGCCGTCAAAAAAGCCTGTCCGCCCTTGTCTGTAGGCAGATTGTCCCCGATCCATACACAGGGCCGCGCCCGCAGCTCGTCAAAAAGCGCGAACACGGAGTCTGCGCGGGCCAGCGGCAAAATGAGCTTGCAATCATACCTCCTGGCGCTGGCCCGCTCCACGATCTCGGTCACGCCAAAATCGTTGGTCTCAATGCGCGAGTAGTTGATCAGCTCGGCGGTCACGCCCTGGAGCGTCGCGCCGGGCTCGTGCATATCCCCCACAACCAGATGCCCCACTGCCGGGCGGCTGCCGGTGAGTATGATGGTCAGTGTGCCACGCATAAAGCCGCCAATATTCATATCCACAACGTCCCGCACATGTGAAAAGTTGTACGCAAAGTAGTCGTACCAGTTGTCCACGCCGTCCAGCAGATCGTGGACCTTTGCCGCTACCTCCTGACCATCCGCATTTTTGATGCGGATGATTATTGTGGTGGCTCCGCTGATGTTGAGCAGGGCAAGGCCCGTAGCCCTGTCCCACGGCACAGTGACTTCCATCGGCGTACCTTCCGGGGCAATACTCTGTGTGTGGACAAACTCATCAAACATGGCACCCCGGTTTGTTGTTCCGCTCTTTTTCCACTTGGCCCCCAGACCAGAGAATGTCCTTGTGGGGTCATTGCCCGCGTTGGACCCGGCAAGGCTGGTGTAGATGCAGAATCCCACCCGCACCTTGTCGTCCTTCGCGTAGTTTTTTGTACTCTCCCAGGGTGCCGTCTCGTCTTCCGGGATACTGGATACGGCAGCCGCATAGTCAATCTGGTGCGGGATGATGATGTACATTGCCGTCTCTTATATCGTCGCTGCCACGCGGGTTTTGACGCCCGTATGGCGAAATTCGTCCAGCACGTCGCTGGTGTCGCGGGTGTTCCCGACGATCTTGTTCAAGGCAGCGCCCAGTTCCCGGCGCATCTGGGCAATTTCAGACCGCAGACCAGCCAGCGCGGCATTGTCGTCAGACCTGCCATTCCTGCTGCGCACCATTGCGCTCAAATCCTGAATGTTTTCGTAGGCGTTGCGGGCGAACTCGTATCCACCCTCAGCCATTGCGAATGTTGTTTCAGCAGGGTAGACGCGGGCGCTGGTCCGGAAGTCAACAAGCTCATTGCCTATAATGGACAGTCCACGGGCCAGGCCGCCAGTGGCAAAGCCCTCAACCCTGCCGTACCTGTCGTACCAGTCTCTTGCGCCGGACAGCCCGGCGTCCATGATAGCCTGGCGCACTGCGGCGTTGTTCCACGACGTAAAGCCGGCGGGGAGACTCCTGTAATCCTTGTCTGTGTTGAGCCTGGCCGCCTTGGCGGCCATGAGGTCGTCAACGCTCGCATAGTGCGATCCAAAAACTCCGGTGGGCGAGGACAGACGGGCATGGGGATTAATCCGCGTCCGGACAGCGCCGCCTCCCGTGATGCCTTCGCCCATGCCGTACCGCAACAGCCATTCGTCCTGATTCATCCCGGCTGCGCTGATGGCGTCAGCCACCCGGCTTTCCGTCCAGCCGCCAGCGGCCTGTCCGGGTGCGAGAGTCTTCCCGGCATTCATTTGCGCCGCTTTTTCGGCCAGCACCGCCTGCCGCGCGGCGGCTGTATCGTACTGCACGCCCAGGTTTTCATACTGACCGTAGCGATCCCACCAAGATTCCTTGGTGAGATTGTTCTTATAGATTTCGGAAACCAGCGCGGCTTCGGTCCAGTCAGTGCGCCCGCCTTGGGCTATTGTGTTAAGCTGCGCCACCTTGGCCTGGGCGACGGCGCTCCACTGCGACAAGGATCCGGGCGCGGTCACGTCGGCCTTTTCCCTTGCCAGCACGGCCCGCATGAGCTCCAGCTCCGCCCTGATG
>APFI01000311.1 GCA_000403945.1 Desulfovibrio sp. Dsv1
AAACCTCAAAACGGAGAAAACTGTCTGATCAAGTCTGAACTACTACAGATAAACTTTCTGGCGATGGCACAACCAGGCTCCATCATAATCTTGCTCAGGTTAATTATGAGATGACTTCTACCTCAAAACTCTCTGGAGTGGGAACAATCTGTTGACACTCTACACCTAGGCGCATATCTTTTTCCCCGCAAACCGCAGTGCCGGAAGCGCGAATTTTGCCTCAAGCGGCAGGGCTTCCACAGATTCCGTTCTTCCTTGGGCGGATTACCTTGGACTGTGGCTGGTGCTTAGCTAAGCGATTAAAATCCGATTTGCGAGAGTGGCGGAATTGGTAGACGCACTGGACTTAGAATCCAGCACCTATGGTATGGGGGTTCAAGTCCCCCCTCTCGTACCATCGATGATATCAGATAATTACGGTGGCGCTTCCTTTTTTGCATCAAACTTTGCACTAGGTCTGCACCAAACTATTTTGACTCGGGATAGGCATCTAAGTCCAGGGCTCATTAACCCCCTGCTGCAAGGCTGCCTTTTTCTATACAGCGGCATTGCAAAGCGGAAATTGACCTTGCGGTGCGCTATTCCAATACAGCTTCAGCCAATTCCCGTTTTGCGCCTTGCTGTCTGAAAAATTTAGCTTTTCACGGCTGACGGTTTAATGAGTCCTGAGCCTAGATGCGTCTGCCCTGCGATAGGGCTTCCGGCTTCTTGTGTCCCGCCGCCGGACAGGCTAACATACACCCGCCCAGCACAGGCTGCCGGCGACGACTGTGGTCGCTTCGGCCGCGTTGAAGATCTGCGGCAAGGGAGAATCCATGTCGGAATTGTGTACACCGCTCACTGCTTGGCATGAGGCGCACGGGGCAAAAATGGCTCCCTTCTCCGGTTGGCTCATGCCCATCCAGTATGAGGGCATTTTGATCGAACATCATCACACCCGTCAGCATGCTGGCCTTTTCGACATCTGTCATATGGGCGAATTCCGTATTGAAGGTCTGGGCGCGGACGCGGCCCTGTCCCGTGCGGTGAGCCATAACTTGGCCACACTCGTGCCGGGCAAGTGCCGATACGGCTTCCTGCTCAACGCCGAAGGCGGCGTGCTGGATGACTGCATTGTCTACCGCTTCGGTTCGGACGCCTTTATGATCGTGGTCAACGCGGCCTGCGCCGTCGGAGATTTCGCGGCCCTGCGCGAACGCCTGCCCCAAAGCGTGCCCCTCATCGACCTTTCCGCCGCCACAGCCAAAATCGACCTGCAGGGGCCGGAATCCGTGGATGTGCTGGAAGCCCTGCTCAAAGAGAATTTTCATGATTTGCCCTATTTCGGCTTCCGGGAAACAAGCTTTGACGGCGCGTCCCTGCTGGTCAGCCGCACGGGCTACACTGGTGAACTGGGCTTTGAGCTGTATCTGCCCTGGGACAGGGCCGAAGGTTTCTGGACGGCCCTGCTCAGGGACGAGCGGGTCAAGCCTGTGGGGCTGGGCGCGCGCGATACCCTGCGCTTGGAGGCCGGGCTGCCCCTGTACGGGCACGACCTGGACGGCAAGCATTCCCCGGTCGAGGCGGGCATGGGCCGCATGCTGACCAGCACGGCGGACTATGTGGGCAAGGAGGGCGCACGGCGCGTGCGCGAAGTGCTGGTGCCCCTGCGTATTGAAGGCCGCCGTGCCGCGCGTCACGGTGACGCACTGGCCCTGCCCGGTGGCCCTGAGGTGGGCCGGGTAACCAGCGGTTCCTTCGCTCCCTCGCTGGGCTGCGTCATCGCCTTTGCTTGGGTGGACACGGCACATGCCGCGCATGAGGATTTCCTGGTCCGCACGGCCCGCAGCGATCTGGCGGCCCGCCGCGTGGATCTGCCCTTCTATAAAGAAGGCACGGCCCGTAAAAAGTTGCAGTAACGCATGGGGCCTTTGTGTCCGCGCGCAGACCTTTGGTCCCGACAAGCATATTTCACCAGATAAAGGGGAAACGCCATGTTTAATGATCCCATCGGTCTTCTCTACAGCAAAAGCCATGAATGGGCCCGTCTGGAAGGCGATCAGGCCGTCATCGGCATCACCGCTTTCGCTCAGGAATCCCTCGGCGACATTACTTATGTGGAACTGCCTCAGGTCGGCGACGCCTTGGCTGCGGACAAGGAATTCGGCTCTGTGGAGTCGGTCAAGGCCGCCAGCGACTTGGTTTCGCCGGTGAACGGCGAAGTGCTGGAGGTCAATGCCGTCCTAGAGGACGCTCCGGAAAAATGCAACAGCGATCCCTACGGTGAAGGATGGCTGGTGCGTGTCAAGCTGTCCGGCAAACCGGAAGGCTTGATGGACGCGGCGGCGTATGGGGCGTTCTGCGCCACTGAAGCCCACTAGGCCGCATCTCTAGAAAATTCAACGTGAAACTCGTTACGGCGGGCAAAGCCCGCCTGCGTGCATTTCGTGGCAAGGATTTTTAAGGAAAATCCTTGTTGAGCAGTTAGCGCATGTGACGCGTGAACCGCTCTAAAAAGAGCCTTTTGTTCCCTGGACTGTGTCAATCGCCCCTCGTGGTCCAGGGCTGTATGAGAAAAATACTCTCCTTGGGCCGAAGGGCGCTTTCCTTGCCAAGGAACCAATTCACCTTTTTAGCGGGGCAGCCTTTGGGCGGATTGCCGCAAGCGCGCTCAGAGACGAGGAGTATTTATGCCCTACATTCCCCACACTCCGGACGACCTTCGGGAAATGCTCTCCGTGGTCGGCGTGCGCACTCTGGATGATCTTTTCGTCGACATCCCGTCGGACATGCGGCCCCAAAGCTTCCATCTGCCCAAGGGGCAGGGAGAAGCTGCGGTCTGCGCCTATTTCGAGGATCTGGCCGCCAAAAACCGCCCGGACATGATTTCTTTCTTGGGCGCGGGCTACTACGCCCACCAGATTCCCAAGGCTGTGGACGCCCTAGCCGGACGCAGCGAATTCTACACTGCATACACGCCCTATCAGGCTGAATGCTCTCAAGGCACCCTGCAGGCCATTTTTGAGTTTCAGACCGCCGTCAGCCGCCTGCTGGACATGGACTGCGCCAACGCCTCGGTCTACGACGGCGGCACAGCCCTGTTCGAAGCGGCCATGATGGCCGTGCGCGCCACCCGGCGGCGCGTGCTGGTGGTGGATGATGCCGTGAACCCCATCTGGCGGGTCATGCTGGCCTCCTACATGTCCAGCCTGGACCTA
>APFI01000312.1 GCA_000403945.1 Desulfovibrio sp. Dsv1
CTGCCAGGGTGAATCGGCCTGCATAAGTACGCAAGCAGGTCGCTGAGATATGTCAATACGCCCGGAAACCCGCCTCCGCCCCGGAACTGCCTTGCCGCTTATTCAGCTATTCTGCTGCGCTCAGCAGCACCTCCTCCGTGATCTTGAGAAAACTGATGCCCTTTGGAAAATACTGTCGCAACAGGCATGGCCATTCCCTTCGGTGCCGCGCTGCCAGGGTGAATCGGCCTGCATAAGTACGCAAGCAGGTCGCTGAGATATGTCAATACGCCCGGAAACCCGCCTCCGCCCCAGCCGGAAATGCCTTGCCGCCTAAAGCGTCGGTGGGTACGGCCAGATACGGCAGCCGGTATCAGCAAAGCCTGGCTGCGACATAGATCCAGTGGCAGATGCCCATCCTCTGATGCGCATGCTTTGATCCTCTGGATAGCCCGGCAGCAGGGGGCTCGCAATCACCTGAGAATCTAAAAAAATTTAATTTCAAAAATTTTCGAACCGTACGCACGCCAATTTTTTCTTGTCATTTCGGGTAGTTTTATCCATTTTCGCTTCCCTGCCAGGCATGCCCCCCTTCATAATCGCATATTCCTTTACATAATCGCTTCCCCTGCTTTGCATTTAGTGTTAGAGTCCTCACTTTCGTGCATGGGATTGTGGCTCGCTGCGCCTGCCGGGAGGCAATCATGTCCTGGGCAGGGACTGCCTGCACGCGCAGGCCGGGCGCGTACCACAGACTGTGAATCATCTGCGACAAGGTAAGGGGCATGGAATACATTCAGCATGGCTACCTGGGCATTCTCCTCTTTCTGCTGCTGGGCTCGTTGTTCGCCCTGCTCGCCCTCTTCATCGGGCGCTATTTTCGTCTGAGTCGGCCCTATGCCGAAAAACTGATTGCCTACGAGTCGGGCAATGATCCGACCGAG
>APFI01000313.1 GCA_000403945.1 Desulfovibrio sp. Dsv1
TGAACTACTACAAATTATTTAAGGCCAACCCGTTTCCTGCTGACATCCCTGCGCGGCGGCTCACCAAACATTCGTTTGTACTCGCGGATAAACTGCGTTGAGCTTTCATAGTCGACGGCATAGGCGGCGTTGGCGACATCATACTCGCTGGTCAGCATAAGGCGTTGCGCTTCATACAGGCGTAGCGTCTTTTGAAACTGGAGTGGGCTGAGCGTCGTCATCTGTTTGAAGTTGCGGAAGAAGCTGGAAGAACTCATGCCGACCCTTTGCGCCAGTTCTTCCACCTGAAGCAGGGCCTTGTAATTTTCCCGCAGCCAGGTGACGGCTCGTGCCACCTGATTGCTGGCCGTGCCGAGGGAACAGATGGTTCGCAGCCATGTACCTTGCGGCCCCAGCAGCAGTCGATAGTGGATTTCCCGGATCAGCATGGGGGCCATAATCGGAATTTCTTCCGGTTCGTCGAGCAGCTCCGTCAACCGAAGAAAAGCGGCCATGACTTTGGCGTCGGCTTCCATGACGGCGACACTCTTTCCCGTTCCCTGTTCTGTACGGGCTGGAGGTGGTATTTCCGCCGCAAGCTGTGCCACGAGACTCCTGTCCAAATCAAGAGAAAGTGCCAAAAATGGCTCTTCGTCAGATGCAACAGTGATATAGCTTTTGCTCGGCATATCCACGCCCGCCACAAAGCAGTGGTATTCCCCGTAGGAGTACTCGTCCTTCCCCACGATAGTGCGCTTGAAGCCCTGAACCGTCAGCCCGATGAACGGCCTGTAGAAGACGCGCAACTCGTTTGCCTGTACCCTCCTAACAAGATGGAATTCTGAAATGGCCGTAGGATGACTTCCCGGCTCAGACGCGCGTCCCAGAATCTTTTCTTTCAACTGCCCGTTTATCCGTTCGAGTTCGGCGCGTTGTTCCTGCATGACTGTTTCCCTCGCTGTTCCAGCATATCTTCATTCGCATTTCCTGTACCACATCTTCCCCGTACCTGCCTAGCCGTCTGGGAGAATCAGGCAGTTTTTCAGGGGGATTGTGTCTTTGTTTGTTCCTTTGCGGACCCTATTATCCGAATCACAGAAAAGCTCGTACCCATTGGCATGAGGAATAGAAAAACTGATAACGCATAAGGAGCGTGTACCATGAAGAAGACAACGGCATTGCTGGCGGCCCTGTTGCTGGCCTCGGCGGGAATGACCACGGTTCAGGCCCATGCGGCCGAAACGGGCAAGGAAGAACAGGTAATCACCAAAGTCGGAACTCGTCCGTCCGCTGTGGGCTCCCACACGACATTTACCGGGAACGTGCGGCATGACCCGCTGTTCAGCCCCAACGAAGCCGCGCCGTACTCCGTTTCCTACGTCACCTTCGAGCCGGGATCCCGCTCCTTTTGGCATACCCACCCCGCAGGGCAGCGCCTTGTAGTCGTATCCGGCTCCGGTCTGACCGGCACATGGGACGGCAGGGTGGAAGAAATCAAGGCTGGCGATGTGGTGTGGTGCCCGCCGGACATCAAGCACTGGCATGGGGCTTCTCCCACGACAGCCATGACGCATATGGCGCTTACGGGCATGAAGGACGGCAAGAACGTCACCTGGATGGAAGAAGTCAGCGACCAGCAGTACAACGCGAAATAACGAAATTTTTCCGGCGAACCCGCCGAAAAGACGGGTTCGCCGCACAGGAGCGTCAGCATGAGGACAGTACGGAACATCTTTTCTCTTATGTGTGCGGCCATCGTTCTTTTGGCGGCGGATTCGGAGGGCAGGGCTGTGGAGAGCACACTGAATCCCAAACAACAAAGCATTGTCGCCATCTCGTCCTTCACGGCCAACGGCGATCTGGAAAAGCTGAAAAGCGCGCTGAACGAAGGTTTGGACGCGGGACTGACGGTCAACGAAATCAAGGAAGTGCTGGTGCAGCTCTACGCCTATGCGGGCTTCCCCCGCAGTCTTAATGGCATCAATACGTTCATGGCCGTCATGGACGAACGCAAGGCCAAAGGCATTTCCGATATGGAAGGCCGTGAGGCCAGCCCCATGCCCGCAAACTGGAACCGTGACGAATACGGCGCTCAGGTGCGGGCGAGGCTCGGCGGCAGGGACACCATCCCCGCGCCCAGCGGCTACCAGCTTTTCGCGCCTGTCATCGACACTTTTTTGAAGGAACATCTTTTTGCGGACATTTTTGCCCGTGACAATCTGGATCAGCAGAGTCGGGAGCTGGCGACCATTTCCACGCTGGCCAGCATCCCCGGTCTTGGCGGACAGCTTCAGTGTCATATGAACGCGGCCATGAACACGGGATTGAACGAAGCGCAGATGAAGGACTTCATCTCTGTTTTGGCCGGGCGCGTGGGTACAAATGAAGCGCATGCCGCCAATGCGGTGTTGACCAGAGTTCTCGCCAACCGGACGAAATAAGGGGAAGCGTATGCGCACGCACATTCTCATCCAACGGGGAGAACAGCCTTCCGCTCCCGGCCCTGCGGAATGTTTTACCGGAACCGTGCGTATCGAGCACCTGTTTTCCGCCCATGTTCCCGCCCGTACATCCGGTTCTTCCGTGGAATTCAAGCCGGGGGCAAGAACCGCATGGCACAGTCATCCGCTGGGGCAGACGCTGCTTATCACCTCCGGCAGAGGTCTGGTGCAGGAATGGAACGGACCGGTGCAGGAAGTCCGCCCCGGCGATGTGGTCTGGTTTCCGCCCGATGTCAAACACTGGCATGGGGCCGCCAGCAACAGCCCCATGACGCATATTTCCATCTGTGAAGCGTTGGACGGAAAAAACGCCTGCTGGATGGAAAAGGTCAGTGACGAACAATATCAACAACGAACTTAAATTGCCGGGAGGCAATGCCATGAAAATGACGCTTGTGGAAAACATGAAAAAAACGACCGTTGCGGCGGTTCTGGGAACGGCCCTGTTCGTCGGAGCCGCTATCGCCGATGCGGCGGATATGTCGCGCGGAGCGAACAACTTCTATACCAGCGAGAAGGTAAACGTGGAAACAGTAAAGTCCAACAATATGTATGGAATGGAGATTGTGGGAACCCTGTTCACCCCCAAGCGGATGGACAATGGCAAAAAATATCCCGCTCTTGTCGTGGGGCATCCTTTTGCGGCGGTCAGACAGCAGGCTGCCAACCTGTACGCGACCAAAATGGCGGAAGCCGGTTTTGTCGCCCTGTCTTTCGATCAGATGTTCTGGGGAGAAAGCGGCGGCAGCCCGCGCGGGGCCGTGCTGCCGGATCTCTATGTGGAAAGCTTCAGCGCGGGCGTGGACTATCCGGGAACACGTCCCTTTATCGACCGGGAAAAAATCGGCGTTATCGGCATTTGCGGCAGCGGCGGATTTGCTGTCGCCGCGACCAAGATTGACCCGCGCATCAAGGCGCTGGCCACGGTCAGCATGTACGACATGGGCGAGTATTTCCGTACCGGTCTGAACCGCACACGCACGGTGGAAACCCGGAATAAGGACCTCAGGACGGCGGCGGAACAGCGTTACACGACCTTTGAAAACGGAGCACCTGTCTACGGTCCCGGGCAGAACGACGCGGTATTTCCCGAAGCGGCGGAATCCAACGATTTTTACCAGACGGAAAGGGGCAAGGTGGCTTCCAATGACCGCAGAACCACACCCGCCAGCTACGCGAAGTTCATGAACTTCTATCCGTTCAACGATATGGACTCCATTTCGCCCCGTCCCCTCCTGTTTGTGGTGGGAGAGGTGGCTCCTTCCCGCTGCTATACCGACGGCCTATGCGATGGCTGCCGAACCCAAGGAACTTGTGGTTATTGAAGGAGCCAACCGCATCGACCTGTATGACCGCACGGAGATGATCCCCTGGAACAGGCTGACATCCTTCTTTGAGCAGCATCTCAACAAATAAGCCTGTCTCGAAGCAGAAAACCGGGTGGCGAATGTTGTCAGATCCGCCACCCATAATCTGGAGAATCCCATGTCTGAATCCTATTCCCGCCGCGCTTTTCTGAAAAGAAGCGCTCTCACGCTGGGCATGGCCGCCATAGGCCACATCGCAGGGCTGAGTGAGAAGGCCCTTGCCTCCCCGCAGACAGGAAACAGCCCGGAGCGAACCATGCTGATTGCATACTTTTCCCATACCGGCAACACGGCCCTTGTGGCGGAACAGATACAATCCCTCACACGCGGCGATACGTACAGAATCAGAACTGTGGAAGTCTATCCCGCAGAGCACGATCCGTGTTCCGAACTGGCCGGAAGGCAACTGCGGGCCGATTACAGGCCGGAACTGGCCTCCCGCGTGAATAATATGGAGTCATATGCCATCGTATTCCTCGGATATCCCATCTGGTGGCACACCATGCCTATGGCCTGCTGGACCTTCCTTGAGTCTTACGACTTCACCGGAAAGAGCATTGTTCCTTTCTGTACGCACGGCGGTGACGGTTTTGCCAACAGTCCGGCCGACATCAGGATGCTGTGCCCGCAAGCTACGATTCTGGAAGGCTGCCACACCCGGAACGCCCATGCCGGAAGGATGCCGCGCGATGTTGCGGACTGGCTGCGGCGCATCGGCATGACGGCCTGAACGCCAGGGGAAGATGACGACCATGCGCACGAATCAAACTTTCGTTTGTCGCTGGATAGCGCCATCCTGCTGTTTTTTCTGCTTCTCATGGCGGATCGTTACACCGGCAATCCTGTTCACGAGATTGCCGGGACGCTGCTCTTTCTTCTGTTTGTTGCCCATGCCGCTGTCAACGGCAAATGGTATGCGACTGTCATACGCGGTTCGTATCCGCCTGCCCGCACGCTCCGGCTTGCGGCCAATGGCCTACTTCTGGCGATGTTCATGGGCACGGTGGGCAGCGGCATGGCAATCTCCAAAACCGTTTTTCCCTTCGCGAGTTTTGCTGACGTTTTTTCCATGCGGACCCTGCACATGTGCCTTGCCCATTGGACGTTTCTCCTTGCGGGCGTTCATCTTGGGCTGTACTGGCAGAGAATCCTAAATGGAATACGGATGCATTTCCCCCTGTGTGTGGAGAAGATCAAAAGCGGATTCCTGCCGACCGCACTCGCCAGTCTGGCGGCGCTCTATGGCATCCATGCTTTTTCCATTCGGGACACGGGCTATGTTCTGACCATGCAGAGCGCCTATTCCGTATGGATTAACGGTGATATGCGCTTCCGGCTTCTGTTTGATTACGGTTCCATGCTCTGTCTGTTTGCCGTTCCCGCCCACATTGCCGTCCGGACAGTCAATAACCGCAAGGAAAGAGAGTCTTCCATGTTTGGGAACAGAGGATATTCACTGAAATACGTCATGGCGACGCTTGCCGCTGTGGCGGTGATCGTTCTTTTCACCATACAGGCTCGTGCCGAAGGCGAGAAGGAGAAAAGCATCATGGCCAATATCACCGTAACTGTGGGGAACGCATCGTTCCCCGGTGTTCTCTACGACAATGCCGCCGCGAAGGAGCTGATTTCCCGTCTCCCCGCACACTTTTCCCTTTCGCGGGGTAGCCACGATTACTGCGGCAACATGAGAACACCTCTCCCCATGATGAAAAGGATGTGCAACGCGGTTACCGCAACGGTGACATCGCATGGTGGCTTCCCGGCAACGACTTCGTCATCTTCACGGAGCGGGAGGAAAATTCCGGCGAAGTGGAAGGCTGCGTCATCTTGGGGCGGCTTTTGAGCGGAGTTGAGGAAATTCGGGATATGGGCCGTTCCATCACAGTGCCGGTGACGGAAAAGGTAAATCCACACCGTTGGGAAACCTTGAATGAGACTGCCGCGTTCAGGTAGCAGGGATAAGCGAAGATGAACATAATGCATGCGCGACGAATTTTTTTGGCACTGCTTTGTGTTGTAACGATGTTGGGATGCAACAGCGCATGGGCGCGGGAGGATAACGAGATGGCTCAAGGCATACTGGTAAAAATCACGGTGGGAAATCAGGTCTTGCGGGCGACGTTTCTGGATAATGCGACAAGCAGAGCGCTTGTGGCCCGTTTTCCGCTGACCGTCTCCATGATGGATCTCTATGGCCGGGAAATGTGCTACCGCTTCCCCGAAGCTCTCCCCGCCGATGAGGCTCGGCGCAGCGGTTATGACGTGGGCGACATCGCCTACTGGACGCCTCGGCACAGCTTTGTGATTTTCTACGAACAAAACGGGGAAATCATCGGCAACCTGCAAAAGATAGGGCGCATCTATGCCGGCGTGGACCTGTTCGCCCGTACCGGCGATACGGACGTGACCTTTGAACTGCTGAACGAGTAACAACGCGCAAAGAATAATCTTTTGGCAAGGGCGGGCGCTTCCCCCCCGCCATTGTTTTCTATAAAACTACTTTGGAGAGTTACAGCGATTGACATCCTCCCCCACCTAACGTCGGGGGAGGATGTCAAATACATGGTTTTTGTAGGTGGATTATAAGGACTTATCATTGCTGTCCGGCTAAGCCACCAAATCTAACAGGCTGAGGTTGTAGGGATTTTCATTTTTTCGTCGTCGTGGATTCAGAAGTTCTTCCAGAGGGGCGGCACCGAGCAGGTTGATCTGGATGAGTTGGAAAAGCTGCTGCACGGACAGCCCGAGGCGGCTGAGGAATTTCTGGTACGCAAGGAGCAGATACACCGTCAGGGCCGTGTAGAGCTGGATCAAAACCGCGTTTTCCGAGTTGCCGACGAAACTCTTGATACGCAAATTTTGTTTGATTTCCTTGAAAAGGAGTTCGATTTTCCAGCGCTCCTTGTAGATGTCGGCGATGGTTTTGGAGCTCAACCGGAAGTGATTGGTCAGAAATTCATGGCGCTTGCCGCTTTCCGGGTCCCGGTAACCTATACGCCGCAGGCGCAGGGACGTTTTCCCGCTGACGATCTCGATAATGTGGTCGGATGTGACGCCGGTTGTGCGGTTTACCGGGCGGCGCTCCGGAAGTGTGTACACGGCGTTGCGCTTGAGGCGGGTCACGAAAAAAACGCCCTTTGCGCCAAGGGTCCGGAACCAGGGATAGCTGATGAAACCTTTGTCGAACACCACGATAGACCCCTTGGGCAGTTCCAGTGCTTTGGCCATGCGGCTTTCGTGGGTTTTGGCGTCGGTCACGGTCGCGAACGCCGGGATATGACCGTCATGGTCCAGCAGGGTATGCATCCTGATGCCGCCTTTTGTCTGGCGGAACGAGGCCCAGGGGAAAAGCGACAGGCAAGGCCTGATGGTGGTGGCGTCCAGGCTGAACAGTTTGGATTTGAAGCGGAACTTGTGTTTCGGGGATTTTGCCGCGCACAGGCCGTACATTTCGGCGAACAGATCCTGGAAAAAGCCCACAGGCCGGGAGTTGTTGGCGTCGGCAAGGGTGGAGCGGGCCACGGTTTTCAGACCCCAATGGTACAGGCGGTTCCCGGCCGCGCTCAGGCAGCGCAGGCCGTCGCGCATGGAACGCCTTGCGGCAAGCTGGATGAAGGCCATGACGGTGAACTGCTCCCTGAAGCCGAATTTGCGCGAGGAGCGTCCGGTTTTGTGCCGGCGTTCAAGCTTCTGGAAAACATGTCCGGGAATGAGCGATAGCGTTTGGGAGAAAAGTGCATTATGGTGACTCAAGTCCAAAATCTCCTTGTGTGGCAATGTGTTGTGCAAAACTCTTGTACCACATCCTG
>APFI01000314.1 GCA_000403945.1 Desulfovibrio sp. Dsv1
CATTATCATTTATTAAGGCATTAAAAGACTCTGCTGTAGATGGACTGTATAGACTAGAAAAGGCATAAAGAATAATTTACAGTTCAAATTATATAAGCTATTGCAGATTTATTGATGATTTTTCCGCTATTTCTATTTCTAATAACTGGAGTGATACAGGCACAGAAGGCTTTACTGAAGATAAAATCTACGTTGTCCAAACTAACACAAAAGTCATCACCCGCTGCCTCCTCATGGCCACAGATCCCGGCGACCTTGTGCTAGACCCCACCTGCGGTTCCGGCACCACCGCCTACGCTGCCGAACAGTGGGGCCGCCGCTGGATCACCATTGATACCTCCCGCGTGGCTCTGGCTCTTGCCCGCGCCCGGCTCATGGGAGCGCGTTACCCGTGGTATCTCATGGCCGACAGCAGGGAAGGCCAGATCAAGGATGCCGAACTTGCCGACCGACCGCCTTCTGATGAGCCGGCCTACAATAACATCAGGCTGGGCTTTGTCTGCGAGCGTGTGCCGCACATCACCCTCAAGTCCATCGCCAACAATACCGCGATAGACGTTATTTACGACAAATGGCAGCAACGCCTTGAACCCTTGCGCCGGAAGCTCAATAAGGCTTTGGGCAAGCTATGGGAGGAATGGGAAATCCCCCGCGAGCCTGATGATATGGCCGACTGGAGCAAGGAAGCGCAAAGCCTCCATAGCCAATGGTGGAAAGGACGCATTGAACGGCAAAAGGAGATTGATGCTTCCATTGCCGCCAGAGCCGACTACGAAACCCTGTTTGACAAACCCTATGAGGACAGGAAGAAAGTCCGCGTAGCCGGGCCGTTTACTGTGGAGAGCCTTTCACCCCACCGTGTTTTGGGTGTGGACGCGGACGGCGAGCTGCTTGATCCTGCAACAGCCCAAACCGGGGAAGACTTCACGGCCATGATTCTGGACAACCTCAAAACAGCGGGAGTACAGCAGGCCCACAAGGAAGACAAGATAGATTTCAGCAGTCTTGTAGCATGGCCGGGCAGCATGATTTGCGCGGCAGGCCGCTACATGGAAGGCGAGACGGAACGCCGGGCAGGCGTGTTCATTGGGCCGGAGTTCGGTCAGCCGACAGGACTTGGTGCAGGCAGCCCGCGATGCCGCTGACGCCGGATTCGATATGGTCATTGCCTGTGCCTTCAACTACGAGGCACAGGCTGCGGAGTTCAGGAGCCTTGGCCGCATTCCGATTCTCAAGGCCAGAATGAATGCCGATCTGCACATGGGCGAGGCACTCAAAAATACCGGCAAGGGCAATCTCTTTGTGGTGTTCGGTGAGCCGGATATTTCCATTCTGCCTGTACTGGACAAGTACGGGAAAGACACGGGCAAGATCATCGTCCAAATCAACGGCGTGGACGTATTCTACCCCAATACCGGAGAAATCCGCTCGGACAGTGCCGACGGCATTGCCTGCTGGTTTGTGGATACCGAATACAACGACGAGAGCTTCTTTGTGCGTCAGGCATACTTTCTTGGAGCCAATGACCCGTACAAGGCACTCAAGATCATTCTCAAGGCTGAAATCAACAAGGAAGCCTGGGAAAGCCTGCATAGCAACATTTCCCGTCCTTTTGACAGGCCCAAAAACGGACGCATCGCCGTCAAGGTTATCAACCACCTCGGCGACAAGGCTTATGACAGCGATAAACTTGACGCCAAACTGGATGAAGATTGGGGTATTGAAATGATCGCCCCGAACCGGAGGAAACGAACCAAAACGCAAGACGGTCGCCCATTGCGGCGTTACCGCCGCCGCTGGAAGGTCGAACGGATGTTTGCCTGGCCGCGAAACTTCCGTCGTCTTGTCGCAAGGTATGAATTTCATGCCGAGAACTTCCCGGCCATGGCTCAACTGGGCTGCATCGCGATTTTGCTCAGGTTGATTATGAGCTGACTTCATAAATTCCACATACGTCCGCTTGAGTCCGGAAAGGCCAAGCGGACGTTGCTTTTTGGGGCGTTTCAAGTTCCGCATCGTTCCGTATCCATCCGCTTGCTTCCGCAATCTTTTGTGAGTATGAAGTGATAACTTTTACCTTCGGCTGCGAGTAACTCATTTCATCTCTGAAAGGGGCGAAGCGCCTATGATTACAGAAAAAGCTGTCAGTCAGGCCAAGCCGAAAGAAAAGATCTATTGCATCTCTGACGGCATCAGAAACGGACTGAGCCTTGCGGTGTCCCCAGGCGGAGGGAAGCGCTGGCGGTTTCGGTATCGCTTTGGCGGCAAGGCCAAAATGATACGCCTTGGGACATGTCCGCTTGTTTCTCTCGCAGGTGCCCGTGAACTCGCCCAGGATGCGCAAAAGCGTGTTGCTGGCGGATTGATCCTTCCATGCGGCGAAAGATGGAGAAGAACATTGAAAAACCCGTTCCGTATCGTGTCAAAGGAGTTGTTGGACAGGTTTGCATCTTCCTTGACAGATCGCTATGCCGCCGAAGTGTGGGACAGGTTGTAACGGGATGGTTTCCCCTTTGTGGGGAGACATGCCGCTGGAGAAAATTGACGCCCCGACAGTCTTGTCTGTGCTACGGCGTGTGGAGGGACGCGGCGTTGTCATTACCGCGCACAAAGTGAAGGCCATATCTCGCAGATATTCAAACATGCCATAGCCTGCGGATTTGCATACGCGAATCCGTCCCGTGACCTTTCTGCAGCGCTCAGGATCCGCAAATCAAAGCCCATACCGTCAATCATTGCCCCTAAAGAGGTCGGGCGGCTGATGGTAAAAATTCAAGGGTATAAACCGGGAGGAAGACATTGAAGGAAAACTTACAAGTGGCACTTGAGGCAAAACTAATCGATATGCTTGACGAAAAGCGCAAGGCTAAGAGTATGTCTGTTGAGGAATGGGCACGGAGCGTCTATCCCGGCATCTCTTCTGGAAGGATGCGCTTGCAACACTTACGCAAGCCTCAAAGTTCGGGAAAGCGCAAGCGGCTTCTGTTTTCGGAATTTGTGAGCATGTCCCTCGCCTTGGGCATACATCCCGCAATGGCTGTCACGTTGGTCATGCAGGATTTTGAGGAAAGCCAAATTTAGCCAAGGCCGACTGCCTGATTTTCTAACAGCCCGAAATATGCGGGCTTTTTTGCATACCAAAAAGTTCTAAAATTTTTCTTTTTTCTCTTGGCTAGATAGTGTAGTCACGAGACTGAAGCCCATGAAAAGATACATCCGATCTGGACAGCGGCCAGGAATGACGCCGTATTTTTCGTATTTTTCGCGTGCCGGGTCGCAATGCCACTGTAAAGCCCCCCTTGTTAGTGCAACTCAAAAGCGGGGTAACCCCTCCAGGCGGCTATGCGGTCGAGTACGCGAATGATGCGGGCCGCAGGCAAATTGGCATCCACTTCCGGCGCTTCGCGGCTGAAGTCGTCAAGCACGTTAAGCGTGCGAAAACGCTGGTCATGCATCAGCGCATCGCTCGTGAAGTCCACAGACCAGCAAGCGTTGGCGGCGGTTTGTGCCTCCAGGCGGACTGGGGATCAGCTGGGCAGGCGACGCCTGCCTTTGCGGCGCAGGTTCATCCGCAACTGCGAAGCACTTGGCAAATCCATACCTCGGACAGCGTTCGGCCAAGTCAGGAAGGGCCGTCATCACAGGGGGGTCATCGCGTGGCGTCGGCCTGCAAGCAAACACGCTTCGGATCATGCACACCGTCTTGCACGCCCTCCTGACGGAAAGACCATGCCCTTCATGAATGAACGGCACGACCTCACGGTTCTCGACCGGCCTCAGAGCTTTTTTTCGATCACATCCTTCAAGGCCCGGTTTTCCAGGCTCGGGTCCGCGTACATTTGCTTGAGCCGGGCGTTTTCATGCTCAGGATCGCGCATGCGTTTGATATCGGAGCTTCCATACCGCCGAACCTGCTCTTCCATCCGTGGAACGTGGCGCTGCTGATGCCATGCTCCCGGCATAC
>APFI01000315.1 GCA_000403945.1 Desulfovibrio sp. Dsv1
CAGTTTCTGCCTGCCTGTTCCGGAGATGAGGCATGAGTGGCGGATATTCAGCGTGCCTTTGCCGAGCAGCTCCGGGCAGCTAGACTGGAAAATCAGGTCTCCGGCTCCGCGCGCAAGGCCTCGCGGATGCGGCAGACCCCGCACAGATTGCTCAAGGACGTGGGATAACCGCACTGCGGGCAGGGGGTCAACGCCACGCCCTCCTCGGCTTCACGCCGGGCGAAGACAGGCCGCCCTCGCGCCAGAAAGCCCTGGTAAAAATCCAGTTTGCGACCAGGCATGGCCGTCTCCAAACGCTGCAGCAGGCCCCTGAGCACGGTAAAACTGGCTCCGGGGCTGTAGGGACAGGGCGCATAATGGTTTTCAATGCCCATCAGAAAGGCGTAATTGGCGGTTTCAAATTCCGTGAGCCGCCAGAGCGGTTTGACCTTGCGGGCGAAACCGTGCTCGCCGGGCAGCAGCGGCCCCTGATCCGAAAGATAGGCCGTGTCCCAGCGCAGGGTATTGCTGAACAGGCGGGCCACTTCATCGTCCAGGTTGTGGCCCGTGGCCAGGGCGTCAAAGCCCTCATCCAGGGCCACCTTGTTGAAGAAATGGCGCTTGATCTTGCCGCAGGCCGAGCAGATCGACCGGTGCAGGCGCTCCCTGACCGCCGGGATGGGCAGGCCCTCGGTGGCCATATCCTTGACCAGCAGCTTGAGGCCGTGCCGGGCGCAGAAACGCTCCACCATGCCGCGCGCCGCCGCCGAGGAGCCGGGAATGGCCAGGTCGATGTGCAGGCCGGTGACGTCGTACCCCTGCCGGGACAGCTCCAGCATCAGGGCCAGGGAGTCCTTGCCGCCGGACAGGGCCACCAGAATGCGCTCGTCGCGGGTGAAGAGCTTCTGGCCTTCAATGCCGCGCGCCACCTGGCGGGCGAAAAAATCCTTGTAGCAGTCCGGGCAGAAGGCGGCATTGTGGCTTCTCAGGGCCACCACCGCCTCGGCCTTGCAAATCTTACATTTCATACGTGTCTTGGAACAGGCTGGGAGGTTAGGAAATCTTGTGCTCCGGGTCCGTGCCCGCGCCCGGCTCAGCCGGACTTTGCGCCACCGGAGCGGACTCGCCGCCGCCCGCGTCCTCCGAATCCTGAAGCCAAGCCTCGAACAGGCGGCATGCCCGTTCGGCCATGGCCTGCAGGCCCGTATCCGGAGCCAGGGCCGCGCCGCGTTGCGCCAGACCGCGCCGCAGCTCCGCGTCCCGCATGACCTCGATCATGGCTTTGGCCAGGGCCTGGGGATCGTTCTCCGCCACGGGCAGAACCGCGTCGTCATGCCCGTGCAGACGTTCCCGGTGCAGGCCGCTCTGGCTGCAGATCACCGGCAGGCCCGCCGCGAAGCCCGCCCAAAGGGTTCCCGGCGCTTCCTCGGGCGAGGAGCCGGGCGCGAGCCAGGCGTGACAATTTCGCAGCGCGTCGGGCTCGTGCTGCTCGTTGAGCAGACAGAGGCGCGATTCCACGCCCAGGCTGACGGCTTCGTCCAGCACTTCTTCAAAGCGCGGGCCGCCGCCCAGCATGCGCACTTCCCAGGGGGGCAGGTCGTCGCGCTGCCAGATGGCGGCCATGGCCCGCGCCACCAGCAACGCGCCGGAACGCGGTGCAAGACTTTCGCCCATGCCGAAAATGAAATGCTTTCCCTCGTCTTCGCGGAACGGGGCTGGGGCCGGATCAAAATCGTCCAGGCTGATGCCCGGCGGCAGGGGCAGGAGCACATCGCCGGTCCCTGACGCGGCGGGCTGTTGCGGGGCCTGTTCCCAAGCGGCCAGAATGCGGCCCCGCACATGTTCCGAGCCGCAGAGGATATGCCGCGCCGCCGCTATGTCCTTGCCGTTGCACTGCTCCGGCGCGGGCGGGCGCAAAAAGAAGGCATGGGCCAGCAGCCCGCCGCCCGCCGGGCGCATGCGCAGCACACGGCGGCCCAGGGCCGGGGCTTCCTCGCCCACGGTCAGGATCAGCAGTTTTTTATGCCGCCGCTGCCAGTTCCAGAGGCGCAGCAGTGTCAGGGGATTGCCCGCTCCCGCGCCGCCCACGGTCAGCAGGGGCAGATTCAGGGCGCGGGCGCGCGCGTGCAAACGGGAGCCCTTGAGGCAGACCAGCAGCGGGGCCAGACGACCGCCGTCGCGCATGGTCCGGACCAGGGCCAGGGTCTGCTCCTCCTCCATCCGCCACAGCCGCGCGCGCGTGGAACCGCCGCCGGGCGCGGCGTCCTGTTCCTCGTTCTGAAGGGAAAGCAGCAGAATACGCATCAGTAGGGCGTGCCCTGGGCCAGCATGCGGGCGAGCAGGGCGTCCTTGAGCCAGAGGGCCGTGGGGCCGGGCTTGCCCCGGTATCCCCCCTGTCCCACAGGCCTGTCGTCAAAAAGGGTGACCGCCACGCAGAGCGTGGCACTGGTAAACAGCAGCATTTCGCGGGCCGTGGCAATATCCTCTTTATGGATGGGGCCCTGAAGCACAGGCATGCGCTCTCCGGCCAGCTCCAGGGCCGCCAGCAAAGTGGTGCCGGGCAGGATGCGCCGGACCTCCGGGCTGCGCAGGCGGCCTTCCGCGTCCACAATGCCCAGATTAGCGATGGCCGCTTCGCCCATAAAGCCGTTTTCGTCAAAGGTCACGGCCACGTCCATGCCTTTTTGGCGGGCTTCCACCGCCATGAAGACATTGGGCAGATAATTGGTGTTCTTGATCCGGGCCAAGTATTCCTGCTTGGGCGGAATGGCGCTGCTGAAGGCCGTGAGCCCTTTGCGGTATACATCTTCATTGGGCAGCTTCGCGGCCAGGGCCACAATGTACAGACCGGCCTGCGGGCATTCCGCCGGGGAAATGCCGAAGCCGCCCGGCCCCCGGCTGAGAAAGACGCGCAGGTCGCCGTGATCCCGTCTCGAGGCGCGGGCCACATCCAGAATGCGCTCGCGCAGTTCCTCCCAGGAACAGGGCGGCGTGATGCCCAGAGCCCGCGCGCCGTCGCGCATGCGGGCCAGGTGCTCGTCTAGGACGAAAATTTTCCGCTCCCGGTAGCAGATGCTCTCGAACAGGCCGTCGCCGCGATGGCAGATGTGGTCGTCCAGGGGCAGCAGCAGAAGGCGCGGGTCCGTACCGATGCGTCCCACCCGGTGATCGTAAAAGGCCAGAAATTTGTCCGCCCCCGGCCGGAGGGCGGACAAAAGGGCTTGCAGATAGGCGTCGGAATCCACGGCCTGCATGACGTACCTCTCCGCCGGGGGCTCAGCTCATGAAGACGTTCTTGTCCGGCACGCGGACCAGATCGCGCCGGAGCAGTTCCTCGGCGATCTGCACCGCGTTGAGCGCCGCGCCCTTGCGCACGTTGTCGGCCACGATCCAGAGGTTCAGGCCGTTGTCGATGCTCTCGTCCTCGCGGATGCGGCCCACAAAGGTGGGGTCGTCGCCGATGCAGTAGGCGGGCATGGGGTACATGAGCTCGCGCGGGTTGTCGAAAACCTTCACGCCCGGCGCTTGGGAAAGCATGATCCGGGCTTCCTTGGCCGTGATTTTCCTTTCAGTTTCGATGTTCACAGACTCGGCATGGCAGAAGAACACCGGCACGCGCGCGCAGGTGGCCGTGACCCTGACCGAAGGATCGTCGAGGATTTTCACGGTCTCGTTGACCATCTTCATCTCTTCCTTGGTGTAGTCATTGTCCAGGAAGACGTCGATGTGCGGCAGCACGTTGAAGGCGATGCGGTAGGGATAGACCTTGTTTTCCGGGTCGCGGGCGTTGAAGAGGTCGCGCACCTGGCGCTCCAGCTCCTCAATGCCCTTCTGTCCCGTGCCGGACACGGCCTGATAGGTGGAAACCACCACACGCCTGATTTTGGCCGCGTCGTGCAGGGGCTTCAGGACCACCAGCATCTGGATGGTGGAACAGTTGGGATTGGCGATAATGCCCTGATGCGCTTTCAGAGCCTGGGGATTGACTTCCGGCACCACTAGGGGACAGCGCTCGTCCATGCGCCAGGCCGCGGAATTGTCCACCACCACGCAACCGGCGTGGGCCGCGTGCGGCGCGAATGTGGCGGAGGCGCCCCCGCCGGCGGAAAAAATGGCCAGATCAATGCCGTCAAAGACGTCTTCTTTCAGTTCTTCCACCGTGAGTTCGCTCTCGCCGAAGGGAACCTTGCCGCCCGCCGAAAGGGCCGAAGCGAAGGCCCGCACTTTTGTGGCCGGGAACTGCCGCTCGTGCAGCGTCTTGAGCATTTCACGGCCCACGGCGCCCGTGGCGCCCACAACGGCAACAGTCAATGTCTCGCTCATGGCTTTTGTGTCTCCTTGATGGAAGAAGCGGCGCACGTTCCCACGCCGGATGGGGGTGTATCATAACCGCCCTTGTCCGAAAAGTGAAGCGCGTCCGTTTCCGGGGGGGATCGCGGCCCGACTGCGGCCGCATCCGACGCGGCATTTTTCAGTTTGAGCGATCAAACACATCTATTTTGCAAAAATAATTTATCTTTTTATACACTGGCAACTTGACATTTTTTTCTCAATATGGGACGCAGGACTTGCGAGCGAAAGTTGCAAGAGAGCATTCGCGCGGGACCGGCAGGCCGGGTCCGCCACGGAGTCGCCGAAGGGGCAAGGCCGCAAGAGCTGAAACTCTCAGGCATCAGGATTGCAGCCGGACGCATCTCTGAAACGCATGCGCGCGACAGAGCCAACGCAACTCCAAGAGGTTTTGCTTTGGCTGGCCGCGCGATCCTCATTACCAATAATCCCACGTTTTCTTCCCATGTTCCGGCGGGTGTGGAAGTTCTTGTGCTGGACGGCGGCGCGCGCGACGCGCTGACCGCGGCGCGGGACCGCATGCATCAGGGCTGGCGGCTTGCCAACCACCCGCTGTACGGCAATTTCCGTCCGCATCAGCAACCCTACCGTTCCCTTCTGTTGTTGCCGCCCCTAGGTGACGCCACGGTCGTCGGCGCCGGGCAGGCGGCGAGCAGACCGAGCCGCCCGCCAGAGTGCAGCAAGGCAAGCACTGGCGTGGGAGAAGACGGGACCGCGTTCCCGTCTTCGGATCCGCAAAGCAGCTCAAGCGGCTTTGCCCCCGTGGACATTGAATCCCTGCATTTTCTGGAAGAAGCCCTGCAACTCTACCAGAGTCCCGCTTCCAAAATCCGGCAAAGCCTGCCCGGCGACCTGCCCGAGGCCATGCGCCGCGACTGCGCGCTGCTGGACCGCGAACTTCTGAAAGCCACGCTGGAAAGCCTGCACTGACTCCCTCCCCCACCGGGCCGGTCGGCTCGGAACCACGGGAGGCTGTCAGCCGCGGGCGCTTCCCGTTGCGATGTCCCCAGGATTTTCCGGGCGACATGCCCGAAGACGTCTGACCCAAGGAGTCTGTTGTGAATCTCGAACTGCATAAGATCGCCATCCGCAAGCTGGAATGGGGCCCGCGCACCGGCGCGCGGAATCATGTGCTCACCGTCAACAAGGAGGAGCTGGTCGCCCTGCTGCTGGAAGATCCGGCCCTCAAGAAGGTGGAGGCGGAACTGGTCCACCCCGGCGACAGCGTGCGCATCCTGCCCTGCAAGGACGCCGTGGAGCCGCGCTGCAAGCTGGAAGGGCCGGGAGAGGTCTTTCCCGGATGGATCGGCGACGTGGAAACCGTGGGCCAGGGCAAGACCCTGGTGCTGGAAGGCGCGGCGGTGCTGACCACGGGCCGTCTGGTGGCCCCGCAGGAAGGCATTGTGGACATGAGCGGCCCCGGCGCGGAATACACGCCCTTTTCCAAGACCTGCAACGTGGTCCTGGTTTTCGAACCCGTGGAGGGCGTGGAACTGCACGAACTGGAAGCGGTCTACCGCCGGACCGGGTTCAAGGCCGCCCATTACCTGGCATCCTGCTGCAAGACGGACAAGGCGGACACGGTGGAAAGCTACGCTTTCCCGCCCTTGGCCGAAGCCATGAGCGCCTTCCCCGGCCTGCCCAAGGTGGCCTATCTGTACATGCTCCAGTCCCAGGGCCTGCTGCACGACACCTGGGTGTACGGCGTGGACGCCAAAAAGATCCTGCCCACCATGATCAGCCCCACGGAAGTCATGGACGGGGCCATCATCTCCGGCAACTGCGTCTCGGCCTGCGACAAGAACAGCACCTACACACACGTGAACAATCCGGTCATCAAGAGCCTTTACGCCCATCACGGCAAGGACATCAATTTCGTGGGCGTGATCATCACCAATGAAAACGTCACCCTGGCGGACAAGAAGCGCAGTTCCTCCTACGCGGTGAAGCTGGCGCAAATGCTGGGCGTGGACGGCATGGTGATCTCCGAGGAAGGCTTCGGCAACCCGGACGCGGACCTGATCATGAACTGCTGGAAGGCCGAGCGCGCGGGCATCAAGACCGCCCTGATCACCGACGAATACGCCGGGCGCGACGGTTCCAGCCAGTCCCTGGCCGACTCCTGCCCCGAAGGCAACGCCTGCGTCACCGCGGGCAACGCCAATGAAGTCATCGTGCTGCCGCCCATGCAAAAGGTCATCGGCGAACCGGCCACGGCCGACGTCATCGCGGGCGGTTTCTTCGGCTCCCTGCGCGAGGACGGCAGCATGGAAGTGGAACTGCAGGCCATCATGGGCGCCACCAGCGAACTGGGATTCAACCGCATCGGCGGCCGCACACTGTAAGGAGAACATCATGGCATATCGCGTCATTCACTATATCAATCAGTTCTTCGCCGGCATCGGCGGCGAGGACAAGGCGGACGTGGCCCCCGACGTGCGCGAGGGTGTGATGGGCACCGGCATGGCCTTCAAGGCATCTCTGGGCAACGAGGCCGAGATCGTGGCCACATTCATCTGCGGCGACAACTACTTCGCCAACAATATGGACGCCGTTTCCGCCCAGGTGGTGGAAACCGCGCGCAGGCACAGGGCCGACGCACTTGTCGCGGGCCCGGCCTTCAACGCCGGGCGCTACGGCACGGCCTGCGCCTCGGTCTGCGCTGCGGTCAAAAAGGCTCTGGACATCCCGGTGGTCACGGCCCTGTACCGCGAAAATCCCGGCGTGGACCTTTTCCGCAAGGAAATTCCCATTGTGGAGGCTTCCGACTCCGCGCGCGGCATGGCCAAGGCCGTGCCAGCCATGGCCAGAGTGCTGCTCAAGCAGCTCAAGGGCGAAGCCTTGGGCGCTCCGGCCGAGGAAGGCCTGCTTGAAAAAGGCATCCGCCAGAATATGTTCTACGAACAGCCCGGCGCGGAGCGCGCCGTGTCCATGCTGATCAAAAAGCTCAAGGGCGAGCCCTTTGTCACGGAATACGCCATGCCGGTCTTTGACCGCGTGACTCCGCGTCCGCCCGTGGCCGACATGCGCACGGCCAAGATCGCCCTGGTCACCTCCGGCGGCATCGTGCCCTTCGGTAACCCGGACCATATCGCGGCATCCAGCGCGCAAAACTTCGGCGAATACGACATCACGAGCGTCACGGATCTGCTCCAAGGCAAGTACCAGACCGCTCACGGAGGCTATGACCAGACCCACGCCAATCAGGATCCGGACCGCGTGCTGCCCGTGGACGTGCTGCGCGATCTGGAAAAGGAAGGGGCCATCGGCTCCCTGCACCCGATCTTTTACAGCACCGTGGGCAACGGCACGGCCGTGGCCAAGGCCAAGAGCTTCGGCATCGAGATCGGCAAGCGCCTCAAGGATGCCCAGGTGCAGGCGGTGATCCTCACCTCCACCTGAGGAACCTGCACGCGTTGCGGTGCAACGCTCGCCAAGGCCATTGAGGATACCGCCGACGTGCCGGTGGTTCACATGTGCACCATCGTGCCTATCTCTTTGAGCATCGGGGCCAACCGCATTGTGCCCACGGTGTCCATTCCCCATCCGCTGGGCAATCCCGAACTTTTGCCGGAAACGGAAAAGACCCTGCGCCGCGGACTGGTGGAACGCGCTCTCAAGGCGCTCTCCACCCCCGTGGACGCGCAGACGGTCTTCAACAAGTAGCAACAGCGACGGCAACCCGGGGCGGACCTGACAGCGCCCGCCGGGTTCCACGGGAGCAGATATCATGGAACAGCGTGAACTGGTCATCATCGGCGCGGGTCCGGCCGGGCTTACCGCCGCCATCTACGGCAAACGCGCGGGTCTGGACGTGCTCGTGCTGGAAAAAGGCAAGCCCGGCGGCCAGATCCTGATCACCAGCGAAATCGAAAACTGGCCCGGCACCATCAGCGCCTCGGGCGCGGGCCTGGCCGACAGCTTCCGGGCGCATGCCGAGTATTTCAAGGCCGAATTCCGCACCGCCGCAGTGGCGGAACTGCGCCCGGCGGGCGGCAAAACCGTGGTGGTCACGGATCAGGGCGAGATTGAAGCCAAGGCGCTGATCATTGCCACCGGGGCCAATTTCCGCAAGCAGGGCTGCGCCGGCGAAAAGGAATTCACGGGCAAGGGCGTGTCCTACTGCGCGGTCTGCGACGCGGCCTTTTTTGAAGAGCTGGAAGTGGCGGTCATCGGCGGCGGCAACACCGCTGTGGAAGAGGCCTGCTACCTGACCCAGTTCGCGGAAAAAGTCTATATCGTGCACCGCCGCGACCAGTTCCGCGCTGACAAGCTGGTGGCCGAGCGCGCCCTGAAGAATCCCAGGATCGTGCCCATCTGGGACAGCGTGCTGGAAGCTATCGAAGGCGACGGTCTGGTAGAGCGCATGGTGCTCAAAAACGTCAAAACCGGCGAGAAAGACGTGGTGGCCGTCAACGGCGTGTTCATCTTCATCGGCACCCTGCCCAACGCCGTCTTTATCGGCGACGCGGTGAAAACCACCGAAAACGGCTGGATCATCACGGACGAGAACATGAAAACCTCCACGCCGGGCATTTTCGCGGCGGGCGACGTGCGTGACACGGCCCTGCGCCAAGTGGTCACGGCCGCCGGCGACGGGGCCAGAGCCGCCATGTCGGCCTATGCATACATCATGGAAAACAAATAGGCGGCAACGCCGCATGCACAATTTTCGCATACGAGGAGCATGCTTATGGCCACTGTGGGCATCAAAAGCACGGCTTACTGCCTGAACTTCGCGCCGGAACTGGCGCTGCATTACGGCGGCACGCCCTCCCAGGAGCGGCACGCCAAACCCGATTCCGACTATCTGAAGGCCCTGCCCGGCCAGGCCCAGAACTATGAGGAAGCGGCGGGTTACGCCCCCAACAAGACCTATATCGGGGCCATGAGCGTGGATGAGCTGACCGCCGCGCCCGCGCCCTGGCTGGAACACATCGGCGCGCCCGAGCGCTACGGCAAATACGGCGAGATCATGCCCGAAGACGAATTTATCGGTTTCATGGACATCTGCGACGTCTTTGACCTGATCTGGCTGGACAAGGATTTCGCCGCGCGCATCAAGGAAAAGCTGGCTCAGGATCCGGTCATGGGTGAAAGCCAGATGGCCCGTCTAGAAGCCGGGCACGAGGCCGCCGAAATCGCCGAAGCTGCGGAAAAGCATGGAGCCCTGCCCCTGTATCTGGACGGCGCGGTGGTGGGCTGCTGCCGTCGGGCCCATGACACGGACGAAAACCTTTCGGCCCGCGTCATGCTGGAAAATCTGGCATGCAAGGCCAGCGGCGTGCTGGCTCTGCTCCATCTGATCAAAAACAGCGGCCTGACGCCGGGGGACATCGACTTTGTGGTGGAATGCTCCGAAGAGGCCGTGGGCGACACCATGCAGCGCGGCGGCGGCAACATGGCCAAGGCTGTGGCCGAAATCGCGGGCTGTGGCAACGCCAGCGGTTTTGACGTGCGCGGCTTCTGCGCGGGCCCGACGGCGGCGGTCATCACGGCGGCAGGCATGGTGGCCTCGGGCGTGCGCCACAATGTGGCTGTGCTGGGCGGAGGCTCGCTGCCCAAGCTGTACATGAATTCGCGCGACCACGTCAAAAAGGACATCAAGGCTCTGGAAAACTGCATCGGCAGCTTCGCCGTGCTGCTTGTGCCCGACGACGGCACTGAGCCGGTGATCCGCCTGGACTCCGTCGGCAAACACAGCGTGGCCGCCGGGGCGGCCCCGCAGGCCATAACCTCGGCCCTGACCTATGAGCCACTGACCCGCCTGGGCCTCAAGCTCACGGATGTGGACACCTACGCGCCGGAACTGCACAATGCGGAGATCACGCTGCCCGCCGGGGCGGGCAATGTGCCCGAGGCCAACTTCAAGATGATTGCGGCCCTCTCGGTCATGAAGGGTCAGCTCAAGCGCGAAGAAATTCCGCAATTCGTGGCCGAGCACGGCCTTCCCGGCTTCGTGCACACCCAGGGGCACATTCCCTCGGGCGTGCCATACATGGGCCATGCCCGCGACGCCATCAAGGCCGGAAACATCAAGCGCGCCATGATCATCGGCAAGGGCAGCCTCTTTCTGGGCCGCCTGACCAACCTGGCCGACGGCGCGTCCTTCCTCATTGAAGCGCCCGCCGGAACGGGCGGAAGCGGCGCGGGCGTGACCAAGGACGAAGTGCGGGAACTGCTGCTGGACGCACTTGCCGATCTGGCCGCCAACCTTCAGAAAAACTGAGGTTTGCCATGGCGGAAGTCAACGAGAACAAACGCGCCCTTATCGGCGCGGCCCTGGCGGAACTGGTGGCCACGGCCCGCAGCGGCGGTCCGCGTAACCGCGTGGGCCTGATGGCCGCGGGCAGCGAACTGCCGGTGGAAGAGTTTCTGCTGGGCGCGGCCACGGCCATGCGCCGGGACAGCCGCCTTCAGGTGGTGGGCTTGGGGCCACGGCCCGAGGCCGCCCTGCCCGAGGGCATGGACTGGATTGAAACGCCGGACTGCGAGGCCGACATCGCGGCGGTCATGGAAAAAGCGCTGGATTCCGGCGACCTGGAAGGCGCGGTGGCTTTGCACTATCCCTTCCCGGTGGGCGTGACCACCATGGGCCGGGTCTTCACCCCGGCCAGGGGCAAGCCCATGATCCTGGCTTCGTCCACGGGCATCAGCGCGCCGCAACGGGCCTGCGCCATGCTGCGCAACGCGGTCTACGGCCTGGCCGCGGCCAAGGCCATGGGCATTGCCGAACCGACCCTGGGCGTGCTCAATCTGGACGCCGCGCCCCAGGTCATGCGCGCCCTCAGCCGCATGGCCGAAAAGGGCTATGCCCTGCGCTTCGGCCAAAGCGTGCGCAAGGACGGCGGCGCGCTGCTGCGCGGCAACGACATCCTGGCGGGCGCGGTGGACGTCTGCGTCTGCGACACCCTCACCGGCAACGTGCTGGCCAAGGTCTTCGCGGCCTTCGGCACGGGCGGCGGCTACGAGGCTGCGGGCTGGGGCTACGGCCCCTCGACGGGCGAAGGTTGGAACAGGGTGGTGTCCATCATCTCGCGAGCCTCGGGCGCGCCGGTCATCGCCAACGCCTTGGGTTACACAGCCCAGGCCCTGCGCGGCGGCCTGCCCGCCAAGGTGGCGGCGGAACTTAAGGCGGCCCGCGCCGCCGGTCTGGATGAGGAGCTGGAAGGCATGCTGCCCAAGGCCGAGGCCGGAGCGGGCGACACGCCGGCCATGCCGCCCGTGGTGCCCACAGACGGGGAAATCCACGGCATTGACGTGCTGGATCTGGAAAACGCCGTGCATGTGCTCTGGAAAGAAGGCATCTATGCCGAAGGAGCCATGGGCTGCACCGGTCCGGTGGTCAAGCTGGAGTCGTCCGCCCTGGAAAAGGCCAGGGATCTGCTCCAGTCGGCGGGCTATCTGTAAAAACGCTTTTTCCCTTCATGCAATACAAAACAGACAAGCAGCGAGGTACATCATGATTATCGTGGACAAGGAAAATTTCGAAGCCGAAGTGCTCAAGAGCGATCTGCCCGTCATCGTGGACCTCTGGGGTCCCCAGTGCGGTCCCTGCTTGGCGCTGATGCCGTCGGTGGAAAAACTGGCTGAAGAATATGAAGGCAAAATCAAGTTCTGCAAACTGAACGTGGCCGAAAACCGCCGTCTGGTCATCTCCCTCAAGGTTATGGCCGTGCCCACCATCCTGTTCTACAAGGGCGGGGAAAACGTGCAGCGGATGAGCAGCGACGAAGTGAGCTTGGAGGCCATCAAGGCCGGAGCGCGGAATTTGTTGCAGTAGGCTGTGGGGATAACGCATCGAACAATACAAGGAGTGCGAAATGGGTAAGTTAACCGGCAAGAAGCTGCTGCTGCTGGGCGAACGGGATGGCGTTCCCGGTCCGGCCATGGCGGCGGTCTTCGCCAACTCCGGGGCCGAGGTGCTGTTCTCGGCCACGGAATGTTTCGTCTGAACCGCCGCAGGCGCCATGGACCTGGAAAATCAGCAGCGCGTCAAGGACGCCGCTGAGAAGGTCGGGGCGGACAACTTGGTGGTGGTGCTCGGCTCTTCCGACCCTGAAGGAGCGGAAATCTATGCCGAAACCGTCACACTGGGCGACCCCACTTTTGCCGGTCCTCTGGCAGGAGTCCCGTTGGGACTCTGCGTGTACCACGTGTTTGAAGAAGAAATGAAGAGCGAAACCGATCCCGCGGCCTGGGAAGAACAGATCGGCATGATGGAAATGGTGCTGAATACCGGGGCGCTGGCCGCTTCAGTGAAAAAGATGCGCGACGCCAACAGCAAGCATACGCTGTAGGGGCTGTTTTTAAATGAGGATTTTCGTTCTCCGCCCAGAAAGGCGAATTCCGGGCGGAGGAAGTATATTTAAAAATATTCGACCTTCGCACGAAGCGAGCCTGACACGGGCAGAGGACGAAAAGACAATTTAGAAACAACTCCTAGGCCGGACGCGCAAACAGTCTGGATACAACCCTGTGGGACGTCGCGCGTCCCACAGGGTTTTCATTGGCCTTGGGAAACGGCTGACGCCCGGCGCGGGCAAGGCTTGTCACTCGCTCCCGCTTTACCCCCGCACCGATCGGGGCTAGTTTCAACCCTATGAACATTCTTCGTAAAGCTCTGCAACGGGGCCTGACCCCAGGCAACGTCATCAGCTATCTCTGCTTGGAAGGCATGCGCCTCTGGGGCGTGTGCTTCGGCACGTTGCGCCTGCGCTGCAAGGCATTCCTGCTGGGTGTGGCCGTGGGGCCGGGCGCGCGCGCCCACGGGCCCGTGGGCCTGCTGCGCTGGCCGGGCGGCAGCATCCGCATCGGCGCCGGGACGAGTCTGATTTCCTCTTGGCGGCGGGCCACGGCCGCCAGCCTTGTCGCGCCCGTGCGCCTGCGCGTCTTTGGGCCCGGCGCGGCCATCGAGATCGGCACGGACGCGCAACTGAGCGGCACGTCCATCACCGCGCGCTCGCAACGCATCAGCATCGGCCGCCAAGTTCTGCTGGCCCCCAACTGCGTGATTGTGGATTCTGATTTCCACGCACACTGGCCGTCCGAGGCCCGTGCCACGGAACCGGATATGGAGCGGGACGCGCCGGTAAACATCGGGGATTATGCCTGGATCGGCATGAACTGCCTGATTCTCAAGGGCGTGAGCATCGGCGAGGGGGCCATGATCGGCGCGGGCAGCGTGGTCACGCGCGACGTGCCGCCCTTCTGTCTGGCCGCTGGCGCGCCCGCGCGCGTATTGCGCCGTCTGGGGCCGGAGGACGGCAAAATTCGCGCGTCCGCCCCAGCGTCCGGCCAAGCTCCCGGCCGAACTTCCGGAGCCCGACATGAACTCTGAAGCAGGCTCTTCCAGGGACGTGGACGAATACATCGCCGCGCTGCTGGCTTCCGCCAGACTGGGCAATCAGGTTACCCACCACCGTCTGCTGCCCGGTGTGGAACCCGTTTTTGCGCCCAATCGCCTGCCTTGGCCGCGCGCCGTGGACACGCTGCTGAAAGAGCGCGACGTCCGCCTGTACAGCCATCAGGCCCTGGCCACGGACCACATCCGCGCCGGGCATGCCGTGGTGGTGGCCACGCCCACGGCCAGCGGCAAGAGCCTGATCTACCATCTGCCCGTGCTGGAACGCTATCTGCACGATCCCGATGCGCGGGCGCTGTACCTTTTTCCGCTCAAGGCCTTGGCCCAAGACCAGCTAACGGCCTTCACCGCCCTGACCGCTGCCTGGCCCGAAGCGGCCCGGCCCGCAGCCGCGCTCTACGACGGCGACACAAGCGACCACTTCCGGCGCAAGATCCGGCGCGATCCGCCCACGGTGCTGGTCAGCAATCCGGAAATGTTACACCTAGGCATTTTGCCGCATCACGAACAGTGGGCCGCCTTTCTGGCGGGCTTGAGTTTTGTTGTGGTGGACGAGGCCCACACTTATCGGGGCGTGTTCGGCGCGCACATGGCCCAAGTTTTCCGGCGGCTGAACCGCCTGGCCGGGCGCTACGGCGCGCGGCCCACCTACGTGCTCTGCACGGCCACGGTGGGCAATCCCGGCGAGCTGGCGGCCGGGCTTATCGGCGCGGGAGACGGAGCGAGCACCAATGAGGCCGCCGCGCCGGTGGTCATTGACCAGTCCGGCGCACCGCAGGGGCCGCGCCATTTCGTCTTTCTCAATCCCGAGCAGAGTCCGGCCACAGCGGCCATTGACCTAGTCAAGGCGGCTCTGGCTCGTAATCTGCGCACCATCGTCTACTGCCGCTCGCGCCGTATGACCGAACTGGTCAGCCTCTGGGCGGGCAGCCAGTCCGGCCCGTACAAAGAGCGTATTTCCGCCTACCGCGCGGGCTTTCTGCCCGAAGAACGCCGGGCCGTCGAAGCCCGTATGGCCTCGGGCGAACTACTGGCCGTGGTCAGCACCAGCGCCCTGGAACTGGGCATTGACATCGGCAGCCTGGACGTCTGCATTCTGGTGGGCTACCCCGGCACGGTCATGGGCACACTCCAGCGCGGCGGCCGAGTGGGTCGGGCGCGGCAAAAGTCGGCGGTCATCGTGGTGGCCGGGGAGGATGCCCTGGACCAGTATTTCGCCCGCAACCCCGAGGATTTTTTCAGCCGTCCGCCGGAAAAGGCCGTGGTCAACCCGGACAACGCGGTCATCCTGACCCGCCATCTGGAATGCGCGGCCGCCGAACTGCCCCTGGCTGCGGACGAGCCCTGGCTGCAATCAGCAGGCGCGCGTCGGGCCGTGCGCGACCTGTGCGCCAAAAGTCTGCTGCTGCAATCCGCCGACGGCGCGCAATGGCTGGCCACGCGCAAACGGCCCCAACGTCTGGTGGACCTGCGCGGCACGGGCCAGAGTTACAGCATTGAGGATCAGGACGGCACGGTCATCGGATCGGTGGACGGCTTCCGGACCTAGCGCGAAACCCATCCCGGCGCGGTCTATCTGCACCGGGGCCGTACCTATGTCATTAAGGAAGTGGACTCCGGCCGGGCCAGAATTCTGGCCAAGGAGGCCAGGGTCTCTTGGTTCACGCGCACGCGCGGCCAGAAAGACACGGACATTCTGGAAGAGACCGAACGCCGCGCCCTAGGCCGGGCGCTGGTCTGCCGGGGCAGGTTGCGGATCACCGAACGGATCACTGGCTACGAAAAACGTTCCGCGTCGGGCAACCGCCTGTTGACCATCATCCCGCTGGACGCCCCGCCCCAGATTTTTGAAACCGAAGGCCTCTGGTACGTGATTCCGGACGGCATCCGAGCCGGGCTGGAAGAGCGCTTTCTGCATTTCATGGGTTCCCTCCATGCCTTGGAGCACGCCGTCATCGGCCTGCTGCCCCTTCAGGTCATGGCCGACCGCAATGACTTCGGCGGCATTTCCATTCCCCTGCATCCCCAGGTGGGTCTGTCCTGCGTTTTTATCTACGACGGCCTGCCCGGCGGCGCAGGCCTCACTCGCCAAGCCTTTGCCCATGCGCGGGATCTGCTGGAAGCCACCCGTCGCGCTGTGGGGACCTGCCCTTGTGAGGACGGCTGCCCCTCCTGCGTGCACTCACCCAAGTGCGGTTCGGGCAACCGGCCCATCAGCAAACAGGGCGCTCTGGCCCTGCTGGATGATTTGCTCGCGCCGGGCAATGAAGGCGAAACGCTTTTCCGGGAACTGCGCGTCAGCCCGGCCCCGGAACGGCTGGATGCCCAAGAAATGCGCGGAGAGGATCATCAGAACGCTCCGGCGGCCGCCCGTCCGCCACAACTGGACCGGGAAGGCTGCATGAACAAAAATCCTACCGCCGCGCCCGACGGGCTCACGGCCCATGTCCCGGCACCGCCGCCCCGGCATTATGTGGTCTTTGACGTGGAAACCCGGCGCTCCGCCGCCGAGGTGGGCGGCTGGCACAAGGCCGGGCAGATGGGCATAAGCGTGGCCGTGCTTTACGACAATCTGGTCGACGACTATTTTTCCTACAACCAGGAAGAGCTGCCCGCCCTGTTCGTGCGCCTGCGCGCCGCCGACTTGGTGGTGGGCTTCAACAGCCTGCGTTTCGACTACGCGGTGCTCGCGCCCTTCGCGCCCTATGAAATGCGCGACCTGCCCGGCCTGGACCTGCTCCAGCGCGTGCAGGAGCGCCTCAACTACCGGGTTTCGCTCAATAATCTGGGCCAGGCCAGCTTGGGGGAACCCAAGAGTGCCGACGGCCTGCGGGCCCTGCAATGGTGGAAGGAAGGCCGTTACGAAAAAATCGCGGCCTATTGCCGCAAGGATGTGGACCTGACCCGCCGCCTCTATCTCTTCGGGCTGCACGAAGGCTATCTGCTGTTCAGCAACAAGGCTAGGCAACGCGTGCGCGTGCCTGTGGATTTCCGGAAACGGCCATGATCGGCTGGCGGCGTGCACCGGCGGCCCGAAGCGGGCTGGGCGGAATTCTGGAGCACGATCTTCACGGCGGACGTGCTCCAATCGCTGGGCCACGCCCCACGCTTGATCCGTGAAATTCTCGAACCGGAACGACGGCCTGGGCCTAGCCACCCTGCTGCGACGGAAGGCGGCGGACATCAAAGGCAATATGCGGCTGTGTTTAGGGTCTGTCCTGGCTAAGAAAATTTGCCAGGATGGCACATGTACAAACGACGGAGCAGGCAAAGCGTTCTCCAGCAATCTGAACTGATTCACTTTTTTGTGGCAGGCTCAGCCCTCATTAACCCTCCCGCTGCAAGGCTGCCTTTTTCCATACAGCGGCATTGCAAAGCGAAAATTGACCTTGCGGTGCGCTATGCCAATACAGCTTCAGCCAATTCCCGTTTTGCGCCTTGCTGTCTGAAGAAATCCCGCTTTTCACGGCCAGCGGTTTACTGAGGGCTGAGCCTAGATTCAAAAAAACTCTGGTCTGGTTCTCTCTGGCCGCCAGACTATCTTGTCGGGAGTCGCGAAGAAGCGCCGGTTTCTGTCACGCGCCAGTAGATTGGAGCACGAGGGACATCCAGGTTAAAGGCGAAAATTTCCAGTTAAGGCGCGCCCTATTCCCGCCCTGAAGGGCGGGAATAGGGCGCGTTTGGTAAAAACTTGCTCTGTGCCGGCCAAACAGCGTGACAAGCGGACCGCAAGACGACAGACACTCCCTCGGGGGGTGAAGAATTTCCCCTTGACGAAAAAAAACAGGCTGGTTACATCTGGAGCGGAAGATCTTGAAAATGAATTTCAATTTTAACTTTTAGCTGCACGCACAAGGAGAAGGCCATGAGCAAAATTCTGATCGTCTACGGCTCTAGCACCGGCAACACGGAGAGCATCGCCCGCAAGCTTGAGGAACAGCTTGCCGCCGCCGGGCAGGAAGTGACTGTGCTCAACGCCGCCGATGCCACGGCCGAACATCTTGCTGACGGCTATGATGCCGTGCTCTTCGGCGCGTCGGCCTGGGGCGAGGAAGACGTGGAATTGCAGGATGATTTTGCGCCGCTGTTTGAGGAATTCGACGTCATGGACCTCAAGGGGCGCAAATTGGCCGCGTTCGCCTCGGGCGACCGGGATTACCCGCACTTCTGCGGAGCCGTGGACGTCATTGAAGCGCGCGGCAAGGAACTGGGGGCCGAAGTGCTGACCGACGGCCTGCGCCTGGAGGGCGACGGCGGCGGCTCCCGGGATGAAATCACGGCCTTTGTCCAGGAGATTGTGCGCAAGTTGTAGACTTCCTCATCCGGTCCTCCTGAACGCGAACGCTGGTCCGCGCCGGACACGCGGCTGATATGGGAAGGCCCGGAACCATCGGTGTTCCGGGCCCCAATGTTTTACAGAAGAGAATTTTCTACCCGCCCAGATAGGCCTCGCGCACGCTGGCGTCGGCCAGCAGGTTTTCCGCGCGGTCTTCCATGACCACCTTGCCCACTTCCAGCACGTAGCCGCGCGTGGCCAGTTTCAGGGCGGCGCGGGCATTCTGCTCCACCAGAAGCACGGTGACCCCACGCCCGTTGATGGCCCGCACGGTTTCAAAGATGGAGCGCACCAGCAGGGGAGCCAGCCCCAGCGAGGGCTCGTCCAGCAAAAGCAGTCGCGGTTCTGCCATCAAGGCCCGGCCGATGGCCAGCATCTGCTGCTCGCCGCCGGAAAGCGTACCCGCCAGTTGTTCCTTGCGTTCCAGGAGGCGCGGGAAAAGGTCGAAAATCCATTCCAGAGTGCGTTCGCTGCGGGCCTTGTCTCGGATGCAGAACGCGCCCAGACGCAAATTTTCCAGCACGCTCATGGCTCCGAACACCCGGCGACCCTCAGGGGACTGGGCTATGCCCAGGCCCACCACCTCGTGGCTGGGCAGACGCAGCAGCGGCGTGCCGTCAAAAATGATTTCACCCGCAAAAGGCCGCGCCAGACCGCTGATGGACAGCAGTGTGGTGCTTTTGCCCGCGCCGTTGGCCCCGAGGATGGTGACGATCTCGCCTTCCTCCACATGCAGGTTGATGCCGTGCAGCACCTCCACACTGCCGTAACGCACCTGGATATCTGAAAGAGTCAGCAGAGCCATATTCACCACTGCTCGTCGTCGGCGCCCAGATAGGCTTCGATCACCGCCGGATGGCGGCGCATGGCCTCGGGCGCGCCCTCGGCGATCAGGGTGCCGTGCTCCAGCACCACCAGTTTTTCGCAGATCTGCATGACTAGGCGCATGTCGTGCTCAATGAGCAGCACGGTAATGCCCTGCCCGCGGATGGCGCGGATGATCTCCACCAGAACCGCTGTCTCCTGGTCGTTCATGCCCCCGGCGGGTTCGTCCAGAATCAGCAGGCGCGGATCCGATGCCAGGGCACGCGCGATCTCCAGCATCCGCTGGTTGCCGTAGGACAGGCCTCCGGCGGCCTCGCCGCAGCGTTCGGCCAAGCCCACGAAACGCAGTTCCTCCATGCAGCGGGCCACGGCGGCCTTTTCCTCGCGGCGCTGGCCCGGAGTATGCAACATACAGGCGAACAGACCGGCCTTCATCCGGCAGTGCCGTCCGGCCAGCACATTTTCCAGCACGGGCAACCTGCCGAACAGGCGGATGCTCTGAAAGGTGCGCGCGATGCCCAGCTCCACCACACGATGGGGTTTCTGGCCGGTGATGGGCTCGCCGTCAAAAAAAATCCGGCCCCGCTCCGGCGTGTAATTGCCGGTAATGCAGTTGAACACCGTGGTCTTGCCCGCGCCGTTGGGCCCGATCAGGCCCACGATGCTGCCCTCCTCCACCGTAAAGGAAAGGTCGTTGACCGCGATGAGCCCGCCGAAAACCTTGGTCACTTCCTGAAGGGACAAGAGACTCATGCGGTCCTCCCGGCTTCAGCGGGTGCGTCCCCGGCCTGCGGAGCGGCCGGGCCGCCCAGCGGAACGTCGCCGGGAAGCCCGGTGTAATGGCGCGGGCCGGGCGGCAACAGCCCCTGCGGCCGCCAGATCATCATGATCATCATGGACAGACCGAAAATCAGCATGCGCGCGGCGGAAAATTCGCGCAGCACTTCCGGCAGGCCAATGAACAAAAAGGCGCTGACCAGCACGCCCAGCTGGCTGCCGCCGGAAAGGATGACCACAGCGAAAATGATCACGGATTCCATGAAATTAAAGGATTCCGGCGCGATCGTGCTCATCTTGGCGGCGTAGACCGTGCCCGCCATGCCAGCCCAGAAGGCCCCCAGCACAAAGGCCAGCAGCTTGTAGCGGGTGACGTTGATCCCGCAGCCCTCGGCCGCGACGTCGTCCTCTTTGATGTAGTTCAACGCCCGCCCGAAACGCGAACGCCAGAGGCCGTAAAAAAGCAGTAGGCTCGCGCCCACCATGCCCCAGACCAGATAATAAAAGTGCACGCTCTTGACGATCTTGAAGCCGAAAAGGCGCGGACGGCTGATGCCAAAAATGCCGTTGGAACCGCCGGTCAGACAGAAAATGTCGTTGATCAGGGCAATGCGCACGATCTCCACAATGCCGATGGTCACGATAAGCAAATAGTCGCCGCGCAGATGAATAATGGGCCGGGCCACCAGCAGGGCGAAAAAGGCCGCCGCCGCTCCCGCCAGGGGCATGGTCCAAAAGATGGGCCACTGGTGCAGGGCGTTCAAAATGGCCGTCACATACGCCCCCACAGCAAAAAAGGCCGCGTGCCCCATATGGAAGATGCCCGCCTGGCCCAGAATCACGTTCAGCGAGAGAGCCAGCAGGGCGTAGAGACCGATCATCACGCAGACGTCCAGCCAGTAGGAATTGCAGACCAGGGGCAGCCCGCAGAGCAGCGCGCCCAGCGCGATATACAGGGGCATGCGCTTCATAGCTTGTCCGCCGTGCGTTCGCCCAGAATGCCTGTGGGCCGGATGATCAGGATCAGAATCAGTACCAGAAAGGCAATGGCATCCTTCCAGGCGATGGCGATGTACCCGGCGGCCAGGGCTTCGATGACGCCCAGCAGCAGGCCGCCGAGCATGGCGCCGGGGATGTTGCCTATACCACCCAGGATGGCGGCGGTAAAAGCCTTGAGGCCATAGGACCAGCCCATGGTAAAGTCGATCTGGCCGTAATAGATGCCCACCATCAGCCCGGCCGCACCGCCCAATCCCGGCCCGATCAGAAAGACGAGAGAAATGACCCGGTCCACGTTGATGCCCATGAGCCGGGCCGCGCCCGGATCAATGGCCACGGCGCGGATGGCCGCGCCCGTGCGGGTGCGCTGGATGAAGGCCGAAAGGCCGAGCATCAGCAGCACGCTGGCCGCGATGGCCAGCAGACGCACGCCGGGCACGGCCATGCCGAAAAAATGCACCGTGAAATCCGGACGCAGAAAGTTCGGGTAGACATATACGCGCGCGCCGTAAATCAGCATGATGGCGTTCTGGAAAAAGATGGAAGCGCCCAGGGCCGAGACCACGGCCGAAAGACGGCCCGCGCTGCGCAGGGGCCGATAGGCCGCGCGCTCCAGCAGAAAGCCTATAAGGGCCACCAGCAGGGCCGCCATGACGAAGACGGCCAGCACGGCCACGGACAGCGGCAGCATGCCGGAGAGATTGCGGCTCACCAGCAGGGTCAGGCCCAGATAGGCACCGATGGTGAACAGGTCGCCGTGGGCAAAGTTGATGAGCTTGAGCACGCCGTAGACCATGGTGTAGCCCAGCGCCACCAGCGCGTAGATGCCGCCCACGGCAAGACCGTTCAGAAGCTGTTGAAAAAATTGTTCCATGCCATCCAGTACTCAGTAAGAAACCGCATTTCGCACTACCTGGGTTGAAGGACGAAAACGCCCTTACCATCCACCTGATACGTGCGGTAAAACTCGCCCACGCGGTCGCCCTTGGCGTCAAAGCCCAGAGCGCCGGACAGGCCGGGCAGCCCCTTGATCTGCTTGAGCCATGCGGCCATGTCTTCGGGATCGCCCCTGCCTGCGGCCAGCGCGGCCTCAATGGCCTTGAAGGCGTCCCCGGCCAGCACGGCCCAGACCGACACGGGCACGCTGTTATATTTGGCCTTGAAGGCGGCCAGGAAATTCCCGGCTTCCGGGGTGTCCATATCCTGCGGCAGGGGCGGGCTGATAAAGAAGTACCCGGCGGCGGCCTCGTGCCCCGCGATCTTGACCAGATCCCGATGGTTGGCCGCATCGCCGCCCATCATGGGCACGTTCCAGCCCATTTCCTTCTTCTGGCGCAGCAGCATGCCTGTTTCAGGATAGTAGCCGGTGAAGAAGAGCAGGTCCGGACCGGCGGCCTTGAGTCTGGTCAGAATGGCGGTGTAGTCGCGCTCGCCGGGGGTCAGAGCGTCGTAGAAGATAACCGTCACACCGGCCTTTTCCAGGGCCGTGCGGGTTTCCTCGGCCAAACCCCTGGCGTAGGAGGAGTTGTCGTGCAGCAGGGCCACGGCCTTGTAGCCGCCCCTGACGATGGCCGCCGCCGCGGATTTACCCTGGGCGTCATCGCGCGGACAGGTGCGGAAAAAGAGCGGCAGGCCTTTTTCGGTCAGACGCACGCTGGTGGAGCCCGTGCCGATCTGCACCAGACCGGCTTCGTCCAGAATGCTCTGGCTGGCTTCGGTCACAGCTGAACCGTAAGTTCCGATGACCGCCACCACGCCCGCCGAGGCCAGCTTTTGCGCGGCCAGCGCCGCCGTGCGGGGATCACCGGCATCGTCTTCCACCACCAGCCCAATCTTCTGACCGTTGACGCCGCCCTTGCTATTGGCTTCATCCACCAGCAGGGTGACGATGTTCTTCATGTCTTGACCTTCCGATGCCCATTTGCCCGTGAGCGGGCACATCAGCCCCACCTTGACGTCGGCGGCCAGAACCGCCACAGGCAAAAACAGGGCCAGGGCCAGCGCGCCCAGCCCAAAATACAGTCTTTTCATGGAATACCCCCATCCTAGTATGCAATAGTTTCCGCAAAGAAGCAGTATACTCCAAAATGCAAGAAAGCAAAAGCCCCCGGCCCGGGATCCGCAAAATGGATACGACGCGCGTCCGGTACAGGACCGGGCGCGCGGTTTGTCGTAAGAAAACGATTCTTTTCCCTTTTCCGTTGTAGCACAGTCGCAAACCTCGACAGCTAAAAAAATTTGGTATAGGATGCAATACACAGGCAGCGGAGCCACAAGGGAGACAACAGGCTTTCTGCAAATGCCCTTCCCCGTTTTTGGTCCGTTGCCGGCCGGATATCTCCGGACCGTTTCCACGGGTTATGCGCTGCCTTCCGCTCCTGCCTCCTCCGAACCTCCCGCAGCACCGCCCGGCCATCATCCTAAACCCTGTACGCCAAGGAGGCTGTATGCGGTTCAGTTTTGACAAGGCCGCCTGCCAGAATACACGCAGAGCATTACGCAAGGAATGGCTGCTGGCCAATAGGCTGGGCGACTATGCCAGCAGCAGCATTCTCTGCTGCAATACCCGCAAATACCACGGTCTGCTCACGGTCAACGCGCCGACGGGGCGGCATGTGCTGCTCTCCGCACTGGAGGAATCGGTGCTGGGCGGCGGCAGGGAATTTTTCTTCTCCACCCGCCAGCACCCCAGAAAACTCTATCCGCACGGCCACGAATACCTGGAAAGCGTCCGCCTGGACCGCTGGCCCGAATTCACCTACCGGGTGGGCGACGTGCGTCTGCGCCGCGAGATGCTTCTCCTCCACAGCACAAGCCGCCTGATGTTGCGCTGGTCCATCCAGGGGCTTTCCAGCCTGCCACCCCTGACCATGCGCATCAAGCCTCTGCTGGCCTACCGGCACTTCCACGCACTGACCACGGCCAATCCCCAGCTGAACGCGCAAACCACGAAACTGCCGCAGGGTTTCAGCATCACGCCCTACGAGAGTCTGCCCACGCTCTTTGTGCAGGTGCGCGGCACTCACACCTTCCTGCCCTCGCCGGACTGGTTCCGCCATGTGGAATACATGCAGGAACGCGAACGCGGCTTTGCCGACAGCGAAGACCTGTTCCAGCCCGGCATTCTGGATATCCCCCTGCCCCCCCTGCCCGAGGGCGGCAGTGTCTACATGGCCGTGGGCACCGATCCGGCGACGGAAGACCTGAAGGAGCTCTGGGAGGCCGAGAGTCTGGCCCGGATCCGCTCCCACGAAAGCGGCAAGGCCGGGCTCATCGGCCATCTGGCCCGGATGGGACGGCAGTTCTGCATTGAAACCCCATCCGGCCGTCCGGCGGTGCTGGCTGGCTACCACTGGTTTGACGCCTGGGGCCGCGACACACTGATTTCCCTGCCGGGTCTGGCTTTTTACGGCAAGCGCACCGACTTCGGCCTGCGCGTGCTGGAGCAGGTAGCCGAAAGCCTGAAAAACGGTCTGGTACCCAACTGCTTCGCCGGGGACGGCAATCACGCCTACAATTCGGCGGACGCATCCCTCTGGTACGCCTTTGCCGTGCAGTGCTACCTCAAGGAGAATCCCGACGGCCTGAACTGGGTGCGCGAGCACGCATGGCCCGCGCTCAAGGCCATTGTGGGGGGCTACCGCCGGGGTCCGGGTATGGACATATACGTGGACGAAAACGGCCTGCTGCACGCGGGCAACGAGCACACCCAGCTGACCTGGATGGACGCACAGGCCAACGGCCGTCCGGTGACGCCGCGTCACGGCTGCCCGGTGGAACTGAACGCCCTCTGGTACAACACCCTGGCCTTTGCGGATCATCTGGCCGCCCTCTTCCGCGAGCCGGAATGGGAGGACGCCAAAGCCCTGCGGACCTTGCGCACGAGCTTTTTTGAGCATTTCTGGGTGGCGCGCGGCGGCGGCTATCTGGGCGACGTCTGGCGCGAAGGTCTGCTGGACCAGAGTGTGCGGCCCAACCAGATTCTGGCCGTCTCCCTGCCCTATCCCGTGCTGGAAGAGCAGCACCAGCCCCAGGTGGTGGAATGTGTGCGCAACAAACTCCTCACCCCCTTCGGCCTGCGCACCCTTTCCCCCGACGATCCCGGTTACCGGGGCCGCTACGAGGGCGGTCCGGCCGAGCGCGACGCCGCCTACCACCAGGGCACGGTCTGGCCCTGGCTGCTGGGCCACTACACCGACGCCCTGCTGCGTGTGGCCTGGGATGTGGATGGCGCGGCCCAGGCCCTGCTGGACCGGGTGACACCGCTGTTCTGCGACCATCTCGCGGACGCGGGCCTGGCCTTCATTTCCGAAATTTTCAACGCCTCGCCGCCCTACCGGCCCAACGGATGCATCGCCCAGGCCTGGAGCATGGCGGAATGCCTGCGCATGCTGGTCCGGCTCAGACAGGCGGCCCCCAATGTGTACGCGACCTGGGAAAAACTGGCCGCATACCGTCTGGCCAATCCCGTTTCCGGGGATACGGCCGGGGTCTGCCGGGTGTCCCTGACACTTTCCGAATGTCCGGACAGTAACGGTACCATAGGTCAAGATGCAATATATTTTTAGTGAAGAAGCTTTCAGATGGCCGGGCGGTCCCGCGCTCCGGAAAATAAAGAGGAATCATCAATGCGAGTGCTTATGTTCGGCTGGGAATTTCCGCCGCATATCAGCGGCGGCCTGGGCACTGCCTGCTACGGCATGACCCAGGCCCTAGCCAAAAAGGGCGCACGGATCATTTTTGTGCTGCCGCGCGCCGGCGAGGGCGGGCAGAACGGCTTTCTGCGCCTGGAATCCGCTTCGGGCACGATCATCAGTGAAGATGTGTCCGAACGCATACTCCGGGCCGGGCAGGATGTCTGGCAGGAGAACGTACGCTTTCTGGGCGTCTCCAGCACGCTCGCCCCGTACCTCACGCCGCAGGACTACGCGGAGTCGCTGCGCTGGCTGAACCGCACGACGGACAGCGCCGGCGCGCCCTTCACCTTCCAGCTCAAAGGCGGCTACGGCCCGGACCTGATGAGCGAAGTGCGCCGCTTCAGCCGTCTGGCCTCGGCCATCGCCCTGCGCGAAAACTTCGACGTGATCCACGTTCACGACTGGATGACCTATCCAGCGGGCATGCTGGCCAAAACCCTGACCGGCAAGCCTCTGGTAGCCCACATTCACGCCACGGAATATGACCGCAGCGGCGAAAACATCAACGGGCAGGTGGCGGGCATCGAACGCGCCGGCCTGCTGGCCGCCGATCTGGTGGTGGCCGTGAGCCGCCTGACCCGCCAGACCGTCGTCGAGCGCTACGGCGTGCCGCCGGAAAGGGTGGTGGTGGTCTACAACGCCGTGGCCCGGCATGAAGTGGAGCGCCGCTACAACATTCCACCGCGCATCCGGCACGAGAAACGGGTGCTCTTCCTGGGCCGGGTCACATTCCAGAAGGGGCCGGAATACTTCATGGAGGCGGCCCGTCTGGTGCTGCAAAAAATCCCCAACGCGCGCTTTTTCATGGCCGGGAGCGGCGACATGCTGCCCCAGCTCATCCGCCGCGCGGGACAGTTGCGCATCGGGCGCCGTTTCCACTTCGCCGGATTTCTGCGTGGCGAGCAAGTGGACCGCATGTTCGCCCTCAGTGATCTTTATGTTATGCCTTCGGTGTCCGAGCCTTTCGGCATCACGCCACTGGAGGCCATGCTTTACGACGTGCCGGTGCTGCTCTCGCGCCAGTCCGGCGTGTCCGAAGTTCTGGAACACGCGCTCAAGGCCGACTTTTGGGATACCCGCGACATGGCCGACAAAATCTGCGCGGTTCTGCGTTACCCCTGTCTGGCTGCGGAACTGGTGAAAAACTGCCGGGAAGAAATGAAATCCATCCGCTGGGAAAATGCCGCGGACCAACTGATGGCCGTTTACCACAACGTCTCCGGAGGTAACTGATGCCAGCGCTCTGTCTATGCTATGAAGTACACGAACCGTACCGGCTTCGCCGTTACACTGTTTTTGATATGGGTCAGAATTCGGTTTATGAAGATGACGACCGCAATTGCGACGCACTGCTGCTCACCGCCCGCGTCTGCTACCTGCCCATGAACGATCTGCTGCTCAAGCTGATCCGCCGCTACGGCAGGGATTTCAAGGTGGCCTTTTCCATCTCCGGCCCGGCCTTGGACCAGTTCGAGCAGTACGCGCCCGAGGTGGTGGACAGCTTCAAGGCCCTGGCCGACACCGGCTGCGTGGAGTTCGTGGCCGAAACCGGCCCGCACTCCCTGGCCTTTCTCTATTCCAGGGATGAATTCGACCTCCAGGTTAAGGAACACTGCGCGCGGATCAAGCGGCTCTTCGGCAAAAAGCCGGTGACCTTCCGCAACACTGAATTCTTCTATAACAACGACCTGCCCGTCGCGCTGGAAAAACTGGGCTTCAAGGTCGTGCTGGCCGAAGGAGCGGACCATGTGCTCGGCTGGCGCAGCCCCAACTATCTCTACAGGCCGGTCTCCACGCCCAATATGGGCCTGTTGCTGCGCAATATCTCACTGTCCGCTGACATCGGCCTGCGCTTCAGCGACCACAGCTGGAACCAGTGGCCGCTCACGGCGGAAAAATATGCCGACTGGTGCCACAGCGCCGCCGATTCTGCGGAGCTGATCAACATCTTCAACGACTACCATTGCTTCGGCCTGCGCCACAGCGGCGCAACGGGCATCTTCGACTTCATGGAAGCCCTTCCCGCCGCCGTTCTGTCCCGCAGGGACTTTCGCTTCACGACGCCCGCCGAGGCGATGAAAAAGATCGATCCCGTGGGCGAGATCAGCGTGCCCGAATTCGTGTCATGGGACGACGAGGGCCGCGACCTCACGGCCTGGCTGGGCAACGACATGCAGAAGGACGCCATTCACTCCCTCTATGCCTTGGCCCCGCGCGTGCGCAAGGTCAACGCGCCGGATCTGACGCACGACTTTGAGCGCTTGCAAACGTCCGACCACTTCCGTTATATTTCGACCAAATGGTTTGCCGACTTTCTCTCCGACCGCCCCAATCCCTTTAACAGCCCGTACGATGCCTATATCACCTATATGAACGTGCTGGCCGACTTTGAAATGCGCCTGACGGCGGCGGAAGAAACACTGGCGGCAACCGGAACCGCGGCGAAAAAAACGCCCCGCGCAAAAGCCCCGGTCGACGCCGGCAATAAAAAAACCGCTCCCCCCGCCAGGGCGGGAGCCAAAACAAGGAAAACACCCGCCTGATCCCTGTTGAGCGCGACTGATGTTTCACTCTCCGCCCGGAAAGCGCAACCTTACCAGACGGAGAGCGGGAACCGTCGCCTCGGCCGGTCCCGAGCAGGATGGGCTCACAAGGAGTCTCTCATGGATTTCAGCAACGCTCCCGTCACGCTCTTTGAAGTAAGCTGGGAAGTTTGCAACAAGGTCGGGGGCATTTATTCCGTGGTCAGCAGCAAGGCGCTGCAGGCCGTGGAAACCTTCGGCGAGGACTACTTCCTGCTGGGCCCCTCCCTGCAACAGAACGCCGAATTCGAGGAAACGGACGAGCACATCTGGGATTCCCTGCGTCTGGCCCTGAGCACCAAGGATCTCAAATGCCGCCTGGGACGCTGGAACATACCGGGCCGCCCCAAAACCATTCTGGTGGATTTTTCCAAACGTTACGGCAGCAATCAGCTACTGTACGAAATCTGGAAAAACTACGGCGTGGACTCCCTGTCCGGCGGATGGGACTACATTGAGCCGGTCATGTTCGCCACCGCCTGCGGCGAGGTGATCGCGGCCATCCATGAAAGCTTGGTGCAGCCGCTGGGCGGGCGTTCCGTGGCCCACTTCCACGAATGGATGTGCGGCGCGGGCCTGCTGAGCGTGAAAAAACTCTCCCCGGCTGTGGGCACGGTCTTCACCACCCATGCCACCATGCTGGGCCGCGCCCTGGCCGGAACCGGGCGCGACATTTACAGCAATCTGCGCAGCATCAACCCCGCCACCGAAGCCGCCACGCAAAACATCACGGCCAAATGGTCCATGGAGAGCACCTCAGCGCGCGAGGCCGACGCCTTCACCACAGTCAGCCCCATCACCGGCGAGGAATCCACGGTCTTTCTGGGCCGCAAGCCCGACGTCATCACGGTCAACGGACTGGATCTGCGCGTGATCCCCGACTTCTCGGAGGAACGCGAAAAACCGCTGGGCAACCGGACCAGAGTGCTGGAGGCGTCGGAACTCTTCCTGCGCTGCAAGCTGACGGAAAACACCCGCATCTTCGCCATTTCCGGCCGCTATGAGATGCACAACAAGGGCGTGGACATCTTTCTGGAGGCTCTGGCCCGCGCGGACCAGAACCTGGCCGGCACGGACGCATCCATCCTGGTGCTCTGCCTGGTCATGGGCGGGCACACGGGCGTCAATCAGGCCGCCGTGTCCGGCGACCCTAACGCCACAGACAACGGCCTGCCTTTCATCTGCACCCATTACGCATGGAACGCCCCGCGGGATCCCATCATCAACGCCTGCCGCCGTCTGGGCCTGAACAACACCCGCGACAAGCGCGTCAAGGTCATCTTTGTACCGGCCATGCTGGACGGTAACGACGGTTTCCTGAACATGCCCTACGAGGACGTCATCTCGGCCTGTGATGTGGGTTTTTTCCCCTCCTGGTACGAGCCCTGGGGCTACACCCCGCAGGAATGCGCGGCTTGGGCCGTGCCCACCCTGACCACGGACCTTTCGGGCTTCGGCATGTGGGCGCGCCAGATGTCCATGGAAAAGGCCGAGCCGCGTCCCGGCGTGCATGTAATGCCCCGGCGCGGCATGAATTTCGAACAGAGCGCCGCAGCCCTGCACGAGCGCGTGCTGCGGGCCGCGGCCAGCTCGCCAGAGGAGCTGGCCGCATGGCGTAAAAACGCCCGCGATCTGGCCGAACAGACGTCCTGGCGCTACTTTTTCTCCCATTATATCGAGGCATTTCAATTGGCGCTGGAAAAAGCCGACACGCGCATCAGCCATGAGAGCAACGGCCGCGAAAGCCTGAACCGCATCCTGACGGCATCCTGCTCGGTGACGCCCTTTCTGCGGCCGATCATGGCTGTGGCCGAGGTGCCCAAGGCCCTGTCCCGCCTGCGCGACCTTTCCGCCAACCTCTGGTGGTGCTGGCAGGACAAGGCCAAGGTCCTGTTCATGGCCCTCAACCCCCAGCTCTGGAACGAATGCCGCAATCCCATCCGGGTGCTGGAAGAAGCCGATCCCGAGCGCCTCAACTACCTCATTTACAATGAGGAGTACATGAACCTCTACGACGAGGTAGTGGCCGAATTCGACAGCTACATGGCCCAGCCCCTGCGCGTGCTCAGCGAGCATGTGACGCCGGAACACCCGGTGGCCTATTTTTCCACGGAATACGGCATCAATGAGTCCGTGCCCATTTATTCCGGCGGCTTGGGCGTGCTGTCCGGCGACCATCTCAAGTCCGCCTCGGACATGGCCGTACCCCTCTTCGGCATCGGCCTGCTCTACAAAAACGGCTACTTCAAGCAGGAGATCGACGCCGATGGCCGCCAAGTGGCCCAGTATCCCGTCAACAATTTCGCCCATCTGCCAGTCAAGCCGGTTTATGACGACACCGGTGAGGCCGTCTTCGTGCAGCTGGAGCTGCCGGGGCGGATTCTCTTCGCCAGGGTCTGGAAAATGCAAGTGGGACGCGTTCCCCTCTATCTCATGGATACGGACACCCGCCGCAACAGCGACGAAGATCGCAAGATCACGGACCGCCTGTACGAGGCCGACCGCGAAATCCGCCTCTTGCAGGAAATGCTGCTGGGCATGGGTGGCATGCGCCTGATCCGCGCTCTGGGCCTGACCCCCCACGTCTACCACATGAACGAGGGCCATTCGGCCTTCATGGTCATTGAGCGCCTCCAGGAATGCATGATCATGGGCATGAGCTACGCGGAGGCCACAGCCCGGGTGCGCTCCAATACCGTATTCACCACCCACACGCCGGTACCCGCAGGCAACGAGGCATTTTCCCTGGGCCTCATGGGCCGCTACTTTGACGGCATTGCCGCCAATCTCGGCCTTTCCTGGCCGGAGTTCGTCCAGCTCGGCCAGATGGAAGGCGGCAACAGCCAGTCCTTCGAAATGACCGTGCTGGCCCTGCGCCTTTCCTCCAAGGCCAACGGCGTGAGCCGCCTGCACGGCGAGGTTTCGCGCCATATGTGGAACAAGCTCTGGAAAAGCCTGCCCCTGGCCGAAACGCCCATCGGCCATGTCACCAACGGCGTGCACACGCCCTCCTATGTGGGTATGCACATGCACGAGATTCTCAGCCAGTATCTGGGGCCGGACTGGCTCCAGGCCAGCCCGGATTCCCCGGTATGGAGCAAGGTGGACGAGATCCCCGACGACGTGTACTGGTCGGCCCGCATGACCCAGAAAGAAGAACTGCTGGACGCCCTGCGCGCGCGCATTCCGGCCTTTGCGCAGAAATTCCAGCTCAACCGGGCTCAGCGCAGGAACATGGAAAGCCTGCTCAAGCCGAACACCCTGCTCATCGGCTTCGCCCGGCGTTTCGCGCCCTACAAGCGGGCCACCCTGCTCTTTGCAGACCCGGACCGTCTGACGCGCATTCTCAACGATCCCCAGCGGCCCGTCTGCCTGATCTTCGCTGGAAAATCCCACCCGGCGGACGAGGCTGGCATCAACCTGATCCAGGAAGTGCTGCGCATGAGCCGCGACGAACGTTTTTTGGGCAAGATCTTCTTCATGGAAGATTACAGTCTGGCGGTTTCTCGCCTGCTGTCCCAAGGCTGCGACGTCTGGCTGAACACGCCGCGCCGCCCGCATGAGGCATCGGGCACCAGCGGCATGAAGCTGCCGGTCAACGGCGGCATCAACCTGAGCATCTCCGACGGATGGTGGTGCGAAGGCTACAACCGCCAGAACGGATGGACCATCGGGCCGGTGGTCGCCACTGAGCTGCCCAGCGGCGAGCAGAACGACTACGACGACGCCGAGGCCCTGTATACCCTGCTGGAAAGCGCCGTGCTGCCGCTCTACTTCGACATGAATAACGCCGGGCTGCCCGCAAACTGGATCGCCATGTCCAAACGCTCGCTGAAAAGCCTCACGGCCATGTACAGCAGCAACCGCATGCTCAACGACTATATCCGGCAGGCCTATCTGCCCGGAGCCAAGCGCCGCGACATGCTGGCCGAAAACGACTGGGCACTCTGCCGCGACTTGGCCGCCTGGCAGCAGGATCTGCCCGCGCGCTTCGGCACGATGAAGATGGAGGAAATACTCATCAGCGGGGCGGACGGCAACACCATGACCTGCGGCGAACCCGTCAACATCCGCCTGCACATGCATCTGGGACAGATGAAACCCGAAGAAATCCTGGTGCAGCTGGTCATCGGCCGCGCCTACCCCAACGGCAACTTCCGCAGCAAGCCTGAGGTGCTGCGGTTTGAACACCGCATGGCGGACCACGGCGATAACTGCATGAACTACTCCGCCACCTATATCCCCACCCATAACGGACTTTACCGATACGGCATCCGGGCCACGCCCGTGCACAAGGGCTTGGGATCGCCCTTGGAAACCGGCCTGGTGCTCTGGGGCTGAGGCAGAAATACCCACAAACGGATAGGGGGCGCGCCGCACGACGCGTCCCTTTTTCCGTCAATGGACATAGCCTTGGGAATGTGCCGGGCCACTGCGCCAAAGCGATCGAAATGATGCAATTGCTTGCCTCCTTATGGCGGTACCCGTTATAAAGATGACTGTGATCCGGATGTCTGTCTGTACCGGCACCGGCAACAGCGATCGAAACAAGAATGCATTTTTTGATACAGAGTACCTGAAAGGATACTGAAGATGGCCGAGGAACAGGCGCAAGAAAACACAGACCGCCGCGACAGGAGGCAAAAACCCGTTCCCGTGCAGCGGCATTGCCCAGTGGAAGCCACGGCGGATCTCATCGGCGGGAAATATAACTCCCTGATTCTCTACAAACTCACGGACGAAACATTGCGCTTTTCGCAATTGCGCAAGACCATGCCTTGCGCCGCTCCCAAAGCGCTGACCCAATAATTGCGCGAACTGGAGCGGGACGGCCTGGTGCGGCAGGAAGTCTTTCCCGTGGTCCCGCCGTCCCGCCCAGGGCGGATATTCGCTGACGGCCTTCGGCAGAAGCATCAGACCGGTTCCGGAGGCCATGTCCGCCTGGGGGCGCAACTATCTGCAAGAACGGCGGCGTGAGGGAAAAACGCTGAAGGCGAAGCCGCCTGAAAGCCTTGTGACGGCGCAAAGGGGGAGCGCCATTGACGCTTCCCCCGTTCAACCCGAAAGCAGCCTTGAGGCTCGACGCCGGAGCCGGACCCTTTTCACTCGGTTCCCGGGAAGCACCCGCCCGGCATTGCTTTTCGCGCAAAAGTGGGCTAGGAAATTTTCCGGATTTGCCTTAGCTTGCGGAGGGGTAGCGAAGTGGCCGTAACGCGCTCGACTCGAAATCGAGTTATCGGTTAATAGCCGGTACGTGGGTTCAAATCCCACCCCCTCCGCCAATAAGCACTTCCAGCAAGCTCCCACAAGTTCCATTTTAGCCCGTAACACGTTGCGTATCAACGAGTTGCGGGCTTTCTTCCTGCTCCCGCAAGTTCCCGGGAGTTCCTTTGCAATCCCCCACAAATGTGGGTACAAATGTGGGGACAGGTCATGCAAGGCCGCAGACATACCCACAAGACCCACGTTGAGAGCTGTGCATGTTGACAGACGCCAAGATTAGAACTCTCCCCCTGCCGG
>APFI01000316.1 GCA_000403945.1 Desulfovibrio sp. Dsv1
GCGAAGAGATCATCGCCAACACCGAACTGATTCTCTAGGGCTGTTTCAGCATGAAAAGGCGGCTGGCAGGGCCTGACATCGCCCTGTCATCCGCCCGGACAAGGTTGACCCGCACCACAACCGGGTACTCCGAGGAACGCCAAGGCATGTCCACAAGCACGCTGCTTTTCAATCTGCTGGCCGGAGCGCTGGGCGCTGTCGCGGTCTGGCTGCTGGTTCGCGCCCTTTGCGCGCGCTTCGCCGCCGGACGCGCGCGTCCCGGTTGCGGTCCGAACCCGTCCACGGCCCAGGCGAACCTGAACGGTCAACCGGGCGGCCAGAAAGATGAAGCGGAAGACGGCCGGATGGAAAGCACGCCCGAAGCCGTCGCGGCTGTATACCGGCGCGCGCTGCTGCGCCGCCTCGGCGGCCTGCTGCTCTGCCTGGCGGCTTTCGGCGCATGGCTGTCAGGCACCCACTGGCTTGTGGGCCTGTTCCTGGCCGGAGTCGGTTGCCTGCTGCAATACCTTGCTTACCGTCTGCGCACCTGCTATGCTTTATCCATAGCCCGGCAAAAACAGGCTGAAACGGCGCGGGCCATTGGGAACGTTTCGGCAGGCGACGACGAACGGGAAAAAATACTGTCTGGCCATGAGAATGCGCGCCTTTCGGACAAAGGCTCTCCGGAGCTGCTTCATATCATGGGGAAAGGGTTATAGCCGTAGCCGTAGACGGCTCCATGTCCGGCTTTGTACGGAGTGCGCTTATGCGTGACGAACCGGACGTAACCGTTATTCTGGAGGATGAGTATGTTGAAAAAATGGATTGCCCTGGCGATGGCCGCCGTGTTCGTCCTGAGCCTCTCCGGCACCGCCGTGGCCACCGGCAAACCGGTGAAAGTGCCCACCGCCTGGATGGACGAGCATGAAACCTTCCTGATGTGGTATGCCAAGGAAAAAGGCTGGGACAAGGATGCCGGTCTGGACGTTGAAATCAAATACTTCAACTCCGGCGCCGATATTCTGAACGCGCTGCCGTCCGGCGAATGGGTTTTCTCGGGCATGGGCGCCGTGCCTGCCATGCTGGGCAACCTGCGTTACGACACCATCATCATCGGCAACGGCAACGACGAATCCATGACCAACGGCGTGGTGGTCCGCAAGGACAGCCCCATCGCCAAGGTCAAGGGCTGGAACAAAGACTATCCTGACGTGATGGGCAGCCCCGAGACCGTGAAGGGCAAGACCTTCCTGGTCACCACCGTGAGCTCCGCCCACTACGCCCTGTCTTCCTGGCTGAACGTCCTGGGCCTTAAGGACAGCGACGTGGTCATCAAGAACATGGATCAGGCCCAGGCTGTGGGCGCGTTTGAAAACAACATTGGCGACGGCGTGGCCCTGTGGGCCCCGCACCTCTTCCTGGCCATGGACAAGGGCGGCGTTCTGGCCGCCGATCTCAAGATGTGCAAAAAGGGCAACCCCATCGTGCTGATCGCCGATGCCAAGTACGCCAACAGCCATCCGGAGATCACCGCCAAGTTCCTGGGTGTCTATCTGCGCGCCGTGAACATGCTCCAGAAAGAAAGCGCCGAGAGCCTGGTACCCGAATACCGCCGCTTCTTCCTGGAGTGGGCCGGCAAGGACTATGCCGAGGATCTGGCCCTGAAGGACATCCAGAAGCACCCCGTGTACAACCTGGAAGAACAGCTGGTCATGTTTGACGACGGCAATGGTCAGAGCCAAGCCCAGAAGTGGCAGGGTGAAATCGCCGGATTCTTTACCACTGTGGGCCGCATCACTCCCGAAGAAGCCAAGAAGGTTCAGGACGGCAAGTACGCTACCAGCAAGTTCCTGAAGATGGTCCAGTCCCCCATCCCTTCATACAAGTAAACTGAAACGCCGCATCCGCTCCGGCGGGTGAGGCAAGGGCCTTTCTTCCCCGGAGGAAGGGCCCGCTTTTTTTTGCCTGCAAAGCGGCGCGAGACGGGCCAGGCGGTGTTTACGCGAGTTTTCAAGAATTATTACCACAGTAATATTCCGCACAACAGGAACAGCGAGAATCAACGCGGATACGATAAAGGGATCCACCGTGTCCACCACATGGCGGAAAACGCCTTTTTACACCTCGGGCAATGGCGCGGGCTCGCAGCCAGAGACGCAAAAGCGCCCGCATCCTTTGTCGCGGATGTTCAAAATCAGCATTGTCCTGTGGTTGAAAGCGTTAGCATGAACTTGCGCGGACACCGCTTAGAACACGTGCTGCAACTGGATGCGGCTTACGTCAATCATGCGGAAGACCTGGACGGCCAGGGCCATATGGCCTGCCCGCCGGACGGCGGACGTAAAAGACACATACAGGCTAAAAGCGGGCGTCATGCGCCGTCTCCGGGAGATTTAAGCGTCGGCGCCGCTGTGGGGCGGCGTCCAACACACGGACGCAGGCAACACTTCATGTGCCCTTGTGATGTTGCGTCCAGGTCCTGACCGGGTTACAGTATTCCGCCCGTTCCCTTGGCTTAACGCCCTGGGCGTTCAGTGGGCCAGCGGCAGCCTGTTCGCCCTGAACCTCAAGGGTGTGCCTTTCGCCGATCCCGTGGACGTCCCGCAGGTGACCGCCGGAGGTTTCGCGCCCGCAGTCCGCCTTTTGGCCGGGGCCGCGCTGTTTCTGGTGCCGGCGCTGCTGCTGGACCGTGTGTTCCGCGGATGGATATGCCCCTGCGGCCTGTTTTCAGAGTTGCTCCGCGGCCTGCGGCGGCGCGCGGCCGATACAAGGCCGGAAAGCGGCCCTGTATAGCGGGACAGGGTCTTTCTGATCAGGGCCGGCATCGTGCCGCCGAGCCTTGCGGGTGCGGTCGCTCCGGGCTTTCCCCCTGCTGAGCCGGATAATCCATGCCCGGCGAGCTTTCGCCGGTTCCTTTGGCCGTCTGGCAGAAAGCGGGCCGCCCCGCTGCGGCGGCCCTGCCGGTTCCGCTGCTTTAGGCTCTGGCTCTGCCGGGAACGTTGCTGGCGGTGGATGCCTTCAGCGACAAACGCTTCCGGCGCCGGTATATCCGCCCTCAGTCCGTGCCGCCGGGCCTGCGTGTGCGCCGGATCTCAATCCGCGCCAGCCTGGCGGCCCGTCCCGGCGGGATTGCGTAACGTGCGGCACAAGCCGGGAGACAGCGGGATCGGATCATGGCCTTTCCTTTCAGCCGGCGCGCGTGCCGCCGGTCGACCTCTTATAAAAAGGAACGTGGTATGGGTATCGGGCAGTGGTCGCATGAGGAGTTTATGGCGGAAGTGCTCAAGTTCCACGGACACGCGGCCCCCGGCGTGATTATCGGCGGCTATATGGTGGAGAAAGCCCGGCGCGCCCTGCCGGAAGGCATTCTTTTCGATGCCGTTTCCGAAACCGTGCAATGCCTGCCCGACGCCGTGCAGATGCTCACGCCCTGCACTGTGGGCAACGGATGGCTGCGCATTTTCAATTTCGGCATCTACGCGCTTTCGCTCTACGACAAATATACGGGCGAAGGCGTGCGGGTACGCCTGGATGTGGACAAGCTGGACCGCTGGCCGCACACCCGTATCTGGCTGCTCAAGGAAAAACCCAAATCCGAGCAGGAACCGGAACTGTTGCGCGCGGAAATGGCCGAATCGGCCATGGACATGCTCAGCCTGGGCAATATCCGGATCAGGCCGGAACTGCTGCGGCGCAAAGGCAAGGGGGCCGTCGTGCGCTGTCCCCTCTGCGGGGAATGGTATCCGGCGGCTTTCGGCAGGATCTGCCGCTCCTGCCAGGGCGACAGCCCCTATGAGCGGGGGCCCGGCCTGGCCTTTCACGAGCCGCAATTGACGGCGGTGCCTGTGGAGCGGGCCGTGGGGCAGCACGCCCTGCACGACATGACCAGGATCGTGCCGCGGCAGTTCAAAGGCGCGGCCTTCACAGCCGGGCAAAGTCTCGATGCGGGCGATATCTGCCGTTTACAGCAGATGGGGCGCTTTCGGGTCTATACCGAGGAGGCCGCCGGGGACAATCCGGACTTTGTGCATGAGGACGCGGCGGCCAGGGCCTTTGCCGGACTCATGCCCGGCGAGGGCGTCGTGCCGCGGGGCGAGCCGCGCGAGGGCAAGATCAGTTTTTGTGCCGATCTCGACGGGCTTTTCGAGGTGGACCGGGAGCGCCTTACGGCCTTCAACCTGCTGCCCGATGTGATGTGCGCCACGCGCCACAGCATGAGCGTGGTTCGCAAAGGCGCGCGCCTGGCGGGCAGCCGGGCCATTCCTCTGTTCCTGCCGCGTCCGGTCTTTCTCACGGCCATGAATCTGCTGGACGACGGCCCGTTGTTCCGGGTGCGGCCCATGCGCAAGGCCAGGGTCGGCACGCTGGTCACGGGCACGGAGGTATTTCAGGGCCTGATTCATGACCGCTTCGCCCCCATCATCCGCCAGAAGGCCGAAAATCTGGGCTGTACTGTGGTGGGCGAGCGTGTGGCGCCGGACGACGCCCCGGCCATCTGCACGGCCCTCGCGCAGTTGCTGGATCTGGGCGCGGATCTGATCGTCACCACAGCCGGATTGTCCGTGGACCCGGATGACGTGACCCGAAAGGCGCTGCTGGACGCCGGTCTGGCGGATATGCTCTTCGGCCTGCCCGCGCTGCCCGGCGCCATGACCCTGCTGGGCCGTCTCGGCGACGCTCAGGTACTGGGCGTTCCCGCCTGCGCCCTGTTCTACAAAACCACGGCTCTGGATCTGATGCTGCCGCGCCTGCTCGCCAATATCACCATGAGCCGGGCCGACTTGGCCTCGCTGGGGCACGGCGGCCTCTGCCTGGAGTGCGAGAGCTGTGATTTTCCCAAATGCGCGTTCGGGCGCTAACCGCGGGGGAAAACGGCATTTTCCTTTCCCGGGGCCGCAGTTGGCGGCGGCGCGCGACGGCGGTCCCGGCGGGAATATTGTGTATCCTGTTTTTGTCCGGGCGGGACATATATGGAACGGCAGCGTACAATACTGCGGCGTGTTTTGGACGCGGCCCTGGAGGCGGCAGCGCCGGATGGCGCGCTTTTGCGCCATTTGCGCCTTGACGGGCCGGACCGGGCCGGGCTTGTGGCCGACGGCCGCCGCCGGGTGCGGGTGCTGGGAGCGGGCAAGGGTGTCGCGCCCATGGCTCTGGCCCTGGAGGACATGCTGGGTCAGCGCATTGATGAGGGTTTCATTGTGGTCAAGTACGGCCACGGCCTGCCCCTGAAACGCATCCGGCAGGCCGAGGCCGGGCATCCCGTGCCGGACGCGTCCGGCGTGCGGGCCAGCGGGCACATGCTGGACATGGCCCGAACCTGCACGGAACAGGATCTGCTGATCTGCCTGTTCACGGGCGGGGCCAGCGCCCTGACTCCCGCTCCCGCTCCGGGACTGGGTCTCGCGGACCTTCAGCAGACCACGCAACTCCTGCTGGACTGCGGGGCTGCCATTCATGAGCTCAACGCCGTGCGCAAGCACCTGTCGGTCTTCAGCGGCGGGCAGCTGGCCCGCGCCGCCGGAGGAGCGTCCGTGCTCAGCGTTATCGTGTCCGACGTGGTCGGCGACCCCTTGGATGTCATCGCGTCCGGCCCCACCGCGCCGGACGCATCCAATTTTGCCGACTGCCGTGAAATACTTGGCCGTTTCGGTCTTGAAGGCAAGTTGCCCGCGCCCGTGCGGGAGTACCTGCGGGCCGGTTTGGCCGGGCGCGTGCCGGAAACCCCCAAGCCGGGCGATCCGCTTTTCGGCCGGGTTCAGAACATTCTGGCGGCCACCAACCGTCAGGCCCTAGATGCCGCCGCTGGCGCCGCCGAAGCCTGCGGCTATATTCCCCGCGTGCTGACTGACCGCATGACGGGCGAGGCTCGGCAAAAAGCCGTGGAATTGACGCGCGAGGCCCTCCGCCGCGCCGAGAGCCCGGGGCCGGGCGGCAAGGGACTCTGCCTCCTGGCCGGAGGGGAAACCACAGTGACCATCCGGGGCAGGGGCAGGGGAGGCCGCAACCAAGAAATGGCTTTGGCCGCCGCTCTGGAACTGGAGGATCATCCGCATGTTTGCGCTCTTTTCGCGGGGACGGACGGCACGGACGGCCCCACGGACGCGGCGGGCGGCTTCGCCTTCAGCGACAGCGTGGCCAGGATGGGGGGACGCGCCGTCGCCGTCGCCCTGCTGGCCGAGAACGACAGCAACGCGGCGCTGGCGCTGAGCGGCGATCTGCTGATGACCGGACCCACGCGCACCAATGTTATGGATCTGGCCGTGCTCTTGGTGGAGCGGCCCTGAGTGGGCCCGCCGCATTGCGGAAGAATTTTATGGAAGATGGCGACCGGGACTTGACAGTCCTCTCCGGTAACAGTAATTCTTACTGAATATGGAGGGCTGCTATGGCTCAAAACCAGACAAGAATGACACGGCAACGCGCCGTGATTCTAGAAGAATTACGCAAAACCAAAAGCCATCCCACGGCCGATGAGCTCTATGGCATTGTGCGGGAGCGCCTGCCGCGCATCAGTTTGGGCACCGTTTACCGCAATCTTGACTTCCTGGCTGACAGCGGCGAGATCCGCCGCCTGCAAGCGGCCGGTTCCACCAAACGCTTTGACGGGGATATTTCCTGGCATCAGCATGTACGCTGCCTGCGTTGCGGACGCATCGGCGACGTGAGGCAGCCCCTGGCCGCTCCCACTGTGGAGGGCATCAAAGCGCAGGGCTTTTCCTCCATCGTGGGATCGCGAATCGAATTTGACGGTATCTGCGATGAATGCGCGGGCCGCCAGGACGGCGCGCGGTAGCCGTTTTCGGAACGGGCCGCGCTTTTCCGGCCGGGAAAAATTTTTTCCGGGGGCTTGGCGGCGGCTTGTATTTTGTGTAAACAGATCCGGCATATGTATTTTGCATATTCAACCCGCCAAGGAGTAATATTATGGCAGCCAATAAAAAATCCCGCAAAGAAAAAGTCGTTGAAGTGCTCAACAAGGCCCGCAGCATGGAGCTGTTCGCCATCCATCAGTACATGAACCAGCATTACAGCCTGGATGACCAGGATTACGGCGGGCTGGCCGCCAATATGAAGCTGATCGCCATTGATGAAATGCGCCACGCCGAAAATTTCGCCGAGCGCATCAAGCAGCTGGGCGGCGAACCCACGGCCCAGAAAGACGGCAGCGTGAAAACCGGCGAAGCCGTGCTGGCGATTTATGAGAACGACGCGGAACGCGAAGACGCCACCATCGAATCCTACAGCCAGTTCATCAAGGTCTGTGAGGAGGAAGGCGACAACGTCACCGCACGCCTGTTCGAGCGGATCATCGACGAGGAGCAGGCCCACCTGAACTACTATGAAAACACCGCCGGGCACATCAGGACACTGGGAGACACCTATCTGGCGAAGATTGCCGGCACGCCTTCCGACACGGGTCCGTCCAAGGGCTTTGCAACCGGCGCCGGCGCCTGACACTGAGGTTCAACATGGCTGATCCAAAGGATATCTGGCGCTGCCAGGTGGTCAATTGCGGTTATATGTATGATCCCGGCCGGGGCGACAAGCGGCATAAGATTCCCGCGGGCACCAGGTTTGAGGATCTTCCCGATGACTGGTGCTGCCCTGTTTGCGGAGCCGCCAAAAAGAGCTTCCGCCGTCTGGGCGACGAGGTGTAAGCCCTTATTCCCGCCCGGATATGACTGATGACTTCCGGTCCCTTGGGGCCGGAAGTCTTTTTGTGGCCATGCAGGAAAAATTTTTTCTCTTCCTGCCCTTTTGAAAAATTGCAATATGCCGTTAAGCTCTTTTGATATCAATAACGCGGGTGAGATATGACAATTCGTAACAAGATCCTGATTTCCATTATTTTTTCCGTCTGCGTGGCTATTGCCGTCTGCGTCCTGCTGGTCTTCTGGCAAAGCCGCAAGACCGCGGTGGAGGACTTCAGCGCCAGCGCCGGCGGGCGTCTGCGCCTGGTCGGGCAATACCTGACACAGATGGGCGACAATTCCAAGGGCATTTTGGATATCATCACTCGACTGCCGTCCGTGACGGAAGCCGACGGGCGGGTGACCTCCTATGTGTCCAGCACGGAGCCCGTCAAAACGCTCGGGGAGGAACTCAGCGGCCCGGAGCGCACGCTATTCGACGAATTCACCTCCACCATCAAGGGTTACCCGCACTTTGAGCTCATCTACTTCGGCACCAGGGACGGCGGCATTGTGCAGTCGCCGGACAGCACGCTGCCGGCGGGCTTTGATCCGCGCAAGCGCCCCTGGTACGAAGCGGCCCTGAAAACCGACGCCGCGACCCTGACCGAGTTTTACCAGTCCGACAACGGCAACCTGGTCACCACGGTGGCCAAGAGCGCGCGCCGGGACGGCAGGCTTCTGGGCGTGGTGGGCATGGACATCAACCTCCAGGTCATGACCTCCTTTCTTGATACCCTGAAACTGGGCAATAACGCGCGTCTGCTGCTTACCGAGGATACAGGCCTGATTCTGTACAATCCCGCCCGGCCCGACAGCGTACTGAAAAATATCCGGGAAATTGGCGAGCCCGACCTTGCGGCGGCCTTTGCGCAGGGCACGGGCAGCGGCGAAGTGAGCCTCGGCGGCGCAACCTATGTGGCCGTGAGCTAGGTGACGCGGGACGGATGGCATATCATCGCCCTGGTGGACCGCGCCGAACTGCTTGGCAACGCCATGAAAATCGTCTGGAGCATGGTCTGGACCGGCTTGGGGCTGGTGATGGCGATGGGACTGTTGGGACTGCTGATCTCGCGCAGCATTGCTTCGCCGTTACGCCAGCTGGGCGCGGCGGCGCGGTGCGTGGCCGACGGGGATTTTGACGCGATTCCGCGCGATGTCCGGTTCAGCGGGGAATTGAAAAGCCTGCATGCCGACATGCTGCGCATGGTGGGACAGTTGCGTGATCTGATCCACACGGCACAAAGCAAGACGGCCCAGGCCGAGGAGGCGCTGAAGCAGGGCGATGCCGCCCTGGCGGAAGCCGATCAGGCGCGCAGGGCGGCGGAAAACGCCCGGCGCGAGGGCGTGCTGCAGACCGCCGAACGGCTGGCGGGCGTGGTGGACGCGCTGGATTCCACCTCGTCGCGCCTGAGCGGGCAGACCAGTTCCATTGCCGAAGCCGTGGACACCCAACTGGCGCGCACCATGGAAACCGCGGATGCCATGGACCAGATGAACGGCGCTGTGGCCGAGGTCGCGCGCAACGCCTCCGAGGCGTCGGGCATCGCGGAGAACGCCCGCCATGAATCCATGGCCGGCAGGGAAAAGGTGCAGGACGTGGTGCAGAGCATCAATCAGGTGGCCAGCTTTACCGAGAAAATCAACGAAAGCATGGAACAGTTGCTCCAGCAGGCCACCGACATCGGCCAAGTGATGAACATCATCACTGACATCGCGGATCAGACCAATCTGCTGGCGCTCAACGCGGCCATTGAGGCCGCGCGGGCCGGCGAGGCCGGGCGCGGCTTCGCGGTGGTGGCCGACGAGGTCCGCAAGCTGGCGGAAAAGACCATGCAGGCCACCAGGAGCGTGGGAACCGCCATCAAGAATATCCAGGAAGGGGCGCAGGCCAACGGGGCTTTTATCCGTCAATCGGCGGAGCAGGTGGGCATTTCCCGCGAGCTGGCCGGAAAGGCCGGGGAAGCGCTGGAAAGCATTGAGCATATGGTCATGAACACGGCGGACCAGGTGCGCGCCATCGCCGCGGCCAGTGAAGAGCAGTCGGCCAGCTCCGAAGAAATAAACAAACATACCGAAGCCGTGAGCCATATCGCAAAGGACGTGGCCCAGGCCATGACCGCGGCGGACGAAGGCATGCAGGAGCTGAAGCGGCTTGCCGGCCAGTTGCAGGGCATCATCCACTCCCTGAAGGAGGCGTAGGCAAACGGGTTCTTTTGGCTTCCGGTCGCTGTTCGCCCTGCCGGAAAGCCGGATGCTCCTCAATTTGAAAACAGCTCACGGGACGCCGCGCCCACGCGGAACCTGAGTTCGGCAAAAAGAGCCCTGACGGCCATAATATACCGTCAGGGCTCTTTTGATTGCTTGCGGTGAAACCGCTTTCAGTCCGTGGGACGGATCATGGGCGCATACGTGCCGCGCACGGCGGGTCGCCGGGCCGGAGTCGCAGCAGCACGCCGCGCAGTCCGGCGTTCACATAGGCGGCGCTTTGGTCGATGAAAACGGGATAGGCCTTTTTGCCTGTCAGCTGAGCGGACGGACCTCCTTAAGTGGCGCCATTTCCGCGTGCTTGTCTCCCGAAGCAGTGGCCAGCACCTTGAGGTCCAGTTCCGCCGTCGCCGTAATGCAGGCCATCAGCACGCCGCTCTTGTCGCCTCTGGCCACCAGGGTCTTGAACACGCGCTCCGGCCCGGCCCCCGGTTTGCGGGCCATGCTCACGGCGGAATGCGCGGACCTTCCGGGAGGCGGGCGGCATTGGTTTTGGGTATCTTGACGGCGGACAGCATGGGTGGACGGCGGTGTCAGCGGCGATTGAGCCAGTAGGCAAGTTTGCTGTGCAGCACGGCTGCGTCAAGGGGTTTGGGGATATGGTCGTCCATACCCGCGGCCAGGATTTCGTCAATATTGTCGGGCAACGTATCGGCGGTCATGGCCACGATGGGCAGTGTGCCGGACTTTTCGTCGGCGGCCAGTTGCCGCCGGATCAGGCGGGTGGCTGTGAGCCCGTCCATGACCGGCATGTGCACGTCCATGAGCAGAAGGTCATAGTCCTTTGCCAGGGCCATGCTGACAGCCTCTTTGCCGTTCCGGGCCAAGTCGCAGCTGATGCCCAGCTGGCGCAGCATGGCGCGGGCGATCTCCTGGTTGATTTCGTTGTCTTCCACCAGAAGTATCTTGGCTTCGCCGGGCAGCGGCAGGGAGGCGGATGGGGAGGCGCTGTCACTGGCCGCCGTGTGGGAAAGAATGCAGGGAATGCTCAGGTGAAAGGTGCTGCCCATGTTCAGATCGCTTTCGCACCATAAGCCGCCGTGCATCAGGTCCGCGATGCGCTTGCAGATGGACAGTCCCAGGCCCGTGCCGCCAAAACGGCGGGTAATGCTGGAATTGGCCTGACTGTAGGGCTCAAAGAGATGCTTCTGGTATTCCCGGCTGATGCCAATGCCCGTATCGGTAACCATGAAGTGCAGCATATCTTCTCCGTCGCGGTTTTCACGCCGGATGCCCAGCCGGATGCTGCCCTTGGGAGTGAATTTGACCGCGTTGCTCAGAAGATTGAGCAGCACCTGCTTGAGACGCAAACCGTCGCCCCAGAGTTGGGCGGGAACATCGCTGGCCACCTCGCAGAAATATTCCAGGCCCTTCCGTTCCAATGAAAAACGGATGCACGTATGGACAAAATCCAGTACTTCTTCCATGCGGTAATTGACGTTTTCCAGAACCATCTTGTTGGCTTCGATCTTGGAAAAATCCAGAATGTCGTTGATGATGGCCAGCAGGCTGGTGGCCGAGGAGCGGATTTTGTGCAGGTATTTCTTCTGTTCCGGCGCGGGATCGGTTTGCAGGGCCAGATGGGTGAGGCCGATGATGCCGTTCATGGGGGTGCGGATTTCGTGGCTCATATGCGCCAGGAATTCGCTTTTTGCCTGGGAGGCGATCAGCGCATCCTGTTTTTCGTGCTGGCTTTGCAGAAAATCGGTGACGTCGGTGGCTATGGACAGGCGCGCGGGGCGACCGGTATCCCAGTGGATGATTTTGTCCACCACCGAGTACGTCCGCTTGGTGAGCTCATTTTCGTACGTCCACTGATAGGGCTCATCCCTTGCGGCGATGATGGCGTTGGTGCAGAAGGGGCAGGGGTTGTCGCGTCCCTGCAGGCGCTTGTAGCAGACGTTGCCCAGCGGGCCGTGAGGTTTGGGAAAGCTGGCCGTCACGCTTTTGTTCAGGAAAAGCAGTTCATAGGTGTCCATGTCTATGATATAGACCAGGTCCACAAAAGCATCGAGAATGTCGCGCAGCTGGTCGTGTTTGCGTCTCAAGCGCTCGAAGAGCCTGAAATGACTCAGGGTGATGGCCAGCATGCTGCCCAGTAAATGGCAGATGCCCTCGTCCTCCGGGGTCCATTGGCGCGGCGTCATGCGGTGCGCAAGGCAGACGCAGCCGAACAGGCGGCCGTCATGCAGGATGGGCATGCAGAAAATGGATTTGATCCGGAGTCGCAGCAACAGATCCCGTTGCGGGCCGTCGAACAGGTCGGCATCCGTAACGCAGAAATTTTTGCGGCGGGCCAGCAGATCGAGAATCGGCGCCAGCGCGTTTTTGTCAATCAGGGGGAAATCGCCGCCGGCTTTTTCAAGCAGGGGATTGGACCATGTCATCGGTTCCCGCCAGGTCTCGGCATCATATTCAAAAAGGCAGACCTGACCGCAGTGCAAAGATTGGCCGATGCTGGCCAGGGCGGTCCGGAGAAAGGGGGCTTTGCGGTCATTCAGAAGAGCGGAGCTGGATATTTCCAAAGCCAAGACCAGCGGCTTGGAAAAACTCTCCTCCGGGGACCCCGGGTTGATCGGCATACATTCACCACCGGATGTTACATGCGATTCCCAATATCGGAATATAAAGTATAGCGGGATGCGTGGAGGCATGTCAAACGGGCGGTCTTTTGCCATAACCACCTGAGAGGCGCGGCTTTCAACGCCAGAGTTCTTCCAGCCGCCGCCGTTGCTCCGCTTCCTCATCCCGGCGGATGCGCTCCAGGCCGGCCGGCAGCGCGCGGGCCGCGTTTTCCAGGGCTTCCGGCGGGCCGCTGTTGTCCACCAGCATGTCGCAAGCCGCTTCCTTGCGGGCTTCCGGCCATTGCCAGTCTTCCAGGGCGATGGCTTTCTCCTCGCTCCAGCCCTTGCTGTCCATGATCCGCCGCAGGCGCCGCGGCAGGGGGCAATGCACGCCCACGCTCAGCGGTTTCGGGCTGAAAATGTTTTGCCAGCCGCATTCAAAATACAGCGGCACTTCGGCCACGGCCAGAGGCGCCCCCGCGGCTTCCTGCTCGCGCCAGAAATTTTCGATGGCCATGCGCACCAGTGCGTGGACCGTCTCTTCCACGTCGCGGCGCAGAAGCGGGTCCGCGCGCATGGCCGCCAGCAGGGCCGTCCTGTCCACGCCGCCGTCCTTTGCCGAGACTTTTCCACCGCAACGCCGCTCCAGCCAGGCGGCGACCTCCCCGCCCGGCGCGTACAGGTCGGCCACCAGGGCATCGGCGCTGACCGTCGGCAGGCCCTGGGCCGCCAGCCGCCCGGTGAGCGCCGATTTGCCGCTGCCCGGATTGCCGGTGATCACAACCCGCCGCATGCGGCGGCAGGCCGCCAGGGCCGCCAGCGGCATATCCTCGGGGGGCGGGCAGGCAAAGCGCATTTCCTCGCCGCTGTCCGGATGGGTAAAGGCCAGACGCCAGGCGTGCAGCATCTGGCGCGGGGCCAGATCGCGCACCGACGCGGGCGCGTAAAGCCTGTCGCCCAACAGTGGGTGGCCCAGATGGGCCAGGTGTACGCGAATCTGATGGGTGCGACCGGTATGGATGCGCACCGCCAGCAGCGAAACCCGCTTGTCCGGCGTATGCCAGAGCCGCGTCCAGGCGGTGTGGGCGGGCTTGCCGCCGCGCGCCTCGGGCAGCGCGGCCATTTTGATCCTGGCCGTGGGATGGCGGCCCAGCGCCTCGCGGCATTCCCCCTGCTCCGGCGGCAGTCCGCTGACCAGGGCCAGATATTCCTTGCGCACCTCGCGCCGGGCGAAAGCCGCGCTGAGGGCCAGGCGCGCTGGTTCGGTCAGGGCCACCAGCAAAAGACCGCTGGTGTCCTTGTCCAGACGATGGACAATGCCGGGGCGCGGACCGTCCAGTTGCGCCAGTTGCGGAAAGCGCCCCAGCAGGCGCTGCGCCAGCGTATGCTCCGGACAGGAAGGACAGGGGTGCACGGTGAGTCCGGCTGGCTTGTTGCAGACCGCCAGGCTGGCGTCCCGCCAGAGCAGTTCGAGATGCCCTTCCTCGGCGGCGAGCGTGCTTTCCGCCCGCGGCAGTTGCAGGACCACGCGCTGGCCCGGACGCGTTTTGGCGTCGGGCCGTGACGCGGGCAGGCCGTCCACCAGACAGTGCCCGGCCAGAACGGCTTTTTGCAGGGCCGCGCGCGAAAAGTTCGGCGCGGCGTCCCGCAACGCCCGGTCCAGACGCTGCCCGGCGTTTTCCGCCGTGATCAGCAGTTCAATGCGATTCACGGGCGTGCTTCCGTCGGAGTGGACAGGGTGCGCAGCCGGTCGGTGAAAGTCATGGTCCGGTAGAGGTTTTTCAGTTCCGCGCCGGGGGTGATGGAGGTGACCACAGCCCGGCCGAGGATGAAGCGCGCGTCGTCATCGCCGTTTTCAATAACGCGCACGCCCCAGACATTGTGGAAGATGGCGGCCCTGCCTTTGTATTCTCCCACATAGAGGGTGATGTGCCCGCGCATGCCTACCAGGCTCAAAAAGGGCACGCCGTTGGCCAGGATCAGGGTTTCCTTTTCCTTGGCGTTCAGGCCTTCCAGTGGCTGCGCCACGCCGGCGCGCGCCTGGGCGCCGGAGTTGCGCGGCAGCCAGATGCCAAAGGGCGTGAACAGCTCACGGGTCAGGGCGGAGCAGTCCCGGTCGCCGAACATGCCGCCCCATCCGTAGCGCTGGCCCATCATCACATTGCCGACCCTGGCCACATTGCCGGCGGTCAGCGGCAGGGGCTTGGGCGCGGCGTCTCCCCCGCGCAAAGTTATTTCGGCGCTGCGGGCCATGCCGTCCGCTCCCTTGATGGGTGCCAGCACGCGCAGGCCGCCATCCGGATCTTCGCCTGCCAGAGGCAGAACCGTGCCGATATTGGCCCGGCTGTCGCCGCCGTTGCGTCCGGTTCCGGGCAAAATAACCTTGTCGCGCAGCAGCGCCGCATACCGGCTGTTGCGCCAGACGCTTTTGAAATTCTCGTCCACCAGGGCCACATCCTCGGCATCCACCCAGCCGCCGGCCGCCGGACATTCCACAAAATGCCAGCGCCCGTCCAGACTGGTGTGGGCGATGAGCACCGGCGTGCCCGGCGGCAGCAGGGAATACTGGAAATAATCAAAAGGGTTGGCTCTGGGATCGTGCGTGGGTTCGGAAAAACGGGTTTCATGCGTGGGCATTTCACGCAGATCCGTATTGCGCACGATGACGGCGGCCTGCACGCGCGAAGGGAAGGCGCGCAGATGGGCGTTGCGGCGCATGGCGTCCCATTCGTCCTGGCTCCAGCGCGCATCGCCGTATCTAAAGCCGCGCGCCTTGCGGAAGATGGCCGCCGCGTCGCGCCTGCGCATGGAGGTTTTGCCCATCTCCCAGGGGCCGAGGAAAATCCGGTTGAAACGCGCGTCCTGGACGGCCTGTTCCGCGGCGCCGAGCAGTGGCTTGTCCGGGCCGACCTCGGCGGCGTAAACATTCAGATCCTGCGGAAAATGGCGCAGATCCGCCACAGTGCCCATCCAGGGCGACAGATCTCCCTCACGGGTAGGCACCTGTTTGCCGCCGCAGGCAGTGAGCAGCAGACAGAAGACAGGCAGGAAGAGGCGAAGGCATGATTTCATGGGTCTTTTCCCCTCTGGCGGAAAAACGCGCCGCATCGCGCTGGCAACAATGGCGGGACCGCTGTCCGGGCCGGAGAAATACATAGCATCAGCGGCGCTGTTCCGGCAACGTCCTGTTTCCGGCGTGAATATCTTGCGCGGGCACTTGACAAGGCGCCCATGTTCCCGCTAGTATAAATGCATTGTCACCATCGTCTATCCGGTTAGGACGGCGGCCTCTCAAGCCGCTAAGACGGGTTCAAATCCCGTTGGTGACGCCAGACAACAATCTCACGAAGTCCCGTAAAGCCTAAAAAGCCTTGCGGGACTTCGCCTTTCATGAGATTAGCAATCCCACGTCCTATCGCAAAGTCTAGCAACATACCGTCAAGTTATCGATATTTCTGACGGTATATAGCGGTATCTGCACGAGACAGGCAGCCAGATACCGTCAAGTGTAAAACCTTTGCGGGGCAAGGGGATACAGAATGCCATTGACCGATATGTTTATCCGTGGGTTGAAGGCGGACGGTATAGCACGGAAGCATACCGACGGCGGAGGGCTTTATTTGTATGTCTCTCCCACTGGCGGCAGGCTTTGGCGATTGGACTACCGCTTTGCCGGAAAGCGGAAGACATTGAGCCTT
>APFI01000317.1 GCA_000403945.1 Desulfovibrio sp. Dsv1
TCCACAGCTATTACGTGGAGCCGGACCCCGCCCTTGTCCTCGCCACCACGGCCTACGGCCGGGAGTTCTGTTCCCTCTACGGCCGTGAGGGCTTCTGGGCCGCCCAGTTCCACCCGGAAAAGAGCGGACGGCCCGGTCTGGCCCTGCTGCGCAATTTTTACGACTACTGCCGGGAGGCGCGCCATGCTCAGTAAACGGGTGATACCCTGTCTGGACGTGCGCAACGGGCGGCTGACCAAGGGCGTCAAATTCGCGGGCAACGAGGATATTGGCGACCCGGTGGCCAGCGCCCGCCGTTACTATGAGGAAGGGGCCGACGAAATCGTCTTTTACGATATCACGGCCTCGGCCGAGGCGCGCGGCATTTTTCTGGATGTGGTGGAGCGGGTGGCCGAGCAGATTTTCATCCCCTTCAGCGTGGGCGAAATAAAATTCCGCTGTGGGTTCAACGCCCTCCAGCAGACGGCAGGGCACAACGGCGCGCAGGCTGTTCCAGCCCATGTGCGGCACGGGCGCGGGGCTGCCGTCCTCCTGCCGCATGCCGTCCTCGAAACGGCGGCAGACGCCGGGCGCCAGCCCCAAGGTGGGCGTGTCGTTTTCCTCACTGCGCTCCAGCAGAATCTGGCAGCCCAGACAGATGCCCAGCAGGGGCTGCCCCACGTCCACGGCGCGGCGCAGGGCCGCATCCTGCCCGGCCTCGCCCAGGGCGCGCATGGCCTGCCCCGCCGCGCCCACACCGGGAAAAATAATGCCCCGCGCGCTTTCCAGCAGCGCCGGGTCCGCCGTGACGGTACAGGGAATGCCCAGATGTTCCAGAGCGCGGCGCACGCTCGTCTGGTTGCCCGCCTTGTAATCCAGAATGGCCAGCATGTGTGTTCCTTGGTTGCGGTGCGGCCCGCGCAACGGCGGGCCTTGCGCGCCGAATATAGCTGTTTCGGCCCCGGCAGGCAATGTGCGGAAAGCGGGAGGAGCTTGCCCCCGCCCGACAACAGGCCACTGTCGGCGGTATGCCCTGACGCCGCAGGTCGCCGTGCTCGGCCGGGGATGACAATTTTTATAATCACGCTTATCACAAACAAGCGTGATTATTGCGGCGCGCATTTCCCGGCGTCCGCCGGGCCAGACCCACCCCAGCCCCACGGGAGGCGGCCATGTATTTTCCCACTGCGGGCATTGAATGCTCCCCCTTTATTCCCTTTGCCGTGGCTCTGGGCGTTTCCTTCTTCACCTCCATGGGCGGGGTTTCCGGCGCGTTTCTGCTCCTGCCCTTTCAGATGAGCGTACTGGGCTATACCAATCCCAGCGTCAGCGCTACCAACCAGTTTTTCAACGTGCTGGCCTGTCCCGCCGGAGTCTGGCGCTACTGGCACGAAGGCCGTCTGCTCGGGCCGCTGACCCTGGTGGTAGCCCTGGGCACCTTGCCCGGCGTGTTCGCCGGGGCGCTGATCCGGATCAATCTGCTGCCCGACCTGCGCCGCTTCAAAATTTTCGCCGGGCTGGTGCTGCTGTATGTGGCGTTCAAAATGCTGCGCGACGTCACCCGGCGGCGAAAGGCTGACGCCTCCGACGCGACGCCGCGGCAGGACGGGCCGCGCGGCGGCGGCGCATGCCGGGTGCTGTCCTGGAACAGCCGCCTGCTGACCTTTTGCTTTCAGGAACAGGAGTACCGCATTTCCTGCCGGGGCATCGTGTCGCTCAGCCTGATCGTGGGTCTGGTGGGCGGCGTGTACGGCATCGGCGGCGGAGCCATCATGGCTCCCTTTCTGGTTTCCTTTTTCGGCCTGCCGGTCCACGCCGTGGCCGGGGCGTCGCTTTTCGCCACCTTCCTGACCTCAGTGGCCGGGGTCAGTTTTTACAGCCTGCTGGCCCCCCTGTACCCCGGACTGGCCGTGGCCCCGGACTGGCGGCTGGGCATTCTGCTGGGCATGGGGGGCATGGCCGGCATGTACCTGGGCGCGCGCTGCCAGAAGCACGTCCCGGCCAAGGCGCTGAAATATCTGCTGACGGGCATTTTGCTCTTTACAGCGGCCCGCTATCTGGGCCAAGCTTTCTGAGTTTCGCGGCGCATACGCCGCCGCTGCTGTAAAGGACGACCATGAAAGACGCTTCTCTGCTGCCCGTGACCCTGTTCGACTCAGGCGTGGGCGGTCTTACCGTGCTCAAGGCCCTGGCCGCGCGTCTGCCCGCCGAGGACCTGCTCTATCTGGGCGATACGGCCCGGCTGCCCTACGGCACCAAGGGTCGCGACACCATCATCCGTTATACCCTGCGGGCCGCCCAAAAACTGGTGGATAACGGGACGAAAATGCTGGTGGTGGCCTGCAATACGGCCACGGCGGCGGCCCTGCCCGCCTTGCGCGAGCATTTCGCGCCCCTGCCGGTTCTGGGCGTGGTGGATCCCGGCGCGCGGGCCGCGGCCCGCGCCAGCCGCAACGGCGAGATCGTGGTTATCGCCACCGAGGCCACCATCACCGACGGCGCGTATCAGCGGGCCATCACCCGCATCCGGCCCGAAGCCCATGTGCAGGGGCGGGCCTGCACGCTCTTTGTGCCCATGGCCGAGGAAGGATGGATGGACGGTCCCCTGGTGGAGGGTATTGCCAGGCGCTACCTGGAAGACCTGTTCACTCCGGCGGTCACCGCGCCGCGTCCGGACACCCTGCTGCTGGGCTGCACGCATTTTCCCCTCCTGCATGCCGCCCTGCAAAACGTGGTGGGCCCGCAGGTGCGTATTGTGAATTCGGCGGCCAGCACGGCCGAGAGCGTGGGCGAAGAACTGGCGCGTCTGGGCCTGCTGCGCGCGGACGGGCCCACGGGCGTCCGCCGTTTTATGACCACGGACAACCGGAACCGTTTTGCCCGCACAGGCAGCCTCTTTCTGGGCAGTCCGTTGAAAAGTGCGGATGTTGAAATAATTGACTTGTAATATTTACAATATGTTATATATTTTTTAGTTCTGACCCGGCATGCGGCATAACCCTTCGCGCAAATAGGCGTTTGCCGGGAAAACGAAGGCGGACGGACGATTCCGCACTTTTTCTGTTGACATGCCCACCGGCATTACTTAGAGGAATCAAAGTGGTGGGCGCTGGCATCAAGCCCGCAGCCAAACACGGAAATATCCAGGGCGCGCACCGTGCCTGTTGCTGAGCAAGAAAGCACTCATCCCGGCGTTCCGCGGAACGGCCTTCAAAACCCGCAGTGCGCGACCGGACGGTTAACCTGGCACAGAACGGGGCAACCCGAAAATCCTGTACGGAGAAACATCATGACCAAAGCTGAGCTTGTTGAAAAAATCCACGCCAAGGCCGGCCTGCCCACAAAAGCTAAAGCTGAAGAAGCCCTGGACGCCGTCGTGGCATCTCTGCGCGAAGCTCTTGCCGCCGGCGAATCCGTGACCTTTACCGGCTTCGGCAGCTTCAAGGTTGTGGCACGCGCCGCCCGTAAAGGCCGCAACCCCCGCACCGGCAAGGAAATCACCATCCCCGCCAGCAAAGTCGCCAAATTCACGCCCGGCAAGGGCCTGAAAGACGCCGTCAAGTAAGGCACGCTGTCTGCGGATTTTTCGGTGGCGCCTTTATTCCGACAGGGAGAGGCGCCGCCCTTGTGTTCCATCCTGACCGTCGCCGAAGGGGCGACGATTGTGTCTTTCTTGGCACATGGAAGGGTGGCAGAGCGGTTTAATGCGGCGGTCTTGAAAACCGTTGAAGGTGTGATCCTTCCGGGGGTTCAAATCCCTCCCCTTCCGCCAATAAGTACTTCCAGCAAGCTCCCACAAGTTCCATTTTAGCCCGTAACACGTTGCGTATCAACGAGTTGCGGGTTTTCTTCCTGCTCCCGCAAGTTCCCGGGAGTTCCTTTGCAATCCCCCACAAATGTGGGTACATATGCGGGGACAGGTCATGCAAGGCCGCAGATGTACCCACAGACCCACGTTGAGAGCTGTGCATGTTGACAGACGCCAAGATTAGAACTCTCCCCCTGCCGGAAAGGGGGCGCAAAAAATACGCCGATAGCGGCGGGCTTTCGCTGCTGGTGTCTCCCTCTGGCGGCAGGCTTTGGCGATTGGACTACCGCTTTGCCGGAAAGCGGAAGACATTGAGCCTTGGGGCATATCCTTCCGTATCGTTGAAAGCTGCCCGTCTGAAACGCGAAGAAGCCAGGGCCATGCTTGCGGAGGGTATTGACCCCGGCGTGAAGAAACAAGAGGCCAAGGCCTTGGCGGCGGCAGCGCGGGAACAGGCCGCCACA
>APFI01000318.1 GCA_000403945.1 Desulfovibrio sp. Dsv1
AGTGAAGAAACAAGAGGCCAAGGCCTTGGCGGCGGCAGCGCGGGAACAGGCCACCACAAAGGTGTCGGCTTCGGGCTTGTTGGGACGAAACGCCAACTTGTAGACGGCAGGCTCAGCTATGGCTCTAAGCCGTTGATTTCCTGAAGGGGTGAGGAAATTCCTCAACCCCTGCCATTGCTCTAGAATTGCCGATAATGCGCGACCATTCCATTTGATCGTCAGGGCATCGCAAACATCTCTGGCGGCAAACCAAAGAGTTCCTCCGTCAGGCTGTGTACGGATTGACTTGTCTTGGAACTGGAAAGGAAAAGTGACGACGGGGAGAACCTGGGCCTGAGCCATTGTAAACCTCGCAGGATTATCGATTGACCCTTGCAGAAACAGCAAGGGCCGGGAGCTCGAAACTGCCTGCGAGCAGCCATGGACGTTACCGCTACCACACTCCCGGCCAATATGTGCGTGAGCATATCACGCCATAGGGCACGAAAAAAGCCATTGACAAACGGAATGGCGACCGTCGCAGGTGGAGTTTTCGAGGCCCCGTGCTCACGCTACGCCACAAAACGCGGGGAATGTCAACGAGAAAAATAGCTTGACATTTGTAGCCATATGGCTACAATCTATTCATGAACACAATTTTTCAGTCCGACTTGTTTATCAGCTGGCTGGCACGATTGAAAGATATGCGGGCCAAGTTCAGTATCTTGGCAAGGATTCGCCGTGCCGAGATGGGAAATTTTGGCGACTGCAAATCAGTCGGAGGCGGCGTTTCTGAAATGCGTGTGCATACGGGGAAAGGGTATCGTGTATATTTCATGCAGGAAGGAGACCGCGTTTATATTCTTGTGGTCGGCGGCGACAAATCCAGCCAGCAAAAAGATATTGAGACTGCCATCGCCTTGGCAAAAGAAAGGAAGGCGCTCTTATGAGACTCACAAAATTTGATATTGTGAACTATCTGGACAGTGAGGAAGCTATTGCCGCCTATCTTTCCTCTGTTATTGAGGAAAATGACCCTGACTTGCTCGTTGCCGCTCTGGGGGATATTGCTCGCGCCAGAGGAATGGCAAAACTGGCTGAGGACGCGGGATTGAACAGGGAAAGTCTCTACAAGGCTCTTCGACCAGGAGCAAAGCCACGTTTTGATACCGTGTTCCGCATCATGAAAGCCCTAAATATCAAAATGCAGGCCACAGCACAGCCATGAAGAATGTAATGGAATTTGAGGGCGGTTATCAGACCGTTATTGCCTACGACCCGGAAATTGAGATGTTCCGGGGGGAATTTGTGGGGCTGAACGGCGGCGCTGATTTTTACGCGAAGGATGCCGAATCCCTGAAGCGAGAAGGCAAGACATCCCTTGATGTTTTCTTGCGCATGTGTGCCGAAGACGGGGTGCAGCCCAGAAAGACACAGGGGAAATTCGTCCTGGGCCTGCCCCCCGATGTGTACCATAACGCGACAGTTGCGGCTGCTGCGGAAGGAAAGTCGCTTAACGCCTACATAACGGAGGCTGTTCGGCAGGCTGTGGCGGGATAACAAAGGCCGGGAGCTGAGAACCGCCCCCTCGGACGCGGCCCCCAAGCCGCCTGTCAATCCTCCCCGTGCCCGCCCTGCCTTCCATCCGGCCGCTCTTGCAGAAGGGCGTCGATGTCGTAGCCTTCAAGGCCGATCTCGAAAAGGGGAACGCCCAAGACCTCCGCCTCGTTTTTGGTCGTCAACAGCGCTTCGTAAGCAAGAAGTCCTTCCATCTTCCCGGCGTGCTTCGTGCCCTGTTGAAGCAGGATTTCAACCATTGCACAGAGGATATATCTATAGTTATTCCCCACTTCAAAAGCCATTTTATTTCCCCTTATTGTTTCTGATGGCTCTAGAAGTCATTTCATAATTCCAGAAAAGGTCATGAAAATCGTGCAATCGAATTTCATG
>APFI01000319.1 GCA_000403945.1 Desulfovibrio sp. Dsv1
AGGTCTGGTATTTGCGGAAGCGTGTGGACGGCAAAGAGCAAATGATCAACCTTGGGCAATATCCGTCTGCCGGCAAAGGGAAAAATCCGTCCAGTTGTGACGTTTGGCGCTGTTGCAACCGAATGGCTGGCCATTATTCAGGCATCAAGGCACAATCAGGCATATGTCCGAGATATTTGAACAACGGCTTGAGCGCCATATCCTGCCCTCCCTTGCCGGTCGCCCCATAGCCGAAATTACAATTCTCTCACAACCATACAATCAACATCCCGACTCATCACGTTTTTTTCCTAAAGTTATCACGATGTTCTTCATGTTGCGTGCTAACTCCAGCTTGACCGACTTGAAGGAGGGTGAACAAGCTCTTGAAACATTACGGCCGGGAGCGGGCGGCGTTCCCGGTACCCCAAAACGGACGGCGGAAATCTTCTCCCCTTGCCTCCGTCTTGGCGAAACAGAATGGATTCGTCCGACTTCCCTGCGGTCTGCGTCCGTGCAGCGCCTTGCCGCTGACACGGCTTTTTTCTATAGTGGGCAGAGTCCATGCCCGCCGAATGCGGGCGCCCCCCAACACGGAAGCGGCCATGCTTGAAGAAAAATATACCGGCAACGGCAAGGTGCTGCTGCTCGCGGGCGGCGGCAGAATATACACGGATCTGGCGGCGCGCTTCGTGCGCAGCGAACGTGACCTGGAGGACATCGCGGCCTCGCCCTATTCCCGCCAGATCGTGAAGAATATTCTTTCCAGCGGCCACCGCGCCGCCTTGGAGTTCGATTTTTTCCTTTTCGGCGTGGAAGACTACTCACGCGTGACCGAGGTCCAACTGGTGCGCAAACGGCTGGCATCCTACCTGATCAAGTCCGGCCGGGCGGAGCTCAACGGCAAGCGGCGCTTTTCCGTAGTCTATCCGCGCGAGATTGCGGAATTTTCCGCGCCTGTGACCCTGCCCGGCGGCGGCACGGCCACGCTCAGCGGCCGGGATCTGGCCGATCTGAGCCGCCAGTGGTACGATGCCGGGCTGAAAGCCGGGCTGCCCGAGGAAAATCTGCGCTACCTGAAGCCCCAAGCCACGGAGTTCAAGGCCATCATCGGCATGAACGCCCACGCTTTGCTGGACTGGTTCGCCATCCGCTGCTGCCGCAACGCCCAGCATGAAATCCGCGATCTGGCATGGAAGATGCTGCGTCTCTGCCGTCAGGCAGCTCCCGACCTGTTTGAAGGTGCGGGACCTAACTGCGCGCAACTGGGCTATTGTCCGGAAAACAGTTTGCAGCATGCGCGCTGCAAAGGCCGGATCATCACCAAGGACGCGGCCCTGGCCGTACTGCGGGAGCACGAACGCCGGGCAAATCCGCCGCGCGACGAATTCGAGCAGGAATAAATAACAGGCCCCGACCCATTGAAGGGTCGGGGCCTGCAGTTTTTGCCTGATGTTTCCCCTCAAACGTGTTTGAGAGCCTCTTTCAGCGTATCCCGGTAGATGCGCACCACATCAAGCCGGGCGTATTTCTTGTCCTCGGCCGGGACGATATTGCCAGGGCGCGCCTTCCGTGCTGGCGCGGGCGAACATTTCTTCCGCCGCTTCCATGTAAGCCGGGAACTTTTCCCGGTTGCGCCGCCCCGTCCGTGGGCGCGCTGATATGGGGATCACCCGCACGATGCGCTCGTCCATGCCCGCTGTGAGTCTACGGATGGACCCGCCCTTGCCCGGCCGCGTCCCATCCCTCGAAAATCAAGAGGCCGGAGATGCCCGCTTTCCAGGCTTTGTAGGTCAGGGCGCGAAGCTCTCTTCCTGCATGGCGGCCAGTTTTTTTATGCTCGCTGCGCTTGCGTGCGCCGTTCAGGTCCACCGCGTCCCGAGCACTGAAGGCGGCGGCATAGGCCCGCTCCGGCCTAGCGACCACAACAGGCGAGGTTTGAACCGGAAGGTCGCGGGCGGCCACGGCGCTGTCAGCACGCGGGTCATGGCCACATTGCGAAAATTGGCGTCAAAGGCGTCGATGAGCGTCCAGGGGGCATAGGCCTAGTCGGTAATGGTGATGGTTTTGTCCGCCGCGCTGACCAGACCGTCGTAGTTTTTCTCGTTTTTTGTCGCAGAGCGTGAAGTTGCGATGATTCTTGTGTTTCAGGCGTTCGTTATGGACTTTCTGGCTGGGAGACCGACGAAGAAAAGAAGCGGCCCGAAACCTAGCGCTACTGGCGCGCGCTGCCAGGCAAGGGTCAAATGGCCGTCTTTTTCGGCGGATGGTACAGCAAACCCATCCGGAAGCTCTGTTAATCACCGACAATGATGCTCCCGCGCCCCACGTTGCGCGGCAAACAGCCTGCCGCGCAGTTCTTCCCTAAGCGCGCTGTATTCTTTGGACGAATAGGATCTTGCCCAAGGATGCGAATTCAAACATTCTCTTCTTCCTTTGCACCGCGCGGCGGCCGGGCCGGATTCCGGCCCGCGCCGTTGACCACCGCGCCGATCATCACGCCCAGATGACTCATGGCCAGACCCAGCCACCAAATGCGGTAAAAATCATGTCCGAAGATGCCGTTGACGAGCCAGCCCGCGAAGCCGATCCAGAACCAGGCCGTCAGCCGCCAGTAGGGATCGATGCTCTTTTCCGCATATTCTTCCTCCAGACGCGGCCTGATACGCCTGTAGCCCCACCAGAGAAAGCCCAGCAGAAAAATCATACCCAGACAGAAACCCACCAGACCGTGGGCATAGAGCATATCCAGATAAAGGTTGTGCGGATGGCTGATGGTGATTTCATCCTTGCCCGGAGCAAGCCCCAGAGCGCGGAAGGCCGCGTTGTACTGTCCGGCCCCGGCCCCGAACCAGGGGTGTTCCAGAAAAACGCGCCAGCCCAGATTCCAGAGGCTCCAGCGGCCGTCGTCAATCACGTATTCCGGCGTCAGGCGTTGCGGCTGGCAGAGGATGAACACCCCCAAGGCCAGCAACGGCCAGAGCAGAATACGCCACTGCCAGCGTTTCCTGCGAAGCAGTGCCCAAAAACCGAAAGACGCGGCCACAGCCAGCGCGCCGCTGCGGCTGGCCGCCCCCTGTAACAGAAAAAAGGCCGGCCAGAAGACGGCCAGACAGAGAAACGCGGAATTCACGGCATCCAGGCTCCGGCGCAGAATGAACCAGAGAGCGAAGGCCGGGATCAGGGCCAAAGCAATGTAATTGCCCACCGTGTAGTCGCCCAGACTGCCGGTCAGCCGCCCGGCATTGCACGTGTAGCCCATGATGAAATCACGGCCCGTGATCGTCTGCCAGATGCCGTCCAGCCCCTGCCAGAAGCATGCCAGCGCGCAAGCCCAGACCAGACGGCGCAGATCCTTGGCGTCGCGCACGCATTCCATGGCGATGAAGGGCAGGATGAAGCCCTTGTTGATGCCCGTGCCCGCGTGCAGCAGAGACGAAAGAGGGTCTGTGGAAAAACAGACGCCAATGCCGACCATCAGCCAGAGGCAATGGAACAGCCAGCGCGCGTCAAGCCGGCGCAGCACACTGTTATGCCATTCATGGCGGTAATAGAGCAGTAGAAAAATAAAGCTGAGCACTGGCATGACTTCACGCATGCCGTAGCCGATGGGGAAGGAGGCCAGCGAGAGCCAGAACGACCAGAACAGGCAGGTGAACCAGAATTCACCCGTCCGTTTCCGGCGTATGGCGCGCCAGGGCTCCAGAACAGACACAGCCCAGCGGGCCGGGGCTTCGAAATTTTTCCGCATCATACCTCCTCCCGCCACGCGCGGACGCATCCGTCCCTGTGCCGCCCGCGCTGTCAATTTTCAGCATAGTCGTCCGGGCGGGCAAATTCAAGCGATGCGGTCTTGTGTTACCGGGCCTATGAGACTACTATGCCATAATCTGCAGTATTCACGTTATGACTTGCTTTGAGGAGCACATGGCACGATTTACCGGTTTTGATGAAGTTTTCAGCGCGTTGTATGTAGACTTTGACAATATCTATACCCGTTTTCTGGAGGCGGACCCGGAAGCCGCTAGGGCATTCGGTTCAGCGCCCTACCGCTGGGTGCGCTGGATTGAAAACCACGCCCTGCGCATTCTGTACGGCGAGGGGGTGCGCCGCCGCATTCTCAAGCGTACCTGTTATCTGAACCCACAGCGCTATCAGGAATTCCGCAATCCGTTCATCCGCAGCGCCTTTCAGGTGGTGGACTGCCCACCGCTGACCTCGCGCGGCAAAACCAGCACGGACATCCATCTGGTCATGGACTGCATGGACGACCTTTCCCATTCCACTCACTTTGACGAGTTCATCATCCTGTCCGGCGACGCGGATTTCACCCCCCTGCTGATCCGTCTGCAGGAACATGCCCGCCGCACGCTGATCCTTTCCGTGGGCTATTCCTCGCCGGCCTATACCGCCGCCGCATCCTGGCGCATCCGCGAGGACTGGTTTCTGCAACAGGCGCTCAAGGACGAGCGCGGCGATAACGACGACAGCGACTTGCCCGTCGGCGTTCAGACACCCCGCGCCGCCCAGACCGCTCCCCGCGACGTGAGCGTGGACGAGGAGGACGAGCCTTCTCCCGGAAACCGCTGAACGCTCTTGACGACGGCCGCGCCCACGGCTAAAGATGGGCAAGTTCAGGCCTGTGGCCGACGGATTGTTCCGGCGCGCCCGACGCGTCTTCTTGATTTTTTGCAATCTTTAAGGAGGCCCTATGTTTCGCGGAGTTACCCTTGCCCTGCTTATGCTGACGCTTTTCTGCGGCCAAGCCTTGGCGGCGGAAAAGTATACTGTGGCCAGCGACTGCACTTGGCCACCCATGGAAATGCTCAACGCCCAGAAGCAGCCGGAAGGCTATTCCACGGATTACATCTGCGCTGTGGCCAAGGCCGCCGGTTTTGAGGTGGACGTCCGCAACATCGCCTGGGACGGCATTTTCGGCGGCGTGGCCACGGGCAAGTACGACATCGTCGCTTCTTCCACCACCATCACCCCCGAACGCCAGAAGCAGTTCGACTTTTCCGACCCCTACTATGAAGTGGTCCAGGCCGTGGTGCTGCCTGCAGGCGCGAACATCAAGAACTTGGCCGACCTCAAGGGCAAGAAAGTCGGCGGCCAGATCGGTACCACGGGCATCTTCGTGATGCGCAAGGCCGACGTGGACGTGGACCTCAAGGAATACGACGATGTGGGGCTGGCCATTCAGGACATGGTAGGCGGTCGTCTGGACGCGGTGATCTGCGACAGCCCCGTGGCCATGTACTATGTGAATAAAAAGGCCGACTACGCCGGCAAGCTGAACCTCTCCTTCAAGACCGGCGACAAGGAATACTATGGCTTCACCGTACGCAAGGGTCGCCAGGATCTGGTGGACAAGCTGAACAAGGGCATCAGGCAAGTCAAGGAATCCGGCATGGAAGCCAAGCTGATCGAAAAGTGGATGGGCACGGGTAAGTAACAAGACGTCTTCACGCCGAAAAGCGAATCTGCTCCAGTTCCGACGCGCGGGGGCGGGCGTCCCCGTCCGCGTCCACCACTAAATACAAAGGCGGCGGTGCGCATGCCTGAACCCAACGACACTCACAGCAAGGGCAATATCGTCATGGTCACGGACGGGGGTTCCATCCCGGACCCTCGCGAATGGCGCCTGATCAACGCCTGGTCCATTGCCCTGGTGGGCGCGGTGTGCGCTCTGTTCGCGCTCTGCCTGCTCTGGCCGGAGCCCTATCTGCACATCCTGCTCTATCTGCCGGACGGGGTACTGGTTACGTTCAAAATCACGGTCATGTCCATCTGCTGTGCTGTGCCGCTGGGCCTGCTGACCGGCTTGGGCCGCATTTCGCGCAACCGCGTCATCAATCTTCTGGCATCCACCTATGTGGAGGTCATCCGCGGCATCCCGCTGCTGGTCCAGCTGTTTTACATTTACTACGCCCTGTCCCGTTTCTTCCAGGTCAGCGGCATCACCTCGGCGGTCATCGCCATCAGCGTCTGTTACGGCGCGTACATGGGTGAGGTGTTCCGCGCGGGCATCATGGCCATTTCCAAGGGACAGAGCGAGGCCGCGCGCTCTCTGGGTCTCAACCGTTTCCAGACCATGTTTTACGTGGTGCTGCCCCAAGCTTGGCGGACCATCCTGCCGCCTGTGGGCAACGAATGCATCGCCATGCTCAAGGACACCTCCCTGGTCTCCATCATGGCTGTGCCCGACATCATGCAGCGCGCCCGCAGCTTTGTGGGCACTACCTATCTGTACTTCGAGACGTACACGATCATCGCTCTGATCTATCTGATCATCACCCTCGTGCTCTCCAAATGCGTGAGCATCATGGAATCTAGGCTGAACTACTATGACGGAAAGTAATCACGTCTCGTTACGGATTCGAAGGTAACATGCCCTACTATGCCGGGATCGGCAAGATCTCAAATAACTGCAAAACCCCTCGGCATGTCGAGGGGTTTTGCATGTAAGAACCGCGCGAACCACCCCGAAGGCAGTCCGCGCGGAAAAGGACGGCGCAGGCTTAGTCGTCGTTCATCTTCTTGCCGAACAGGGCAAGAATAAGGGAGAAGAGAAAAAATCCGCCACTGATGAGTAGAACCTTCGTACCGAGATCCATGATTGTGCTCCTTGCATTCCTGAAATGAATGTCCGGTCGCCCACGCTCATCCGGCACAAGATATCCGTGCCGGAGAAGCATACGATGACTTGTGGAAGAAACGGATTCAGGAAGCACGAGTGGGAGGAGCAAGGGAAAAAGGCAGCATGCCCCGGATTTCACGGGGACCGGGGATATGGTCATTGTCGCGAAAAAAAGAGAACTGCGTGAAAAAATGAGGATGAAAAATGATAGGGATGAGGTTGGAGACAAGAGAAAAACCAAACGATCCGGGCTCTGAGCCATCCAAGGCGCGGCAGCGCTGTTTGTTCCTCTGTTTCCGAAAGGGAACAGAGAGGGTGGGGAGTGCGGGAAAGGCGCTGGATGCCATAAACGGCTTGAAATTTACAAGCCCCAAGGATCGGGCCGATGCGTTTCGCCCGCAGGTCAGTAGGAAAATCATGATGATCCCCATACATATTCCGCAGAAAAGACAGGCCCGATGAGTGACGTTCATGTCTTGCACTCGTTTTTATCTTTAGATTCACACTATAAGGACAAGATCGACTTGTCAAGCGAGGAGGATAAGGAGAGACATCACCTTTTTCAATAAAAATTGAATCAAAAAGCGTCATCTCTGTATTTCATCATGAGACACGCAATGATTTGTAGTAAATAATGCATGGAGTGTTAGTCGTAGCTATTCTCCATTCTGTTTCTTGTCGAGAAGTTGTAGGAGCAAAGCGTTTAAGGCAGAGAGAGCAGAATACATATAAAATTGAACAAAATAACGCCTTGCAGCGCCGTTGGCTTGGACGATGTGGGTGCGAGCCCAAATCACCACACGCGCTTTGGGTATGCTGAATAGAACATTGCTGTTCTTTCGAAGATTCAGAATAAACAGCGGAATTAATGACCTTCTAGCCTTGATTAGGTGCCCTAGCGACGTGATCTGACAGTAGTCCCTTGAAAAGGAAAGGGAACTCCGTTTTGATGGAAGTGCACACAACTCATCAACCGGGCATCATGCCCGGGGGTTCCCAATGGAAAGTTTTAACCAAAGCGTCATCAAGCACAAGACCGGCCTTCCCGGCC
>APFI01000320.1 GCA_000403945.1 Desulfovibrio sp. Dsv1
CATGAAAAACAGCAAACCGGCAGGTGGACGAAAAGTCCAGAGTTTATCTAGAGACAGCTCCTAGACTGGCAGAAAAAAAGGATGCGCGGATATGAAGGAGGACAACATCATATCCATCGAGCAAGCCCGCCCTTGATTTTCTGCTCAAAGCACGAAAAGACGCGGGTCTGACGCAGGAACAGTTTGGACACTCGGCATTCCCGGAGAACACGAATCCCCACGCAAAAATCAATGCCATGTATACGATGCAGACCTCAAATAAAAATGTTTTGTGTTGAAAACGGAGTCAAAAATGATGGCTTTTAGACGCAAAAGGCGGAGCCTTGCGGCCCCGCCTTTGTCTTTTCACCCTAATACCTAGGATTGTTGTTTCCATTTTTCTTGTCCGTGAAGAGCACGAAGTTCCAGTACAGCACATAAAGAGGCAGCACTATGAACATCATAACGTACGCCCAGCTCTTGGTGAACAGGAAGTAATCATAGAAAGTATGGAATTCCATAGTGTTCTCCTTGTGTCTAGTGGGTATCCTTGAAATCGGGATGTTCATAGAGCACGGGCATGTGGTAGACGATGAAGCGGTACACAGTCACGATCATGGTTACCACAAAAATGGAGATGCAGACCTCCCAAATGCTTGGGGAGTACCGTTCCGCAGAGGGCAGGTTGTAGTTGAAGGCAATCATGGAGACATTGAAGCGGTTGAGCACAATGCCGAGGACGGTATTGGCCGAGGCGAAGCGGCAGAGGCTGATGTTGCCGTCGCGCGCGCCCTTGGCGTAGAATAGGGCGGGCATCAACACGAAGAAGAGCATCTCCACCAGCCACCAAACCCCGTAACCCGTGAAGAGATAAGGGATGTTAGCCTGCACCAGCATGTCAATGAGCTTGAGCATGAAGTAGGCGAAGAGGATGAAGGACGCGGCCCGCGAGAAGCTCAGCACCACGCCGTCGGCTTCGCGCAGGTGGGCGGCGTCCATGTACTGGTGCACACCCTTGTGCGCGAACATGCCCTCGAAGATGACCATGGAAGCGCCAGCCGCCATGGAGCTGACGAAGAAGAACATGGGCATGAAGGGCGAATACCAGAGCGGATGCAGCTTTTCCGGCGCGATGAGGTAGAGCGAACCCAGCGAGGACTGGTGCAGGGTGGAGAGGGTCACGCCGAAAATGGTCAGCAGGATGGTGCAGCGGATGACCAGCTTGCGCCACTTGAGCAGCCAAGGAAATTTCTGGGCCAGCCATTCCATGGGAGCCACGGAGAATTCGATGAAGAGCACCGTGACGTAGGTAGCCACGCACAGGCCCACTTCAAAGAGCACGGAAGTGGTGCCGGGGAAGAAGAACATGTAGGGCAAGCGCAACGGATGGCCCAAGTCATAGAGCAGGGCCACCACCACGAAGCCGTAGCCCAAAAAGGCTGTGGTCACGGCCGGGCGCACCGCCGAGTGGAAGTGCTTCATGCCCATGACATAGCATGCCACGGTGGTGAAGTAGCCGCCAGCGGCCAGACACACGCCGCAGAGCAGATCAAAGCCTATCCACAAACCCCAAGGCTGGTTGTCGTCCAAGTTGGTCACCGAGCCGATGCCCTGGGTGAAGCGGATGATGGTGATGATCAGGCCCACAGTCAGGATAATCCACGTCAGGATATTGCCCGGAGTTCGCCGCAACAGCGGATCGAGATTGAACAATTTGTCTTTGGTGGGAATGACGATGCCCTGGTTTTCCATCTAGTTATCCTCCCCGTGCTTGGAGCACGCCGCCTCGGCTTCCCTGGCTTTCAGGGCCTCGGTCATGGCCCGGCGGACCCGTTCGGCCGCGCCTTCGCCTTCGGTTTCCTCAATCTTGCGCACGGCGGCATCTACAGCGGCTGCCACGTCTTCCTTCGCCTCTCTGGCCACCTTTTCCTGTTTCAGCTTGCTCATGGCTTCGCGGCGCTTGGTCATGGCGTAGGCCCCGCCGAAGAGCACGGGCCAGAAGGCCACGATCATGGGCACCGCGCCCAGAGCGCCGTAAGTCAGTTCGCCCATGGGACGGTTGCCCAGATGGGTGTCCAGGCCGAGTTGCTTCAGGTCCGGGCCGGCCAGCGCCGGGTCGTCCGGCGGCACGGCCGTGCCTTCGGCGGCCGGAGCCAGCACCATCCAGGCGGTGCCGCCAGCGTCGAATTCACCGTAGATGTAGTTGACGTATTTGCCGGGATTGTCCGCGATGCGGGCGCGAGCCACCTTGATCAGGTCGCTGCGGCGGCCGAAGGTCAGAGCGTCCACGGGACAGGCCTCAACGCAGCCGGGCAGTTTGCCTTCCTTGAGGCGAGGCTCGCAGAAGGTGCATTTCTGCACCAAGGGGTCAAAAGCCTCGTCGTACTGGAAGCCCGGCACATAGAATGGACAGGCCACCATGCAGTAGCGGCAGCCCACGCACTGTGATCCGTCATAAGTTACGCTGCCGTCGGGCTGCTTCTGGAAGCATTTGGCGAAGCATGCCGAGGCGCAGGCCGGGTCGTTGCAGTGGAAGCACTGCAGTTTGCGGAAAACCGGCTTGCCGTTCATTTCGTATCTGTTGACCACGGTCCATTCATAGGCCGAGGTGCGGCGGCGGGTGGCGGTGACCGAAAGGTCGCTGAACGGCTTGGCCGGCTTGCGCAGGTGGTTCACCTTGTTGCAGGCATCTTCGCAACGGCGGCAGCCGATGCAGCGGGTGGTGTCGTGCAGCACCCCGTAGCTGTCGTCATAGTAGGGGAAGGTATGCACGCTGGCTTCGGCCACCTTCGCCGTACCCAATGCCGAAACCACGCCCGCGCCGCCCAGAATGGTCAGGAATTTTCTGCGATTCATATGCATTTCTCCGTACTAGTCGGCGCGCTGCGGGGCGCGTTGCTTATGGCATGTGGTGCAGTCGGTGTTCTTCGGACGACCCACCTTCATGGCTTTGTGGCAACCCATGCACTGCAGATGATAGGCGGCCTTGAGCGTCGGGCGGGCCGGGTTCTTGGGATCGATATTTGTGGTGTGGCAGCTGCCGCACTTGGGCGGCGTGTCCGACAGGGGGCTGTTGTGGTGGCAGACGGCGCAAAGCGTCTCGGGCTTGGTATGGAAAGCCTGGGCCAGCTTGTCGTTCTTGATGCGTTCCATGAGCGAACTCACATGGCGACGGTGGGTGAAGACGCTGGGCTCGTACTGTTTGGCCAAGACGTCGATGACCACCTTGTAGGGCGTCTGCATGGCAGTGAGGTAGTCCACAGGCTTTTCGGCCAGCACGGTTTCGGCGGCCAGAGCCTCGTTCTGCGCTTCGGGCAGCTTTCCGGCGATGCCCTGCTGCATCTGCTGCGCGGTCATGGACGGTGCCCCCGTGTGGCAGACGGCGCACCAAACGGCGTTGCGCGCGGGTTTGACCAGCACATGACAGCCCGCGCACTGGCGCTGCCTGAGCTGCTGCTCGTGACAGCTCACACAGCTCTGGGGCGTGTTACCCTTGGCGCGCCTGGCGATATCGGTGGCGTGCATGGCCCGCTCAAGGGTGATGAAGTTGCCCTCCGCCTTGCCCTCCACCGTATGACAGGTGGTACAGGCCACAGGATCGCCCGTGTGGTGACAGGACTCGCAGTTTTCGACTTTTTTCTCATGGACGAGGTGGTTGAAGACCACGGGTTTCATGCCAGCGCCCCTGGGATTGGGCTTTTCGCCGACAGGAAAGATAACCATGGCCGACGGCGCGCCGCTGTCTGTGGGTTCCAGGGAAGCCGCAGCCACAGACCCCGCCCCCCAAGCCGTCAGACACGCCGCGCCTGCCAGTGTCATCGTCGCCAGCAGAAGCAGTGTTATGCCATTCCTCATGTCTTGTCCTTTTGCATGCAGACAGTACCCCAAAATACCCCGCCCGCAGCACCACGCCACAGGCTGTTTTCCGGTCCCGGCGAGGACCGGACAGGTCGATATCAGGTCCACGATAGCCCAGCGCGGGGGTTACGTCAAGGAGGGGAACGCATTGGGCAGGCTTCTCGGGTCGGTGCGACAAGGTTTTGAGAAAATTTTCGCAAAAGATGATTTTTTTTGCAGGTTAGGAAACGGATCTCTGGGCAGCCGCATCCTGTTGCAGCTTCTGCTGATTTTTCTTTACCGGGATTATCAGTCAAAGCAGCTTTTCCGGCGTCGGTGGCGTCATCTGACGTTTTCTGCCCGTTCCCGGACCCATTATAAGAACTTTTATACGCGTCCGCAAAATGCTCAGAGAACGACCTCTCAACTAGGGTATGTTTGCAAACTATCTGATCCAAATCATTGAGGCTGCCAGGTAAACGAAAGAA
>APFI01000321.1 GCA_000403945.1 Desulfovibrio sp. Dsv1
TGGGCCTTGTTTCCATATCCATATCTTTCCTCCGCAGGGATGATATAACATGATTGCGCCAGATTGTTAATACTCTCCAATTGGAAATTACAAAGGGTCATGACTGGCTGGGAGGTAGTCCTCTGAGCATTTTGGGGAGCATCTGGCAGATATCCTCCTGGCGGTGGTCAAACCGGAATTCGCATTCCTTCAGGTGGAAGCAAAACATATGCCTGTGGAGGCCACG
>APFI01000322.1 GCA_000403945.1 Desulfovibrio sp. Dsv1
CTTTCGAGCCCGTTGCCGCGAACGCGCCGGCCGGCAAACTCGTTGTCGCCGTGTTCGACCCGGAAGCGCTTCCGGCATCCCGAATCCACCAGGTCGTCATGACCGCGCCGGCCATCTGAATGGATAACGCTTTCAGACTCCACACGGCCGCGGATTATCCCCTGAAGCGCGGCTTTCGGGCAATCGGCGCGATTTCGGCATATACGCGCCCATTGCGCCCGAACAGTCCAAAAACAATGGTTTTGCCGCGAGCGCCGCGGCATCTGACCCGCCTGACCCCGAAGCGGCTTTCAGCCACTTCGGCTTCACCGCTGACCGGCGATTCCGCCTCACAATAGCGGGCGATTCTTTCCCTGAAGGCGGCAACATAACGGTTAATGGCGTTGCGGTTCAGCCCTGTTGCCGCGGCGATTCGCGAGACATCCGAATCAGGAGCAAAAAGCTGTTTTTGCCTGCCATGACTCGCTTTCAGCCTTTTGCGTGGCTCTCATATAGTCATGACCCTTTCGGTTTTCTCTGCTTGCAAAGGTTGTTATCATAACATACGGGCCTCGCCGCAACCACGATCCACCAAGGGGTCTCTGGCTTCGGGCAATGGGCCCAAAAGCGTGGCCGCTCTTTTGTAATCGCCCGATCGGCCTTCCGCGAGCGTCAGGGTCAGAGGCTTTCCGCCGCCGTCGCGGAGCGCATGGAATCTTGAATTCAATCTTCTCCTCGCGCGTCCGGCGCGGCGGGAAAGAGCCCTTTCTTGAGCGTGCCCGCGGCGGTTCGCCGGGCTTTGAGGCGCATCGGTAACCGCCCATCATTGCCCGCCGTTTTTGCGGGTTCCACAGGAATGCTGTTGAATGCGCCCATGCGACTCCGGCGAAGAAAGCGGTTATACAGGGTTGCATGGGGGCCATGCTCACGGGGGGGCATCCTTCCATTGCGGGGCATGCCTGCCTGACGCCATGAATGATTCCGCCGGGCGTTCCCAGGTTACCGACGCGTGAAAGGCCATGTGAAAGCGGAAAGAATGACCTGACACGTTCAGGCTGTTCGGCGAAAAGATAGAAAAGCCGGCTCATTGCATCCTCCATGAGCGCAACTGGCCAGATTTTTTACTTCTTGCAATTACTGGGTCCTGACATTGGTTATTTATTTCACATTCCGGGCGCGCCTTCACCAGGGCCTTGCCGGATATGCGGCGCGATCCTACACTGCGGAACGGGAAGCGGATCTGTATTTTCAGCAGGTTGTTAAGGAGTCAAGACAATGTCCTGTTCTTACCGTTACCGGTCTGCCGCCGGTTTATTGCGGCTGCTGCTCGTTGCCCTTGTTTTTGCCCCCCTGGCCGCCCCGGCGGCCCCGAATGCTCCGATTCCCCAGCCCGACCGGAATGGTCAGGCCGCGCCCGCCAGCGCCCTGCGCGCGACCCTGCTGCTGGAGCACGATGGCGACCACGCCTGGACCAGCCTGCTGCGTGCCGGCCTGGCTCAGGCGGAGCGGGACTTCCCCCTTCAGGCCGAGGTGCGCGTTGCCCCGCCGGAAAGCGACCAGCAGGAGATCTTCCGCCAGGCCGCGCGCGAGTCCGATTTGGTGCTGGTGGCTTCCGACCAGTTGCATGAAATTCTGCGCAACAATGCCGCCAATTTCCGCAAGACCATGTTCGGCTGCATTGACGCGGGCGTGCGCGCGCCCAACATCATGTCCGTCACCTTCGCCGACGAGCAGGCTGCCTATCTGGCCGGAGCGGCGGCGGCCATGCTCACCCGCCGGACCGACCTGCCCGGCGTCAACGAAGCGAACGTCATCGGCTGGATTTCCGGCAAGGATACGCCCGCCCTGCGCTCTCAATTCAACGGGTTCAGCGAGGGCGCGCGCCTCATTGATCCGCAAATCCGGGTCATCAACGCCGTGGCCGGTTCCTTCACCGATGCCGGAGCCTCTCGCCGGGAGACCCGCCGCCTGCTGGAACAAGGTGCGGACGTCCTGGCCCTGGCCGCCGGCGCGGGCAACGCCGGCGCGCTGGCGGAAGCGCGGGAGCGCGACATATATATAATAGGTCTGGACACGGATCAGGCCGCAATCATGCCCGGCCATGTGCTGACGTCCATCCTCAAACGGGTGGACAAGGCCGTTTACGACATCACGGCTTCCGCTGCCAGGGGAAACTTTCGGGGCAAGACAATCCTCACCTATGATCTGCGCAACGACGGGGTCGGCATTGCCAGCATGACCCCCTTCCTGGCCGCGGCGGGCAAAAACGCGCCGCTTGATCTGGAACGTCGTCTCAAGGAATTGCGCGCGGAACTACTGAATGGTTCCATCCGCCTCAAGTCCATGCGGGCCCGCACCCTCTGCGATTGCCTGTAGCGCATGCGCCCAGCCGACCGGCCTGAAAAGGTCTTGCGCTGAAAGTCCATGAGGTCTCCGCCGGCATGAATCCGCGCGACAGCCAGCGCTGCGCCGCTTCGCGCAAAAGCTCTGAGGACACGCAAAAGAACATCGCGCCTGATACGGCATGTTGGAGGTATTTTCCGCAACTGACCGCGGGATGCGGACACAAACGAGTCGATCACGCATTACAAGTTAATATTGACTCATAAAATAACGGGATATTGCCCGATATTGAGTTAAGAATGACTCAATCCTATTGAAAGACCCATGAACGGCATGCCAGCCCGGAGAAATAACACGCTGTTATTGCATGGCATCCAGTCTGTGTTCATTTTGGCACAAGGATTGCTTGTAAAAAAATGCTAGTGACCGCAGTTTGGGCCTCATGCCATTTTCAGCAGCTTTCCCGGAGGTCGCCATGATTGTCGGCACTGCCAAAGAAAACAAAGCCATCGGATGCCGCACCGGGCGTATCCCGGCCGGCTTCAAGGGTCTTTCCGGCCCCGGGCGGCGCATGCTCCCATGACCGGCCGCTCCGTGCCGCCGGACTGTTGAAGTAACCGTCTCCTCCCTCGCCGCTTCGACGGAGGGGAAGACAACCATTCCGAAAACCCTTTCTTTGGAGGAAATCATGGCCCAGTCCCCTGATGTCGCTCAACTGATCGCGGACGACAAAAAATACGTCTGGCATCACCTCACCCAGCACAAAGTCTTTGAAAAATCCGATCCCACCATCTTTGTCGAAGGCAAGGGCATGCGGATCAGGGACATCCACGGCAAGGAATATCTGGATGCCGTTTCCGGCGGCGTCTGGACGGTCAACCTCGGCTATGGCAACGAAACCCTGTCCAAGGCCGTGAGCGACCAGCTCATGCGGCTTTGCTACTTCGCCAACGGCTACGGCAACATCCCCACCATTCAGTTCTCCAAGAAACTGATTGAGAAGATGCCCGGCATGAGCCGCGTGTACCTGTCCAACTCCGGTTCCGAAGCCAACGAAAAGGCCTTCAAGATCGTCCGCCAGATCTCCCAGCTCAAGCACGGCGGCAAGAAGTACAAGATCGTCTACCGCAATCGCGACTATCACGGCACCACCATCACCACCCTGAGCGCCTGCGGACAGGAAGAGCGCAAGAACCAGTACGGCCCCTTCACCCCCGGCTTTGTGGAATTCCCTGCCTGCTCCGCCTATCGCTCGCCCTATCCCGCCGGCACCGCCAACCTCGGCGAAAAATTCGCCCGCGAACTTGAAACCGTGGTGCAGAAAGAAGATCCGGACAC
>APFI01000323.1 GCA_000403945.1 Desulfovibrio sp. Dsv1
CCTGGCTCAACACGTTCAGGCGGACAATGGCACGCCGGGACAGGTTCCACCAGCACTTTACCGCCCTTGTTCATTACACAAACCATAAAATGCAAGTCGTCCTGGCTTGTTATGGCGGAAAGCATAGTGCGGCCAAACCGCTTGCCGGCCTTTTTCACTGCCGGGTTTTGCCTTTTCCGTCCCCGGCGGTTCCGGCTTGGTGGTCCGGGCGCAAGCCGGTCCCGTCACCCCGTCGGATGGACGTGTTTTCCACCCTGGCCCGATCTCCGCAGCGAGATGCCTCGTTTGCGGCCGGTACCGCGCGCCCGCGCCGGATTGCGTTTCAGGGCACGGTGCATGGTTTTTTGCACCGCAAGCCCCCAGGATTTCACATACCGGCCAGCAGTCCAGCGCGACAAGAAGATGCCGCGGCGGCGTTCCATCATGT
>APFI01000324.1 GCA_000403945.1 Desulfovibrio sp. Dsv1
GAGAAGGACCAGCCAAACGCAACTGGCCGAGACACCGGCCCACAATGCTTCCGCGTATCCCGGCGGCCTGACCTCCATCCGACTTTTGTCCTTCTGGTCTCCCCAGCGGCTTGTCGCATAAGGGGTTCCCGCCTCCGGGACGGCACGCTTTCATCCACAGGCATACAGACTCCGGGGTAACGCCAAAAACCAGCACCGCCTCTTTCCGGTTCATGCCCTGGTTGGCAACGGCCCGGACGGCCCGGCTGCGGAACGGGAAAGTTTACGGCGGAAAACCGGAGTGCTGGCTATGAGATTTATCATGTCAGGCGGGGTAATTTTTATCTTTCCGTTATAGAGAGAAACCCCGTTGAGTATTTACTCAACGGGGCATAGCTCATAGTGCGTAGTTTGAGACGGCTCTGTACGAACAGGGATAAAAGAGGCCATACCGTTTCCCGATGGCCGTTTGGACAGGAAAAATTTACGCCACGGTGTAAATTTTCACATCGGGTTCGGCGCTCCAGAGGGGTTTGAGTCCCTTGACGACATCGGCATTAAAGAGCTCGCTGTTCAGATAGGCCGCAGCATGTTTAAGCGTGTCGAAGCCGTGAAGAACCTGCACATCCTCGTCACGAATGAGCAGTTCTTTCGTGAGAGCGCCTTCGATAGTATTCAAAAAAGGAGTGCGGTAGTCGGTGTAGACCTTGGCTGCCGCAGGGCGGTTGGCGTTGTCGATCCGCATGGTGATTTCGAGATAAGCCTGGACTTCCATGATGAAACTCCTGTGATAATACGATGTTGCCGACTTTTCTCGCCGGATGGGAAAAGAATAGACGGTTACTGGCAAAAAAAAAATATATCCGCAAATTTATGAGTTACTCATAAATTTCATAGTAACTTGCCGACGACGGCATGCCTGCATAGGATGCGCATGTCCGATATCTGATTCAGACAGGGGAAACTCATGTATCAAGCCAAATTGGAAAAGGATATCCGATGCCCGCTGGAATACGGGCTGGATGTGTTTGGAGGGCGATGGAAGTCGCGTATTATCTGCGTGCTGGCTCACCAGGACACCCTGCGCTACGGGAAATTAAGGGAAGAAATGACGAATATCACCGATGCCGTGCTTGCGCAAAATCTGAAGGAGCTGATTGCCGACAGAATGGTAAAGCGTGTGCAGTTCGATGAAATTCCCCCCCGCGTGGAATACAGTCTTACGGAAAAGGGAAGTTCCGTAGTGCCCATACTACAGAACATCTGTCGATGGTCAGGAGCTTATCACAAGAAAGTCAGCGGACTAAGCATCGTTCAATGCAGGCAATGCGACTACACGGCGGAAAGCAAAGTTTAGCTTAGCTATCGCAATAAAATTTACGGAAGAAAATGTTTTCGCCAAGAAAATGTGAAATCCTTGTTTCTGCCTGCAAGATGGATCAGTATCACAGTCTATATATAAAGAGCACTGATGAAGTCTTCCACAGTGATGAAGGCATGCAGTGGTTAACTTCTGATTGGCTTGCTTCGAGTATTGGATGGCGGAGGCATGCTGATTTATTGTCCCACTCAGGAAGGGGTACCCCCCCCCACCTTGTGGAGGAGGGATATGGAAGCAAGGCCCAATTGCCCCAGGCGTCATGCCAGCGCGGCATACCGGAGTGGAAAGGTTCCGGGAAGGCAAAGGCATCGTTGTGGGGATTGCGGATTCCAATTTGCCCGAACCGCTTCACGATGCCGTCTGACAGATGAAAAAAACTCTCGCTGTCACGCTTCATGCAATGGGTCTGTCCCCGTCTGCGCGGATTCAAGAGTTTTTCCAAGGGGGCCGCACCGAACAGGTTGATCTGGATAAGCTGGAAAAGTTGCCGCACCGACAGCCCGGGGCGGCTCAGGAATTTCTGCT
>APFI01000325.1 GCA_000403945.1 Desulfovibrio sp. Dsv1
GGCATTTTCCATGATTTTACTCAGAAGAGTCATCAGGGAATCATGAAATGACTTCTAGTCATCACCCTTATATTATTATGGAAAAATTCTCCCGGCGGATGAACCGCAGCTATGGAGGAGATTTCACAGCGGCGATGCGAACGCCCTCGCCGATTCCGGCGTGTAGCCCGCACCGTAAAAGAAGGATTGAGTAAAGAAAGTTTACACTCTTCTGCTGGCGCGGGCTCTGCGCCTTTTGCTGCATACGCCCGGTCTCAAACGACTTCCTGTGCGCCGCGCGCAAATACGTCAACAGCGAGTCGGCCTGAAAAGCGCCCGGCGGCTATACGGATACGCGGGTGGCGCTCAGAAACTGCAATACCGGGCTCTTGCGCAATGGCGGCGCACCGCGTGAAAAGGCCATTCGGCTGCTGCATGGCGGGGACTATATGGAGACAGCGCGGGCGGCAATCTGCCCCTGGCCTTGACTCTCAAGCCGCGTGACATGAGCGGGCCTCTGTCCTCCGTTCTTGCCTGCATGTCGCCATGCCCGCCCCGTTGATGCCGTTTTTGCCGGGCAGACCGCCGGCGATCCTGCTGGCGAAGGTGGGATTGCGCGCGGTGTAGCGGGCTGTCCCGCCTCCGGTTGACAGAAGTCCGCGCCCACCCTACCCTTGCCGCAACCGCATTCCGGCCACACAGTTAACTGTAAAGGAAGTAGAGTTATGCCTTTGTGCAGCGTTGAAGAAGCCGTTGCCGATATCCGGCAGGGCAAAATGATCATTCTGGTGGATGACGAGGACCGTGAGAACGAAGGCGACCTGACCATGTCCGCCGAGCATATCACGCCGGAAGCCATCAATTTCATGGCTCGTTTCGGACGCGGCCTGATCTGCCTGCCCCTGGCTCCGGAACTGACCGACCGCCTGCGACTGCCATTGATGACACAGCGCAACGGCTCGCGTTTCGGCACCAATTTCACGGTGTCCATTGAGGCTCGCGAGGGCATTACCACAGGCATTTCGGCGGCGGACCGCGCCGCCACCATCAAGGCCGCCGTGGCGGATGACGTCCGGCCCGAGGATATTGTTTCGCCCGGCCATGTTTTTCCGATCCGGGCCAAGGCGGGCGGCGTGCTCGCGCGCACGGGCCAGACCGAGGGCAGCGTGGACCTGGCCCGCTTGGCCGGTCTTAAACCGGCGGCCGTGATCTGTGAAATCATGCGTGAAGACGGCAGCATGGCCCGCATGCCGGATCTGGAGCAATTTTCCGCCGAGCACCATATCAGGATCGCGGCGGTGCGCGACATTATCCGCTACCGCCTGGAACGCGGCCAAGTGTCGGTGCGTTGCGACGCGCATGCCCGTCTGCCCAGCCTCTACGGCGACTTCACGGTCTACGCCTACGAAAGCGAAATGGAACCGGGCACGCATCTGGCCCTGGTCAAGGGCGACATCAGCGGGCCGGATCCCGTTCTGACGCGCGTGCACAGCCAATGCCTGACCGGCGACGCGCTGGGGTCCCTGCGTTGCGACTGCCGGGGCCAGCTCGGCGCGGCCCTGCGCCAAATCGAGACGGAAGGGCGCGGCGCGCTGCTTTACATGCGCCAGGAAGGGCGCGGCATCGGCCTGGCCAACAAGATCCGGGCCTATGCCCTGCAGGATCAGGGCTATGACACGGTGGAGGCCAACCGCATGCTGGGCTTTCCCGACGATTTGCGCGATTACGGCGCCGGCGCGCAGATTCTGGTGGATCTGGGCATCCGCAAAATCCGCCTGCTGACCAACAACCCCAAGAAGATCGTGGGCCTTTCGGGCTACGGCATTGAAATTGTGGAGCGCGTGCCCATCGAAATCGAAGCCTGCTCGGAAAACGAAGCCTATCTGCGTACCAAAAAGGAAAAGATGGCGCACTTGCTCAGCGGCATCCGCTGCCATTAGGACCTGACGGCGCTGTCTTCTTTGACCCCGGCTTTGTCGAACTTCGTTTTTTATTTCAGGTTGGTGCAGATGTTACGGCCTCGTCTGCGGGGATGTAGCGCCAGCGGGTGCCACGCGTTTGTGGGCACAAAGCGGAACGCGTCCGCCGGGCCGGAGTGGTGAACCCCGATCCGGCCGTCCCCGAGGGAGGCCCACCGGGAGACGAGCATGGAAATACAAGCATGCATCAAAGCCCAAGCCACGCTGTTATGGCGGTTCATGCGCTTTTTTCGTGAGTATAACTAAATAATGTTTTAATATCGCCCAGCGTCCCGCTTACATGGAACTTGGTAAAAAGAACCATTGTCAGGCCAACCAGATGCGGGCTCCGTGAAACATCCGCTGGCTTCCGGCGAAATCCCGCAAGCCGGTGGCACCGGCGACAATTATTTCTTCTGTATGGACTGCTCCGCTTTTGCGCCGGAGCAGGGCATTTTTGTCTGTCTCCAAAGGATCAGCCGCCTTCCATTTGTCCGTACAGCAACACCGGGCATTCAGCTTTTGCAAACGCTCCGTCAATCTGCGGCGAGCAGCCTGATCACGTCTTCCGCATTCCCGATCAATGAGTTGGCCGGTATCGCGACAGCTTTCCATATCCAGAATTTGTTTTTTTGATTTTAGAAAACGTCACATTTCATCAGGATCAACAACGGCCACCTCGCCAGGTTCAGGCTTTTCATAAACACATTCCGCAAAATTTCGCGCCCAGCGCAAAACAGGGAAGGCTGAAACATGAAGCAACCAGGCAATGGCGGACAGGGGCAGACCCATTATTGCATAAATGCCGGACGGCCTCGGGAGCTGTTCGGGTAAATTGAAATCCGCAATCCCCGCAACGATGCCTTTGCCTTCCCGGAACCTTTCCGCTCCGGTATGCCGCGCCGGCATGACACTTTGGGCAATTGGGCCTTGCACCCTTACCCCTCCTCCACAGGAAGGATATAACATTATTCCGTTAGATTGTTAATACTCTTTTTTCAAACCCCTTTTCTGCGCGCGCTGGTGGTTCTTTTCGTCATTCTGCAACTCCGCAGCAGCGCGCGGATGCTGATCACGCCGGGGGACGTCCGTGACGGCCTGGTACCATTTGCTGACGGGCATGAGCTGTGGGCCTTGAGTGTGATTCTCGCCATTACAGCCTGGGCAGGAGGCACGGCCTGAAGTATTTCTTCCCGTATCTCTGGGGCGACGGGGGCCAAATCCTTGCGGATCTGGCCGCCAGCCTGCGCGGCAGGATCGTGGCGGCCCCTAGACCCGGCGGCATGGCCACGTTTGTGCAGGGGCTGGGCGCATTGCTGTTCATGGCCCTTTCATGGCTGATCCGGTTCTGTCTGTGGCGGAACGCTTCGCCCGCCGCGCCTGTCTGGCGCGCGGCGCATGAGTGCTCCGTCTGGTTGCTGATCGTATATTTTCATCGGCCATGGCGGTATGGCCTTGCTGCCTTTTGGGGTCTGGCAACGGCGCGTTGCGAAAAAATAACCCGCAACTTTTTTGAGCAAGCCATGCAAGCCGTCTTCGGACGACCTTTTTGCGAACGGCGGCATTGATGCCAAGCCGGTCGACTCCATATATAAATGGAAATAGTTATTTTTAATAAAAAGGACAAAGTATGAATCACTGGCTTTTCAAGACGGAACCCGGATGTTTTTCCTGGCAGGATCTGGAAAATGCTCCCAACCGGACTACCCACTGGGACGGGGTCCGCAATTATCAGGCCCGTAATTTCATGCGCGCCATGCGGGTCGGGGATCTGGGCTTTTTTTATCACAGCGGGCAGCAGCCCGCCATTGTGGGCATTGTGGAAGTCGTGCGGGCGGCCTACCCGGACGCCACGGCTCTGGACCCGGAAGACCAGCACTTTGACCCCAAGGCCACGCCGGAAAAACCCATCTGGGAAATGGTGGATGTGCGCTTGTGTCGCGCTCTGCCGCAGCCATTGAGCCGCAAGAATCTGGCCGCCTGGCCCGAACTGGCCGGGATGGAGCTGATGAAGCGGGGCAGCCGCCTTTCAGTGCAACCCGTTGAAGCCGGGGACTTTACCTTCATCTGCGGTCTGGCCGGTATTGAGTGCCCCTGAGTTTTCCGGAAATGTCCGGTTCAGGTAGTGGTTCAAATATTGATACCTGTTGTTATGCTGATTATGATACCATTGTACTTTTTTGGTAACGTCCTCTTTGCAAAAATGACAAAGCAGGTTATACAGTACATATTGCGCGAAGAATTCCAAAATGTTGGCGCGCTGATTCGTGCCTGCGGAGTGCGGATTCCACGGCTTTTCCGGGCCGGCGCGACCGCGCGCGGTCCGTTCCCTAATCCAGATGATGCGAGAGTGTGCAAGGAGACTCTATGGCAAGCCAAGCGTTGATCAAAGATTTTGAAGATCTGATCGGCAGGGAAAACGTATTCACTTCCGACGCCGATCTCCAAAGTTATTCGTTTGACTCGGCGGTGCTTGAACCTGTGATACCAGCGCTGGTGCTCCGGCCCACATCTACCGGGCACCTAGGCCTGTGCGTCAAGAAACTCTATGACAACGGCATCCCCATGACCGTGCGCGGCGCGGGCACCAATCTGTCCGGCGGCACCATCCCGGACCACAGTGACACTGCGGTGGTGCTGACCACCGGTCTGAACCGCATTCTGGAGATCAATTCCAACGATCTCTACGCTGTGGTGGAGCCGGGCGTGATCACCGCCGACTTCGCCGCCGCCGTGGCCAAGAAAAATCTGTTCTATCCGCCGGATCCGGGCTCCCAAGCCGTGTCCACCATCGGCGGCAACATCGCTGAAAATGCTGGCGGCCTGCGCGGCCTGAAGTACGGCGTGACCAAGGATTACCTTATGGGCGTCGAATTCTTCGACGCCACAGGAGAAACCGTCAAAACCGGCTCGCGCACGGTGAAGTGCGTTACCGGCTACAATCTGGCGGGCATGCTGATCCAGTCCGAGGGCACCCTGGGCATCATTTCCCAGGCCATCCTCAAGCTGGTGCCACCGCCTAAGGCATCCAAGGCCCTGATGGCGGTTTTCGACGACATGCAGAACGCCGCCGAGGCTGTGGCCGGCATCATCGCGGCCCACGTGTTGCCCTGTACTCTGGAATTTCTGGACAACAACACCATCGTGCGCGTGGACGACTTCACCAAGGCGGGTCTGCCCCGTGACGCGGCGGCCATTCTGCTCATCGAGGTGGACGGCCACCCCGCCCAGGTAGCGGACGACGCCGAGGCTGTGGAACGCGTGCTCAAGGAAAACAAGGCCGTGGCCGTGCACGTGCCCAAGGACGCGGCGGAAAAATTCAAACTTTGGGAAGCTCGGCGCATGGCTCTGCCCGTGCTGGCCCGCTGCCGTCCCACCACCGTGCTGGAAGACGCCACCGTGCCCCGCTCGCAGATCCCGGCCATGATGAAAGCCGTCAACGAGATCGCCGCCAAATACAAGGTGGAGGTGGGCACCTTCGGCCATGCCGGGGACGGCAACCTGCACCCCACCTTTCTCTGCGACAGGCGTGACGCCGAGGAGTTCAAGCGGGTGGAGGCGGCCATCGACGAAATGTTCGACACGGCCATCAAGCTGCAGGGCACGCTCTCGGGCGAGCACGGCATCGGCACGGCCAAATCCAAATGGATGGAAAAGGAAACCTCGCGCGGCACGATCCTGTTCTCGCAGCGGCTGCGCCGCGCCCTGGACCCCAAGGGACTGCTCAATTCCACTAAATTAGTGGGGATTTAGTCTATGGATAATCTGCACGAATTGGCCCGGCGCCTCATGGCGCTGGACGACAGGATCACCGCCTGCATGAAGTGCGGCATGTGCCAGTCGGTCTGCCCCATGTTCGGAGCTTCCGGCAAGGAAGCCGACGTGGCGCGCGGCAAGCTTTTCCTGATCAACAACATGGCGCACGAACTGCTGAAAGACCCGGAGGCACTGGCCGACAAGCTCGGCCGCTGCCTGCTCTGCGGCTCGTGCCAGGCTGCCTGCCCTCCGGGCGTGAAAATCATGGAAGTTTTCATGGAGGCGCGCGAGCTGGTCAACGCTTATATCGGCCTGCATCCGGTAAAGAAAATGATCTTCCGCAGCCTGCTGGCCAAACCGGGCCTGTTCAACTTTGCCATGCGCGTGGGCGCGCCCGTGCAGGGCATGATCTTCCGCAAAACCGGCGATGCGCAGGGGACGGTCTGCGCGCCCATGCTCAACTTCATGCTGGGCGACAGGCACATCCGTCCCCTGGCCAAAAAGCCCCTGCACGCCGTGCATGGCGCGCTGGACGAGCGCCGGCGAACCGGCGGTCTGAAGGTGGCTTTCTACCCCGGCTGTCTGGGCGACAAAATGTATACGGAGATGGCCGAGGCATGTCTCAAAGTGCTGCACCATCATAAGGTGGCTGTCTTCATGCCTGCGGGCTTGGCATGTTGCGGCATCCCCGCGCTTTCCTCCGGCGACGCCGAGGGCATGATCAGCCAGATGCAGGTCAACCTCAAGGCGCTCGGCAAGGGCGATTTCGACTATCTGCTGAGCCCCTGCGGTTCCTGCACCTCCACCATCAAGGAACTCTGGCCGCGCTACGCCGGACGCCTGGGCAGCCTGGAGCAGAAACAGGCCGAAAAGCTGGCGGAAAAAAACCTGGACATCAACGCCTTTCTGGTGAACGTGCTCAAGGTGAAAGCAACGGCGGCCTCGGCCGACGCCGTGCCCGTCACCTATCACGACTCCTGTCACCTCAAGAAATCGCTGGGCGTGAGCGCGCAGCCGCGCACGGTCATCGCGGCCAACCCCGGCTACAGATTGACGGAAATGGATGAGGCCGACCGCTGTTGCGGCTGCGGCGGTTCCTTCAACCTTTTCCACTATGACTATTCCCGCCGGATCGGCCAGCGCAAGCGCGACAACGTGGTTGCCACAGGCGCGCATGTGGTGGTGGCGGGCTGTCCGGCATGCATGATGCAGCTTGAGGATGTGCTTTCGCACAATAATGATTCCGTGCGTGTCAAGCATCCGGTGGAAATCTACGCAGAAAGCCTGAAGTAGGCGCGCGTGGACCGGGCCGCGCGCTCCGCCTGAACTGCGGAATGGGAGCCGTGCTCCACCGTCCCGGACGGCGCGTGGCGTCCCGGCCCGCGCGCTCTGCACCAAAGCCGTTCAAAGGAGTAAAGTATGCCCCCTGTGAACCCGGAACTGGTAGAGGCCTTCAGTGCCAAAGCCGCCATCGTCAACGCTGTGGCGCAGGAAGTGCCGTCCATGGCGGCGGCCCTGCAATATGTGGTGGACGTCTGTGAAAACAAGGCCCCGGCCGAATTGCTGGCCGACGAACCCGGCGTGGAGAAAGGTCCGCTCGGTCCCAACAAGGTACCCACACGCGTGCAGCGCATCGTGGCCGCGCCGGACCTCGGTGACGAAGATTTCGCCGCTCTGGCCAAGGCCTGTGAGGAAAAAGGCTTCGCATGCCTGCGCAACGGCCTGCGCGGCCGCCTGGCCGGCATCGATGTGGGCCTGTCCCGCGCCGATCTGGGCGTGGCCGGCAGCGGCACCTGCCTGATGAATACGGACAACGAGGACGTGCGTCTGGCCGGGATGATTTCCGAAATCCACATCATCCTGCTGCGCAAATCCGACATTTATCCCGATCTGCCTTCCATCGCCCAGCTTCTGCGCGAGCGCATGAACGCCGCGCCCGCCACTTACACCACGCTGATCACCGGCCCGAGCCGCACCGCGGACATTGAACGGGTGGGCGCCGTGGGCGTGCACGGCCCGCTGGAACTGCACATCATTCTTCTGGAGGACTGAGGCCATGCATGAAGCGCCCAAATCTCTTTCCGATTACCGCAAGCAAATCGACGATGCCTTGCAGGATGACTTCCTGCGGCGCACTCTGGACACTTTTGCCGTATCCTACCAGGCAAACCGCGAAGCCGTTTTCCAGGAAGTGGACGAGCGCGGCCTCATCGCCCAGATAGCTGAAGCCAAGGATTACGCCTGCCAGCACATGGAAGAACTCTACCAGCGGTTCAAGGAGCAGGCGGAAAAGCGCGGCGTGCACGTGCACCGCGCGGCCACGGCCAAGGAAGCCAACGAGATTATCGCCCGCATCGCCAGGGAAAACGACGTCAAGAGGGTGGTTAAATCCAAATCCATGACCGCCGAGGAAATCCAGCTCAATCCCGCGCTGGAGGCCGAGGGCCTGATCGTGGACGAAACGGACCTGGGCGAATGGATTATCCAACTGCGCCATGAAGGCCCGTCGCACATGGTCATGCCCGCCATCCACCTCTCGCGCTACCAGGTGGCCGACGACTTCACCAAGGCCACGGGCGAGAAGCAGGACTCGGACATCCAGAAGCTGGTCAAGGTGGCCCGCGTGCAGTTGCGCCGCAAGTTCATCGCGGCGGACATGGGCATCAGCGGCTGCAACTTCGCCGTGGCCGAAAACGGGGCCGTGTCCACCGTGACCAATGAGGGCAACGCCCGCATGGTCACCACCCTGCCGCGCGTGCATGTGGCCATCGCGGGTCTGGACAAGCTGATTTCCACCCTGGACCAGGCCCTCACGGCCCTGCTGGTGCTGCCTCGCAACGCCACGGCCCAGCGTCTGACCTCTTATGTCACCTGGATGTGCGGGGCTGGTCCCTGTGCTTCCGCGCCGGACAACAAAAAGATCATGCATGTGGTCTTTCTGGACAACGGCCGCACCGAAATCGCCAAAGACCCGCTCTTCTCGCAGATTTTCCGCTGCGTGCGCTGCGGGGCCTGCGCCAACGTCTGTCCGGTGTTCCGCCTGGTGGGCGGCCACAAGATGGGCTATATCTACATCGGCGCCATCGGCCTGATCCTGACCTATTTTTTCCACGGCAAGGACAAGGCCAAGGTGCTTTGCCAGAACTGCGTGGGCTGCGAAGCCTGCGCCAATGTCTGCGCGGGCGGCATCGACCTGCCGCGTCTGATACGCGAGATCCGCAGCCGCGTCACGGAGGAGCAGGGCGGCGGCGCCCAGGCGGCCCTGCTGGCCTCGGTGATGAAAAACCGCAAGCTCTTCCACAGCTTGCTCAAGTTCGCCAGATACGCCCAGAAACCCTTTACCGGCGGCACCCAGTTCCAGCGGCATCTGCCAGCCATTTTCCTGGGCAAGCACGGCTTCAAGGCTCTGCCCGCCATTGCCAACAAGTCCTTCCGCGACCGCTGGCCGGAAATCGCGCCCAAGGCCCAGAACCCGACCATGCGGGTGGCCATCTTCAGCGGCTGCGCCCAGGATTTCGTCTATCCCGAGCAGCTTGAAGCCTGCGTGAAGATTCTGGCGGCCAAAAACGTGGCTGTGGAGTTCCCCATGGAGCAGACCTGCTGCGGCCTGCCCCTGGAAATGATGGGCCAGCGCAAAACCTCCATAGATGTGGCCAAACAGAACGTCCAGGCTTTCGCTGTGGGCAAGTATGACGCCATCATCACCCTCTGCGCCAGTTGCGCCTCGCACCTGAAGCACGTCTATCCAAAGATCCTGGCTGATGAGCCGGACGTCTTGGCCCAGGCCAAGATCTTCGCGAACAAGGTCATCGACTTCAGTTCCTTTGTGCACGACAGGTTGGGCATCAAGGCCGAGGACTTCACCAATTCCGGCGACAGGGTCACCTACCACGCCGCCTGCCACCTCTGCCGCGGCCTGGGCGTCAGGGAAGCCCCGCGCGAACTTATCGCGGATGCGGCCCAATACGTGCCCTGCGAAGAAGAAGAGGTCTGCTGCGGCTTTGGCGGCACCTATTCCATGAAGTTCCCGGAAATCTCGGCCCAGTTGCTGGGCAACAAGCTGAAGAACATCCGCAAGACGCGCGCCGACCGTCTGGTGGTGGACTGTCCCGGCTGCGTCATGCAACTGCGTGGCGGCGCTGAAAAAAACGGTTTGAACATCAAGGTGCAGCATATCGCCGAGTTGCTGGCTGAAAACCTCAAACGTTAGGCGCTGCTCTTCTAAATTGGTTTTTTTGCCTTCCGGCTGTGCCAAACTCGTTTTTTGCTCTAGCCGGGCATCGTAAGAGTACGCTCCCGTCGCAAAAAATTCGTTTTTTTTGCCGGAAGGACAAAACACCGCAATTAAAAAAAACAGCCTCATGGATGGGCGGCCTGGGGCGGGCCGCCCATCCATAAAAAACATCAAGGAAAAGCGCGGTTAGAAAAAAAAAACGGCGCACCCTTGCCTTGTTATAGCCCTTTACGTTATTCAAGGATAACCGGTATCAAAGGTATTTGCTCCGCGTGCCGGCGCGGGGGGAGCGGGACCGGCCTGAAGAAAACGCCGGGCGTTTTCAGTCTGATAAACGGCTTGTCCCGCAGACCCGGTTAACCAAGTAGGGAGGTCTTCATGTCTATTGGAATGCTGGCATTACTGGCGGTCATCCCCATTGTGGCGGCCCTTGTCCTGATGGTGGGCATGCGCTGGCCCGCCACGCGGGCCATGCCCGTGGCCTGGCTGGCCTGCGCGGTCTGCGGCCTGATCGGCTGGAAACTGGATGTCATGTACCTGCTGGCGCTTTCCCTGCAGGGCGTGGTGGTCGCCGTGGGCGTGTTGATTATCGTCTTCGGTGCCATTCTTATTTTGTACACCCTTGAAAAAAGCGGCGGCATGGAGACCATCCAGCACGGCATGCAGAATGTGAGCCGTGACCGACGTCTTCAGGCCATCATTATCGGCTTCATGTTCGGCGCGTTCATTGAAGGCGCGGCGGGCTTCGGCACGCCAGCCGCCCTGGCCGCTCCCCTGCTGCTGGCCTTGGGCTTCCCGGCCATGGCGGCCGCAGTCATCTGCCTTGTGTTCAACAGCGTGCCCGTCACCTTCGGCGCGGTGGGCACCCCTGTCATTGTGGGTTTCGGCTTCTTGAAAACGCCGGTGGCTGAAGCCGTGGCCGCCAATCCCAACCTCCCTTTCAGCTCATATGACGGTTTTTGCAAGGCCGTGGGCGAGTGGGCCACCTTCATGCACGCCCCCATGGCCATCATCCTGACCATCTTCATGCTCGGCTTCCTGACCCGTTTCTTCGGCGCGGAAAAATCCTGGTCCATCGGTTTCCGGGCATGGAAATACTGTGTGTTCGCCGCAGTCTGCTTTCTGATCCCCTATCTGCTCTGCGCCTGGCTGCTCGGCCCTGAATTCCCCAGCATGCTCGGCGGCCTGCTCGGTCTGACCGTGGTGATCTGGGGCACCAAGAAGGGCTTCTGCGTGCCCAAGGACGTCTGGGGCTTTGCCCCGCACAGTGAATGGGATCCCACCTGGTCCGGCACCGTGCCCCTGAATACCAAGACCGAATTCCAGGCCCGCATGAGCCAGTTCCAGGCTTGGCTGCCCTATGTGATCATCTGCGCTTTGCTGGTGATTTCCCGTGTGCCGCAACTGGGCCTCAAGGCCGTGCTCTCAGCCCAGAAACTGAGCTTCACCGACATCCTGGGATTCAAGGGCGTCAGCGCCAGCATTGATTACCTTTATGTGCCCGGCACCTTCTTCATCGTGGTGGCCCTGCTGACCATTCTGCTGCACAAGATGCCCGGTTCGGCCGTCAAGGATGCCTGGACCGAAAGCTTCCGCAAGATGAAGTCCCCGACCATAGCCCTGATCTTCGCCGTGGCTCTGGTGTCCATCTTCCGCGGTTCCGGCACTAACCCCGTGGGCGCGCCCTCCATGCCCCTGTCCCTGGCCGAGGCCGTGGCCGCCGTCGCCGGCAGCGCCTGGCCCATGCTGGCCGCGTTTGTGGGCGGCCTCGGCGCGTTCATCACCGGATCCAACACGGTCTCCGATCTGATGTTCGGTGAATTCCAGTGGAGCATGGCCGCCACACTGGAGCTGCCCCGCCAGATCATCGTAGCCGCTCAGGCTGCGGGCGGCGCCATGGGTAATATGATCTGCGTGCACAACATCGTGGCCGCCTGCGCCGTGGTGGGCCTCTCCGGCCGTGAAGGCGAGGTGCTCAAGCGCACCTTCTGGCCCTTCGTACTCTACGGCATTGTGGTGGGCATCATCTGCTGGGTACTCATCTCCGCCAATCCCAATGTGTTCTAAATCCTGATCCACAGGAGTCCGGTCCCCTTCGGGGCCGGACTCCGCTGCGGCCCCTGGCCATGATCCCTTCTCTGCTTGCCATCTGTTTGGGCGCGTCGGCCGGAGCCGTCCTGCGCTGGCTGCTCGGCTTGGCGCTGAACCCACTCTTTTCGACCGTACCTCTGGGCACCCTGGCCGCCAATTGGCTGGGGGGCTATATTATCGGCCTATAGCTCTCAGCCTGTTCGCCTTTTTCCCTTTTCTGGGCGCGGAATGGCGTTTGCTGGTAGTGACCGGCTTTCTGGGCGCGCTGACCACTTTTTCCACCTTCTCGGCAGAAGTGGCGGCCCTGATCCAGCAGGGCCGACTGTGCTGGGCTGGCGGATCCGTGGCGCTGCATGTCTGCGGTTCTTTGCTTATGACTTTTTGGGGATGGGTACTTTTGCCCTGATCCCGACATTTATGGAGTGCATGGCGTTAAGCTCAGCCCGCATTACTCCGCCCCGCTGCAAAGCTTGCCTTTTTCCACCCAGCGGCGTTGTAAAGCAGAAATTGACCTTGCAGTGCGAACAGCGCTATGCCAATACAGCTTTAGCCAACTGCGGACTGAACAAGCCCTTGTATGACCGGCACCAGCGCATATGAAGTTACAGGCGTCTCCTTTTTCTGTTCGGTCATCCGATGGCTGAGGACAGCCATCACGCCAAGAAAAAAAGACTTGCGTGCCTCCTTTCGACTTTGCGATAGGATCTTATACAGATAGCCGTACATCCAGCCGCACACCTTCGGGTCGGCTCCCACGCCGCCAAACGGAATTTCCCCGATGTTCGGGGCATGAAAATACTGGCAATCGAAAACGCTTGCGGTACGGATGGCGAGAATATGCGCCCATTCCTTCAAAGCCCCTGCGGGTCTTGCGGTTTATCCGCCCGCCATCCCCTCCATCCCCGACGATGAGGCTGTCGCGGCGCTCAGGCGGCGCGGCCTCAACCTCATCCCGTCCGGACACTGGACCGAGGTCTGGCAGCAGGCTCACCAGACGGGCTTCACCGTGGCGCAATCGGCGGGTTTTGACGTTCTCAGGGATATTCACGCCTCCCTGGTCAGGGCCATGTCCGAAGGCTGGACTCCTGACCGTTTCCGCAGGGAGCTGACGCCCACGCTCCAGAGCAGGGGCTGGTGGGGCAAAACCGAGCGCGCCGATCCGCTCACCGGCGAGGTGCGGGAAGTGCAACTGGGCAGCCCGCGCCGCCTGCAAACGATTCTTGACGTCAACCTGCGCGTGTCCGCCGCCCGGGGCGACTGGCAGCGCCAGCACTCCGTCAGGGACGAGCGGCCCTGGCTGCGCTACACGGCGCTGCTGGACAATCGCACCCGGCCCCAGCACCGGCGCTGGCACGGCATCATCCTGCCCCGGGACCATCCCTGGTGGGAGACGCATTATCCGCCCAACGGCTGGCGCTGCCGCTGCAAGGCCATGAGCGTGAGCGGGGAGGATCTGGAGGCCGAGGGCTGGACGGTCAGCGATGCCCCGGACGAGGGAGAAACGCCCTGGGTCAATCCCCGCACCGGGGAAATGCTCATGGTGCCGCGCGGCATTGACCCCGGCTGGGCCTACAATCCGGGCAATACGGATCAGGCGGCGCATGCGGCCCGTCTGATGATGGACAAGGTGGGGGATTGCCCACCCGCCATCGGCTCCGAGGCTCTGCGCGCGGCCGTGCCCCTGACGCCGGAAGGGGAAAGAACCGGGCTGGCCCGGCGGGCCGTGGCCCGGTTGGTTCAGGCCGGGCTTGCCACATGGATGGAAAATCCGGGAAGGCCCTTCCCCCTGGCCGTCCTGTCCCCGGAGGATGCCGCGGAAATCGGCGCGGCCGTTCAGGTGGCGCGCATCTCGGCGGAAACCCTTGCCAAGCAGAAAGCTCACCACCCGGAACTGACGCCCGAGGATTACGCCCTGGCCCAGGAAGCCGTGGAGAAGGGCGAGAAATTGCGGCAGGACGCCCGCAATCTGGCCTTTGCGCTGGACCGGCCCGGCGGCGTGGTGGTCATCGTCAAGGCTACACGGATCGGCGATGAATTGTATGTGACCAGCTTGCGGCGGTTGAGCGGGAAGGACAAAGAAAGATTGCGGGCTGTCGGCAAATTGCGGCGGGGAAAGAATGAAAACTGAGGCGGGCGGTGGGGCCTGGCGTCCGCTCTCGCGGGAACCCCACAATGCGCTCCGAAGCGCTGATGCGCTTGTGCTACGGCTGCCAGATTCATCACCGTGTCACGCCCGCCTGTTGCCCTCAGGATAGCCCGATACCGAAAAATGTCAAATTTCGATTCTGCGGGCCGTTTTTCCGCCAACCCATACCCACGCCCGGAAAAAGTTTTTCACCCTGTTTATGAACGCTCTTAAACGGGCTGATTCGGGCGCCGCGGGTTGCCGTTCCCGCCGTGGCAACCCCGTGCCGCTTCTCCCTTTTGTTTTTGCGCCCCGTGAAATTTTCTTGCATCCGGCGCAATGTTCGGCTAGGGTCTTCCCACGGAGCTTGAAAACTCCCTGAGAGCGGACGCCGCTCATTTGCCTTTCCACGAAGTGCGGCGCCTTTTCATTTTCCCCGCCATCCGGCCAGGGGATGCTTCCCGCGTATCAGCCGGGAGTGGGCCAATACAATACCGGGCAACCGGGAATATGCCCGCCGTCTCTCAGCGGTTTTCAGCTCCCGGCCCTCGCCATTTTGGCGAGGGCCAATGAAAACCCTGAGAGGTGTCCCATGTCCCGGCCTTTTGCATCCGCTGTTCCCGATATCCGCTTCCACACCCTGGGCGCCGCGCCCGCTGTGCTGTCCACCGACGTGGCCCGGCATTTCCAGAAAAGGCACAGCCATGTGCTGCGCGAAATCGACCGTTTGTGCTCTATCCTGCCGAAATCATTTCATGCGCCCAATTTTGGGCGCATGTTCATTGACGTAAAAATCGGTAACGGAGCCGTGCGTCAGGAACGTGCCTGCCTCCTTACCCGCGACGCGCTTTCCCTGCTGGTCATGGGTATGACCGGCAAGGCCGCCGTGCTCTGGAAGCTGCGCTACATCGAGGCCTTCAACGACATGGAGGACAACCTGCGCCGCATGGCCGCCCCTGAGCGCCCCGTGCCGCGGGCTCTCCCCCAGACGGAGCGGCAGGAAACCGCCCGCCTCATCTGGAAGCTTGGTCCGGCCAGGAAGCGCCGCCTGCGGGCGGTGCTGCGCTATCGGAGCATGGGCCTGGGCAGGCAGGCCATTGCCAAACTGCTGGACTGCCACGGCCGGGAAGTGAGTACCCTGCTTGAGGCGGCTGACGCGCTGGGCTGGCTTGCGCCCGCCGCGCCGCGTCCTGTCCGTGCCTGCCTGCCGGGGGTGGAACATGTGTAAAAACCCTCTCATTGACCCCATCGGGGACATGGTCGACGTGAGCGACAATATCTCCCACGTTGCCACGCTGCTGCGCTTTCTGGAGGAGACCGCCGAAAACTACGGCACGCGCCTGGCCACGCCCGCATGCACGGGCGAAAACGGCTACAGCGTGGAGGGCTGGGCGGGCATGACCGCCATCCTCAATCTGGCCCGCCAGGGCCTCGCCAGCGTCGCTGACAGCCTTGAGGAGAAAAACCGGCCCAAGCCCTGACGCCGCTTCCGCTTTTCTCCCATGATCACCCTGCAGCCCGGCCCCGTGCCGGGCTTTTTCCTGTCCGGAACCTGTTCCGGGTGTTTCCTCCCCTCCCGGCGCCTGTAGAACAGGCGCATGAGCACCGCGAAAACCTTCTCCAGCCACTCCACGGCGCTGCCCGCGCCGTCCCCGGAAGCCCCCGGCGCGCCGGAATGGATACAGCTCCTGCCTCTCGGCACATTTTCCGGCCGGGACGGGCGCGGACCGTACCACGTGAATGATCCGGAAGCCGTCATAACCGCCACGCGGGAACACCACGGCAACGCGGATATCCCGCTGGACTACAATCATCAGACCGAGTTTGCGTTCCAAAACGGCAGACCTGCCCCGGCCGCCGGCTGGATCAGGGATCTTGAGCCGCGTCCGGACGGCATCTGGGCGCGCGTGGAATGGACCGAGGCGGGCGCGCGGGCCGTGGCCGCCAGGGAGTTCCGCTACATTTCTCCGGTTTTCCTCCACAGGACCGACGGGCGGGTGCTGATGATCCGCTCCGCCGCCCTGATCAACCTGCCCAATCTTGACCTCAAGGCCCTCAACGCCGCGCAGCGCGACGTTGACAACAACGACGCCCATCTGGGCGCGAAGGAGTATGACATGAATTTCAGAGAGGTCATGGCCCAATCCCTGGGCCTTTCCCCGGACGCCAGCGAGGCGGAAGTCATTGCCGCCGCGCAAGACCAGCGTGACGCCGTTGCCCGGGCGGGCAAGGCGCTGAACGCATCCGAAGGCCCGGCGGGCCTGATCCGCGCGGCCCATGAGGTTGCCGCCAGGGCGGAGCGCGCCGACAGGCCGGACCCGGCCAAATACGTGCCCATGAGCATGCACGAGTCCGTCAGCCGGGAGCTGGCTGCGCTCAGGGCCGAGCAGGCCAGGGCCGGCGCGGAGTCGCTGGTCAGGGCGGCCCAGAGCGCGGGCAAGCTGACTCCGGCCATGACGGACTGGGGCATGTCCTATGCGGCCGAAAACCCCGCGGGGTTCAGGACCTGGATGGAAACGGCCCCTGACCTGCGGCCCGGCGGGGGCAAGGATTCCGGCACCAGCGCCGCGTCGCCGGACAAGGGCGCGCCTTCCCTGAACGAAACGGAAAAGGCCGTGTGCGCGGCCCTTGGCCTGAACGAGGACGAATTTCAAAAGGCGGGGGTGTGATATGGCTGCCTTGACCGCGAACAGGAATACCAAACGCCGCGACGGCGAACTTTTCGGCCTTGAGGCGGCCCAGACGATTTACGCCGGGGCCATGGTGGCCCTGAATGCCGGGGGCAGGGCGGTTCCGGCCACGGCCGCGGGCGGGCCCTGCGTGGGCGTGGCCCGGCATCAGGCCGATGCCGGGGAACCCGTGCTGGTGCGGCGCGGCGTGTTTGGCCTCGCCGACGCGGCCGACGACGCGGCCCTGACCCGCGCGGACATCGGGTCCACGGTCTATGTGGCCGATGATCAGACCGTGAAGAAAAAGAACTCCGGCACGGATGCCGTGGCCGGCATTGTGATGGACGTGGACGCCGAGGGCGTCTGGGTGAAAATCTAGGAGCGAAACATGGTTATCAGCAAGACATCCCTGGACGCGCTGTTCAGGGCGTTCAACATGGCTTTCCGGAACGGCCTGGGCATGGCGGAAAGCCAGTATGACAGGATCAGCATGACCATTCCCTCGGCCACGGCGGCCAATACCTATCCCTGGCTGGGCAAGCTGCCCAGCATGCGGGAATGGCTGGGCGACCGCGTGATCGAAAACCTTTCCCTGCACGACTACACCATCAGGAACAGGGCCTTTGAGCAGACCGTGGGCGTCAGGGGCTCGGATATCGAGGACGACCAGTACGGGATCAGGCTTCAGACCGGGGCCGTCCAGTGCCGGCGGGCTTCTTCCAGCACAGCCGCCACGTTGTCGGGCGGCAGAAAAAGCGCTTCGGGCCGGGCCCGGAACCAGGTCAGCTGGCGCTTGGCGTAGGCGCGGGTGTTGCGCAGCCAGAGGCGGCGGCATTCATCAAGGCTGATCCGGCCTTGGAGATGGGCCAGAGCTTCCGCCGCGCCAATGCCCGACCAGCCCGGCGCGGCCGGATCGGCGCAACGGGCGCGGGCCCGGCGCGCCTCGTCCAGGGACCCGGCGGCTAGCATCAGGTCCAGGCGGCGGGCCAGGCGCGGCTCCAGCCAGGCCAGTCCGGCGTTGAGCACCAGCAGCGCCCCCCGGCAGAGCGGGGCGGACATGGCGTTTTCATGCCACCAGCTGAAGGGGCGGCCCGTGCCTTCCAGCACTTCCAGAGCCCGCGCGATGCGCTGGCGGTCATTGGGATGGATGCGCGCCGCGTAGGCCGGGTCGGCCTTGTGCAGTTCGGCGTGCAGGGCGGGCACGCCCTCGGCGTCCAGGCGGGCATCCAGGCGGGCGATGATGGCCGGGTCCAGAGGCGGAATATCGGCGATGCCGCGCAGCAGGGCCTGAAAATAGAGGCCCGTGCCGCCCACCAGCAGCGGGGTCCTGCCGCGCGCCAGCACTTCGCGGGCCTTGGCTGCGGCCTGTTCCACCCACTGCCCGGCGCTGATCTTTTGCGTTGCGGGCAGAAAACCGTAGAGATGATGGGGGCAGGCGGCGCGCTCTTCCGGCGAGGGCTGGGCCGTGATCAGCGGAAAATCGGCATAGACCTGGCGCGAGTCGGCGTTGATCACCTCGCCGTTCAGCTCGCGGGCCAGAAGCAGGGCCACAGCGGTTTTGCCCGAACCTGTGGGTCCGGCCAGGCAGATCACCGGCGCGGGCCGCGCGGTGGAAGAAGACCACGCGTCCCCGGCCATTACGAAACGCGGAAGCCGCCGTGCGGGGCCGCCAGACAGGGCGTGCCCCGGCGCACTTCGCCTTTGGCGTATTTTTCCAGCAGGTTGCGGCGCACGTTCTCGGGTACCAGCCCCTTGACGTCCGCGCCCTGACTGGCCGCCGCCTTGACGATGGTGGAGCTGATGAACAGCCACTGGTAGTCGGTCATCATGAACACGGTCTGGATATGGCGCTGCAGACGGCGGTTCATCAGGGCCAGCTGGAATTCGTACTCAAAGTCCGACACCGCGCGCAGCCCGCGCAGCAGGGCACAGACCCCGCGCTGGGCCGCGTATTCCACAGTCAGGCCGGAGAAGGGCTCCACCACCACGCGCGACTCGTTTTTGAGGGCTTCGCGAGCCATTTCCACTCGCTCCTCATGGCTGAACAGCGGGAATTTGGGCGTATTGTCGGCCACGGCCACGATAATCTGGTCAAAGACGTCGCAGCCGCGCCGGATCAGGCTGAGGTGGCCGTTGGTCAGTGGGTCGAAGGTGCCGGGATAGAGGGCTGTTTTCATACTGCCGTCCAGATGCAGATGCGTGTCTGGCCGAAGATGCGCTCGGCCAGAAGGTTGAAGGATGCGGGCGGCGTGAGCCTGGCGTCCCTTTCGATTTCCGCCGTGACAAGAGCCCCCGGCGCGAGCCAGCCCCTGTCCGCCAGGGCGCGCAGAGCCGGTTCCACCAGGTTCTTGCGGTAGGGCGGGTCCATGAAGGCAAGCTCAAAGCCTTCGGGTGGCCAGCGTTTGAGAAAACGCAGCACGCATTCCTTGATCGGGTGGGCCTGACCTTCGAGGCCCAGGGCCGCCACGTTTTCCCGAAGGCAGCGCATGGCCGTGGCCGCGTTTTCCACCAGCATGGCCGATGGCGCGCCCCGGCTCAGGGCTTCGAAGGCCAGGCTGCCGCTGCCCGCGAAGAGGTCCAGCACGCGGGTTTCGCCCCAGACCAGACCGCGCGACGCCAGCATGGAGAACAGCGCCTCGCGGGTGCGGCCCATGGCCGGGCGGTAGCCCTCGCCTTCCACGGTTTTCAGCACACGGCCGCCCAGGCCGCCGGCGATGATCCGCATAGGCCGTCTACATGCGCGAAAGCAGGCGGGTCATGGCGTAGTCCATCTTGGCCAGGGCTTCCTGCAATTCGGTCTGTTCCACCCAGGGGCGGCCTTCCACGTCGGCCAGCTTGCCCTTGAACATGTCCCACTTGCGCTCCACTTCGCCGGTGAGGAAGTTCCAGTCCACCCTGGGATGGGCCTGGTTTTCGTGCAGCACGGTCTGGGCCACGCGCCCGCCTTCCAGAACCATTTCCTCCAGGTATCCGGGGATCAGCGGCGTGAGCCTGAAGCGCTCCTGAATCAGCCCGGCCAGCGTGGTCTGGGCCGAATTTTCGCCGTGCACCAGCACCACCTGCGTACCGTCGCCGGTCAGCGGGGCCAGCCAGTCCAGCAGCTGGCTCTGCCCGGCATGGCCGGAAAAGCCGTTGATGGTGAAAATGCGGGCCTTCACTTCCATGTCTTCGCCGAACAGGGTGATCTTTCTGGCTTGTTCCACCAGCTTGCGGCCCGCCGTGCCCACAGCCTGATAACCCACAAAAACCACGCTGGCGCCGGGCTTCCAGATATTGTGCTTGAGATGGTGCTTGATGCGCCCGGCGTTGCACATGCCGCTGGCCGAAATGACGATGGCCGGGCCGCTGATCTCGTTGATGGCCTGGGATTCGGCCGTGCTCAGGGTGTAGTGCAGGTTGGGCAGGGAGAAGGGATTGTCGCCGCTGCCCAGCAGGGCCTTGGCGTCCTCGTCGAACAGTTCGCGGTTGCGCTCGAAAATTTCCGTGGCCCGGATGGCCAGGGGACTGTCCACGAAGACCGGCATGTCCTCTGGAAGTTTACCCTGGCTGTTGAGCATGTGCAAGCAGTAGAGCACCTCCTGCGTGCGTTCCACGGCAAAGGCCGGAATGATCACCTTTTCGCCCCTGGTGTGGCTGTAGGCCACGGCCTCGGCCAGTTCCTCGGTGCTGGTGCTTTCATTCTTGTGGTTACGGTCGCCGTAGGTGGACTCCATGAACACGTAGTCGGCCTTGGGCGGATTTTCCGGGTCGCGGACAATCAGGGACTGGGGGCGACCGATGTCGCCGGAAAAGATCATGCTGGTGGTCCTGCCGTCTTCCTCGGCTTCCAGGCGCAGGGAGCCGGAACCCAGAATGTGCCCGGCGTCGTAATAGGTCACGCGGATGCCTGGCGTGGGCTCAAAGGATTTGTGATAGTCCACGGCCTGAAAAAGAGTGGCCGCCTTCTGGGCGTCCTCCACCGTATAGAGCGCGGCCGGGGGGGGGGGGGGGGGGGGG